>DATHNM010000001.1:0-3218 GCA_035486095.1 Bryobacteraceae bacterium
GAGGAACACCTTCACAATCACTACGCCGAGCAGCACCAGCGCTTGCCAGCGGATCGTTTGCGACTTCTTCCACAATCCAACGCCGAGCAAGCCCAGCGCCCAAACCAGCCAAAGCATCGAAAGCGCCAGTTGCTGCGCGTGGCCGCGATCAATTCCCAGCGACGGCATGCGTTTGAACACATCCCACACTTCCATGGAGAACGCGGCGAGCGCCAAAACGTTCGCAACAACCGCGGTGATCACGAAGTTCATGCTTTCCTGCTCGTCCAGCTCTTCATCGCTGGTCGCAGCGAAATAACAGCTGAGCACGAAGCAAGCCACGGAAATCGCGAAGGTGGCGAAGCGCGCGTTCAGCAAGAAAGTATCGGCAGGAATCGAAATCAGGGCGAGGCGCCCGGCTACGATCGCAAACAGAAGCAGGCCAGCCCAACGCAGCGCGGCGAAGCGGGCGCGCAAGCCGCTCCAGATGAGCACAGCGCCTTGCACGGCCCAGGCGATGGTGATCCATCGGCCGTCCAGACGGATGGGAATCGCGAGCGTGACGAACGTCAAAGCCAGGCCGGCGTATATGATGCGCGCCAGGCGCAAATCCGTGCCGCGCTTTTCCGGCAGCATGCGCTCGGCGGCGAGATGCACGGCGGCCAGCGCCAGCACGGCGACCGTCAAGGCCCAGCGATTGTCCGGCCATAACATCACGCGCAGGGCGACCAGGTACGCGAGTGAATTGACCAGCACGAGGGCAGCTTCGAGGCCGGATAGCTCGCCATCGCGCCAACTGCGCACCAGCGGCAACGCGGCGAAGAGGACAAAAAACACGGTTGCGAAGAAGACCGTGACGGCCAGTTGATCCGCGCTGTAAAAATCGCTGTACCAACCCCAGAAATAAACCAGCGTCGCCAGAAATTGCACGGGCGGCAGCGATTTCCAGTCGCGCACCCAGGCAATGGCCAGGACGCCCACGCCGAGAATCGCGAGGTAGGTGAAGAGAGAAACCTCGTGGTTTTCACCGGTGCTCACCAGAATCGGTGTGAGCAGGCCGCCGACCAGCGCGAGAAACGCGATGCGTTCGGAGTTACGGCCGACAGCAACCACCAGCGTCACGGCGGTAACCACGATCATCAGCGCGAAGGCTTCGGACTGCGAAAAAATGTGGTAGTAGTGCCAGCCGGCCCACAGTGAGAGATACAGTACGGCCGCGCCCAGGCCCGCGATGCCCTCTGAAAAATATTTGTAGCCGCGGTCGAGCAGGCGGTGACTCCAGGGATAGAGAGCGCTTCCGGCGAGCAGGCCGATTCCCACACGTCCGCGTGGCCCCACCCAGTTATTGTCGAACGCGTATTTCAAGAAAAAGGTGACCGCGAAGAGCAGGGCCATGATGCCGACGTAATTCAGCCAGCGCCCGGCGAAGATGGCTTCAAAATTTCCGCCGTCATCGGTGCGGGCCGCCGATGGGGCGCTGTATGCGGGCTGCGAAAGGACCCGCGGGTGTTCGGGGATTGGCGCGGGCTGGTGCGTGGGCCACGGAGGCGGCGCGGCGTGAGCGGAAGGTGGCGGCATGGCTGGGGCGGGTGACGGCGCTGTGGCTGGACGCACAACAGGCGCGGACGCCAGCGGCTGCGATGCTTCGCGCTGCGGAGTCGCGGCTCCCGGAGTGGCGAGCGCGGACAGACCCTTTTCGATCTGGGCCATCTGCTGCTCGAGCGCATAGATCCGGCGAATCAAGAGAGCTGCGTCCGACTCGACGCTGCGTTTTACGGCGTTCACACGCACGTACGCGACAATGGATAGGACGGGGACACCAATCACGAAAAGGAACGCGATCAGGACAAACGGAGCGCCATCAAATCCCATAGATGAGAGGGTGCTTGAGAACCGAGGGTATTACAACATGGGCAATAACGGCGAGCAATCTACATGCGTGGGAAGGGCGTCCAAGGTGCCAACACAAAAAAATAGGGGGCCCCGTCGGGCCCCCTTTTATGCTCTACCCCTAGTTCCGGTTTCAGCGCGGCGAAACCGGCCCACCCCGGGATAAGAGACAGCCACAGAAGAGATTGCACGCCAGATGCCAGCGCGAGTCCTATTACCCTAGTTTTAGTATGTGGTGTGCCGGCAGGGTTTAGCTCCCACGAAACGGAAATCGCCTATGGTATTGCGGTTTGAACATCCAGTTTCTGAAATAGGGATGCCATTTTTCTATGTTCTTTGGAAGAAAATCGAGGCTAGCTCTGCGTGCGTCGGCGAAAACGCTTCCAGCCGAACCATCCGGGAACCAGCAGGATGGCCAGCCAGAAGAGGATCGAGGGCCCCGCCTCAAACAGGAAGACCAGAAGCGAGACGGCGCCGTCCTGGAGGTTTCTGAACCCGTCGACGAGTGCGTTGCGCAGCTTGGTTCCGGTGGAGATTGCGCCGGAGCCCAGCACCTGGCGATACTCTTCGTTCAGGTTCACTTCCACCGTCGCATAATTCACCCGGTGCACCAGTAACGCGCTCTGCCCCTGCATGCTCTCGATCTCGCCGCGGATACGGGCCAGCTCGCGTTCGGCTTCGAGCACGTCCTGGAGCTTGCCGGTGCGCGTTCCCAGCAGCTCGATCAAGCGCTGTTCGGTGGCACGGGCACTCTTCAGGTGGGCTTGCAGGTCAACATACTGGTCGCTGACTTCCTCGTTGGAGCGATTCTCTTCTTCGACGTGGCCGAGCTTGCGGACGTCGGCGAGGAAGGCGTCGAGCTGCTTCGCCGGGATGCGCAGCGATGCGGAAAGTTCGCGGGCGTTGCCGGTTTGTGCTTTGGCGTCCAGCTTTTCCACGTAGCCGCCGTGGGCTGCGGCAAGCTTTTCGATTGCGACGCTGGCTTCGTCGTAGTTTGTGGCTACGATATTGAGCCGAGCCGTTTGCACTATCATCGGACCGATGGATTCGGGGGCTTTTAGTTCGTCGCCTTGCGGAGGTGGCTCTGCGGGCCTTGGCTCCGGGGCTTCTGCGACCGTATCGCTGGTTTCAGTGGAAGTCTGATAGCTGTCCGAGCCAGCTTTCGGCGCGGCAGGCGGCTTGAATTGACTCATCGCAAAGTCATGGGCATTGGACTGCTCTCGCATCACCTGCAGATCGGCCACCGACGCGAGTCGCGGCCTGAGAGCGTAGGGAATGGAAACTGCGAGAACGGCTACCACGGTCAAGGCACATGCAACAGCCCACGCGCGAGGATGAACAAACAATCC
>DATHNM010000002.1:0-13928 GCA_035486095.1 Bryobacteraceae bacterium
ACTCGTGCTCTTCGGCCAAAACGAAAGGGATTCCCCCGACCTCCAGGCTCTTCTTGTAACCGGTGAGGATGGCAGTACACGCGTCTTTGGCCGCGATCTGCAGGCGCGATTCGCGAATAGCAACGTGTGCGCTGGCGGCCAGACGCACCAGATCGATGGTATAAGGCAGCTGGTACGCCTCATCGAAATCATTGATGCCCCAGACCAGGCGGCCTTCCACGTCGCGCCAGGTGCCGAAGTTTTCGACGTGCAGATCGCCCACCGCCAGCACATGCGGGGCGTCGGCAGCCTTGGCGCAGACCTTGGGCCAAAGCTGCATCCAGCGATAGAACGTGGCACGAAAGAACGGGAACACGTCCTGCGCCATGGCCAGATGTTTGTGCCGAAGATCGGCCGGCAGCAGACGGATATGTTTCCCCAGCCAAGCTTCGTATTCGCGAGTGGCCTTGGCAATTCCCATCATTTCCTAAATAACTATTCTAGCGATAATGAAACGCGGCTTCCGTGATAACCTCGGGATATCTATGGGCTCTGTTCGCGATCATGCAGATCCTGATTGACGCCACCCCGCTGCTGCTCAGAAGCGCGGGCGTCAAAAATTACACATATTATTGGATCCAGAATCTGTGCCAGCAGGCGCGGAACGACCGGATTCTCACGTTTCCGGCGCTGGAGAGCCTGGGCTCGCTGAACCACCAGCGTTCCATTGCCGGGGCTGCACGAACCTATTTCCACCTGGGCCGGGTGTTCGCCGCGAACGCCGTGCCCGCGCTTCCGCTTCTGCGCTGGAGCATGCCCAAAGCCGACGTATTTCACGTATCGAATCAAATTCGATTTCCGCCAAAAAGCGTCAAGCTGACGGCCACCATTTACGACATGACGTGCCGGTTGATGCCGGAACTGCACACCGCTGCCAATATTCAGGCGGATGAGAATCTGGCCAAGAATGTTCTGGCGCGCGCCGATCGCTTGATTGCCATTTCTGAGAATTCACGGCTGGATGCCGCGCGCCTGCTGGGTCTGGATGCGGAGCGAATCGAAGTGATCTATCCGGGTGTGCCGGAGGTTTATTTTGGCGCGCAGGCGCGGCCCAGCCGACAGCCTTACGTTTTGTATCTGGGAACCATCGAGCCGCGCAAAAATGTGGACACGCTGCTGGATGCATGGAGCGGCTTTGGCCTGCGCGGCGATTTCGATCTGGTGATAGCGGGCGCCAGCGGATGGGCGGGCGAAAAGACGCTGGCACGATTGGCATCCCGTCCGGCCGGCGTGCGCTACCTGGGATACGTCGCGGAGGACGAACTCCCCGGTCTGATGGCCGGAGCAAGCGCCTTCATCTACCCATCGTTGTACGAAGGGTTCGGATTACCAGTGGCGCAGGCCATGGCCGCGGGCGTTCCGGTGATCACCTCCAATACGTCCTGTCTGCCGGAAGTGGCGGGCAATGGCGCGCTGCTGGTGGACCCCCGCAGCGTGGAAGAAATTCGGGCGGCGATGGAGAAGCTGCTGACGTCGCCGGCGCTGCAGCAGGAGCTGCGAACGGCAGGGTTGGCGCGCGCCAAGCGGGAATATCGCTGGGAGATTTGCGCGCGCAAGAGCTTGGAATTTTTCGCACGGGTTTGAACCACCCAGCGATATAATTCCGGTATGCGCGTCTGGATCGGCCTGTTTTGCTCAATTGCCCTGGCATGGGGCGGGACTGCGCAACCGGAACAAATTCGCGACGCAGCCGCCCGGGCGATCAGTTTGTTCCAGGCCAGCCAAAAAGGCTGGCATTCCACGCAAACATGCAACTCATGCCACCATCAGTTTCAAGCCGCTCTCGCGTTTCAATCCGCGCGAGAGCATGGCATTCGCGTGGATGAAAATATCGCGCACGCCGATGCAGTGAAATCGTTCGACTACCGGGATCTTGACATCGCCGTGCAATACAACTGGGTTATCGAGCCGGCCATGGACGATGCTTATCAACTTGTGGCTGCCAATTCCGTTGGCGTGCGTCCTAATGTTGTAACCGCCGTTTATGCGCGATTGCTGGCCGCGCGGCAGGATGCGGACGGCACCTGGACCAGCTTTCATCAGCGGCCGCCGTCTTCGTATAGTTTTTTCACGCAAACCGCGTTGTCGCTGCGCGCGATTCAGTGGTACAGCCATCCGAGCGAGAAGAACAATGCCGCCGGACACATCGCGCGCGGGCGAAAGTGGCTGGCTTCGCATGTGCCGCCCGATACCGAAGGCCGCACGTATCAATTGCTGGGACTTTGGTGGGGCGGCGCGGATCGCGCGGAGTTGCAGAAGCTTGCGAACGGGCTGCTTGCGACACAGCAGCAGGATGGCGGCTGGGCATCGCTGGCCGGGCGCGAAAGCGATGCCTATTCCACTGCCCAAGTCCTGGTGGCTCTTGAGGACGCGGGTGGAGTTTCAATTACAGACGCACGCTGGCAGCGCGGCATCAACTATTTGTTGAAGACGCAAGCCGCCGACGGATCGTGGCATGTCATGTCGCGCCTGCATCCGCCGGCATCGGTGAGTCCGCCATATTTTGACACAGGCTATCCGTATGGGCACGATCAGTTCCTCTCGGCGTTGGCGGCGGACTGGGCCGTGATGGCATTGGCGCGCGCGCTGGGGCCTGGCAAGAAAGCGGATTTGCCTGAGCTGAAGGAAGACGAACCAGCGAACGTTGAGCCGTGGGTAGAGACAGTGCTTTTTGGAAGCCTGGATCAAGTGAAGCGGCTGCTGGACGGAGGGTTCGATCCGAATTCGGCGACCATAGCGGGAACCACAGCGCTGATGATGGCCGCGCCGGATGCCGCGAAGATGAAACTGCTGATCGACCGCGGTGCAGCCATCAACGCGCGCGCAAAGACTGGATATTCAGCCTTGATGGTGGCCGCGCAGTACGGTGAGAGCGCCACGCCGGCACTGAATCTGCTGCTGGACCGCGGCGCGGAGGTTCCCCTCGCCGCCGGACAGCACGCGCCCATGTTCAATGCCACGCCGTTTTTCCTCGCGGCCTATGCCGGCAACAGCGAGATACTTCCCCGGCTGCTAGAAGCCGGCGATAAGCTCGACAAGCCAATGGTCCTGATCGGGACTTCGTCTACCACGGCGATGGCGGGCGCGGTGAGGTCGGGAAATCTTGCGGTAGCACGGAAGCTGCTGGATATGGGCGTTCCGGCGGGCGAGCATGAACCGAGCGGCATTACACTGCTGGATCGCGCCGTGCTCGGAAATCAGGTGGAAATCGCGCGCTTGCTCATTGCGCGCGGGGCCGATGTGAATCTGCCCGACAAAATCGGGTTCACGCCCCTGCTGTATGCCGCTTCCATCGATTTCGGCGATTCGGCGATGATCGATCTGCTGCTGAAGTCCGGCGCTCGCTCGGATGTGCAAAACAAAGATGGGCTGACCGCACTGGACCTGGCCCGAAAATACAAACACACGCATTTGATCGCGAGTCTGGAACGGAGCAGTGTTACCGCGGCTGGCCGGTACCAGGGGCGATAAAAAAATCCCAGACCTGCATATCGATTTTTTCCATGGAATACTGCACCACTGCGTATTCGCCGGGCTCCAGTGGCTTCTGCGGCCATATCTTGAACAACCCGTCGCCCACCTGCTGGCGAAATACCTCCACCAGATCCGGCTCCTGCGTGGTTTCGTTGACCACCGGCTGGATGGTCAGTTTTTCGACAATCCGATTGCCTTTGTGTTCACCCATGCGAACAATGCCGAAGCGCTCCTCGTCCGAGAGACGGATATAAAACTCGACGCTGCGATTGGCCGTGCCTTGCGGCGCATGCGACCCGTCCAATTCCAAAGTGGCTTTGCCGGGCACTAACGGCACCGGGCTGATGGCCTTGAGAATACTGCGGCGTTTGTTGGTTACCACCTTCGATTCGCCGATTTTCAGCGAGGTGAGGTTGTCGGGCGACGGCTTGTCTTCGTCAATCAGGTAGACACCCGGTTCCTTGGGAACAGCGGCCACTTCCTTGCGGGCAGCTCGCTCGGCCTTGTTCTCGGCATCTTCGGCGGTGGCTTCGGCCAGTTTGGAATCGGCGCGCGACTTGATCTCGGCTTTGGTCTTGTCCAGATCGACCAGCGAAGCCGGCACCTCTTCCCAATCTTCTCGATCCAGGCTGTAGAAGCTCACCCGATCGTTTTCGATTTTGTATTCGCGAACCAGTTGATAGCTGCCGTCTTTGAGATACAGCTTGACGTTCTCGGCGCTGGCCAAGAAACAGAAAATGAAAAGCAAAAAGCAAAGCTTAGGCATGACTCAACCTTCCGCGGGCTGCAGACCCACGCTGCGCAGCAGCAGAAATTGCGAGAGATTCTCGGAACTGAGCAGGCCCAGCAGCCGGCCATCCTCCATCACCAGCAAACAGGCGCCGGCGTGAGCCATGATCGGCAGAACATCGGCGAGATCCTTATCCGGAGGCACGCTCGCAAAGTCGCGTTCCATGTAGCCGGCGATGTAGGAATCGGCCCCCTCTTGCGCCATGCCGCGTAAAAGGGCGTTGCGGCCCAGCAGGCCCAGCACCTGATCGCCAAGCACGACGGGGAAATCCTGCTGTGAAGTGGAGAGCAAAAGATTGGCCGCTTCACGCAGCGTGGCGCCATGTGCCAGCGTGTGGTAACCGGTCATCATCGCGGCGCGCACCGGGATGCCTTGCGTAAGGGACCGGCCGCGTGAAGCCGCACCCTCATTGGCCGCGCCGAGATAAATGAAAAACGCGACGAACGCCAGCATGGGCATATACACGAATCCATAAAGGCCCATGCTGATGGCCAGCATGCGGCCAGACCAGGTGGCGATGCGGGTGGCTTCGTATTCCGATTTCAAGTGCGAAAGAATGGCACGCAGCATGCGTCCGCCGTCCATCGGGAAGGCAGGCAGCAGATTGAAGCAGGCCAGGATAAGGTTGGCCAGAGCGATGCGATCGGCCAGGTTGGCGTCTGAAGGCTGCACCAGCGCGAAGAGGTTGATGGCGCGCTTCTGAGAATACAGCACCGCGAAGATTCCGCCGGCGATGGCCAGATTCACCGCCGGTCCGGTGAGGGCGATCCAGAATTCCTCGCGCGGCTTAGCCGGGCGTTCCAGGCGCGCCACGCCGCCAATCGGGTACATGACAATTTCGAGAGTGCGAATGCCGTAAAGAGAACTCACGAAGGCGTGGCCGAGTTCATGCAATAGCACCGAAGCGATCACAGCCAGCACAAACAAGCTGTAATTGCCGGGCGATTGATTGCTGCTGAGGCCGATGACTACCAGACATATGAGCAGCAGAACGAAGGTGAAATGCAGCCGGATGGGAACGCCCATCAAGCGAACGGATCCGACCGAGCCCGAACTAGCGGCTCTAGGAGTACTGCCTTCCTGTGCCAAAGATTCCTCTGCAATGATTTTGACACAGGGTTCCGCAAGTGCGCGGCTGCTTACTTGGTGGGGGGTGGTGGCTGCTTCGCCAGGATGTCGTACACGGGCTTGTTGTCGGCGTACACGCGAAATTCCCGAACCAGGCCGTTGCTGACCACAGCGCGCCAGCCGGCGGGGCTTTGCCAGCGGTTTTCAGGCAGCAAATTCCCGTTTATACGGATAGTGCCTCCAGCCACTCCAAACGCGGCGACAACACCATCGTTATGAAAAATGTCTTCGTGTGACACCCGATAGTCCGGGCAAAGAGCGAAGTAGCCCCGCCAGCCGGCCCGCATTGTTTCGCGGCCTTGCACGGATTTACCCAGCGAATCAATGAAGACGTGATCCTCTGTCATCAGCCCGGCCAGGCGGTCGGCGTCGTGCAGGTTGATGGCATGCAAAAACGCGAGAAGTGCTTCAACCGGGGTCATCCGGCCAGCTTAGACCGTTGCGCGGGCGCGATCAAGGGGTTGGCGTGCTAGCCTGCTCTCGTGAGGCCAAAAACTCTCGTGACGCCAAAGATGAAACCGTTCGTCTTCCTGCTGGCGGCTGGCGCGTTGCTGGCGGTTGGCGCGGCCACAGCCCAGGCGCCCTCCTATACTCCCAAGCCCTTCGGCAATCTCAAGCAGGTTATGCGCAGCGTAGCGCTGCCCAATTCCGACGTCATTCTCGCAATCCAGGAAAAGCCCCCCAAGACTGATGCGGACTGGCAGAAGGTAGTGAACGCCTCTGTCGCCATCGAGGAACTGCAGAATCTGATTATGATTCCGGGACGGATACGCTCCAATGGCCAGCCGGTTCCGGTGCAGGCCGCCGATTACGCGAAGTTCGCCGCGGCGCTGGCCCCGGCGGGGACGGAGTGCCTGAAAGCTTCGCTGAAAAAGAGCCAGGACGCGGTGAGCAATTGCACCGACGGGCTCAGCCAGGCCTGTGATAATTGCCACAAGGTTTATCGGGACGTGCCGCAAAAGTAGCGGCCGCCCGCGGCGCCCGTCCACAGTCGTGGTAGTCTCCAGTTAAAGGCTGAGGCGAAACATGCAATCTCGCGCTATCCTCTTCGCTATTTTGCTGGGGTTGACTTGGCCCGGAATGCCAACTTACGCGCACCATTCGGTGGGCGCTGAATTCGACCTCAACAAGCAGGTCACCCTGCGAGGCCAGGTGACAAAAATCGAATGGATGAACCCGCACGTCTATTTGTATGTGGACGTGACGGCCGGCGGCAAGGCCGCCAATTGGGCCTGCGAAACGGCCGGGCCCAACACGCTGGCCAGGCAAGGCTGGAGTCGGATGACGCTGAAGATCGGTGACCAAGTCACGGTGGTGGGATACCGCGCCAGGGACGGAGCCTACGTGGTGTCGGCACGCCAAGTGGTGCTGGCAGACGGGCGCAAGGTATTCGTGGGATCGCCGTACGATGGCGGGCCCAAGTCGTAAGGAGAAGATAGAGCCAAGGGCTTTTGTCAGATGCCGGAACCAGAATCGCTGGCAGCTTGGGAATTTCGAACGGACGCTAAGTCCGAACATGCGCCCGCTCCAACGCTCGAGGAGCAACAGGTGGTTCAGCTCTTCGATGAGCTGCGAAGCCCGTTGCTGCGCTATCTATTGGCGCTCGGCCTGCGGGCGCAGGATGGCGAGGAAGTGATTCAGGAAGTGTTCCTGGCGCTGTTCCAGCACCTGCAGCGAGGGCGATCCCGCGAAAATCTGCGTGGATGGATTTTTCGCGTGGCGCATCATCTGGGCCTGAAGCGTCGGCTGGCCAACTGCCGGGAAGCCGCACATGTGCCGGCGGCCTGGCCCGATCCGGCCGAGAATCCAGAACAACAGCTCTTGAGCAGCCAAAGACAGAAGCGCTTTGCAGCCGTGCTGCGCGCCCTGCCCGAACAAGACCAATGGTGCCTGTGGATGCGCGCCGAGGGGCTGCGCTATCGCGAGATCGCCGAGGCGCTCGACATTTCGCTGGGTTCGGTGTCGGCTTCGCTGGCCCGGTCGCTGGCACGGCTCAGCCGGGCGGACGAGTGCCAATGACCGTAGGCGAGCGGGTTGTTCCCAAAATCGCGCACTTTACGCCGCGATCCGATTGAAAAATCTGAAGCTTTTCACGGCTGTCAACGTGCATTCCAAGCACCATGCTGCGCCACAATCTGACTTGCGCATTTCGCCGGCTGCGTTCCAGCCCCGGCTTTACGGCCGCCGCCGTGGTGACGCTGGCGCTGGGCATCGGCGCCAACACCACCATTTTCTCGCTGGTCAACGCCATGGTCTTCCGGCCTTTTGGCGTCCAACAGCAGAACCAGCTGGTTTCGCTTAATTTGCGTACTTCGCAGGCGCAGTTTCCCACGCTTTCCTATCCCGATTACAAAGACTATCGCGACCGCAATACCGTGCTGAGCGGCCTGGCGATGTATCGCTTCATGGCCATAAACGTGAGCCGCGACGGCAGTGCCAATATGCGTTTGTGGGGTTACGAGGTTAGTGGAAATTACTTCGACATGCTGGGCGTTTCCGCCATCCGGGGCCGCGTGCTGCATCCGGCCGACGATGTGAAGCGAGGCGGGCAGCCACAGGCCGTCATCAGCTACAGTTGCTGGCAAAACCGCTTCAGCGGAGACCCCGCTATCGCCGGTAAGACAGTGAAGATCGGAGGAATCGATTACACCATCGTCGGCGTGACGCCCTCCGCATTCATTGGAACTGAGCTGGTATACACTCCCGAGGTTTTCATTCCCGTGGCCATGGGCGAACAAATCGAGCAGTTCAAATGGTTGGACGATCGGGGCATTTCGAACGGATTAGTGATCGGCCGCTTGAAGCCCGGCGTGTCTCTCAAGAGCGCGCAGGCGGCCATCGACAGCATCGCCACGCAACTGGGCCATGAATACCCGAAATACGACGAAGGAGTTTCCATCGTGCTTTCGCCGCCCGGCATGGCCGGTAATTTTCTGCGTGGACCTATCACCGGATTTTCCGCTGTATTAATGGCGGTGGCCGGAATGGTGCTGCTGATTGCCTGCGTGAATCTGGCTGGCCTGCTGCTGGCTCGGGCCACCGATCGGAGAAAGGAAACCGCGATCCGCCTGGCTTTAGGCGCCAGCCGCGGTCAACTGCTCCGCCAGCTTCTCACCGAAAGCCTGATGCTTTCTATTGCGGGCGGCGCGGCCGGGATTCTGCTGGCTTACTGGCTCAACGATCTGGTAAACGTCTGGCGCCCGCCTGTGGATGTCCCGGTGATTCCTCACATCGTGATGGATACACGCGTGCTGCTGTTTACCGCCCTGATATCGCTGATTACCGGCCTGGTGTTCGGCCTGGCGCCGGCGCTGCAATCCACGCGCGCCAGCCTTGCTGGAGCCATGAAGAACGATCCGCCCGCGGAAAAACTTCGCCGCCTGAGCCTGCGCGATATTCTGGTCACCTCCCAGGTGGCTCTCTCGGTTGTGCTGCTGATCGGAAGCATTCTGGTAGTGCGCAGTTTGCAGCATGCACTCGGCTTGAATCTTGGCTTTCAGCCGCAGCATGCCGCCGTTCTCTCCTATGATTTCGCGGCGCAAGGCTACGACGAAACACGGGGCCGCCAGTTTCAGCGGCGTTTGCTTGCCAAGGTCCGATCGCTGCCGGGAATTGACGCTGCCGGGATCGTGGACGGCTTGCCCTTGACTCTGAACATGTCCAACAGCGGCGTGCTGCTGGAAGGCAAGCCTGAGCCACGCGCCGGCGACGTCCCTATGACCAATGTTTACGTCGTCACTCCCGGCTATCTGCAAGCCATGCAGACACGTCTGTTGGCGGGGCGCGACCTGGATGGCCGCGACACCGCCAATGCGCCCATGGTCGCGCTGGTGAATGAGGCCTTCGTCCGCGAACTGATGCCGGGCCAAAATGCCGTCGGCAAGCGCTTCCGCCACACCAGTACCGGGCAGTGGATCCAGATCGCCGGAGTGGTGGAAGACGGAAAATACCGTTCTCTCGGTGAAACACCATCTCCCACCGTTTTTGAACCGATCGAACAAAACTGGAGCGCCGGCCAGACGCTGGTGGCACGCTCGCCTCTGGCGGAAAAGGAAGCCGTCGGCATGCTGCGGCGCGCAGTGGCAGAGCTGGACCCATCGCTCACCGTCTTCAATGACGGCAGCCTCACCAGCGCGCTGGGACTCGCGTTGTTCCCGGCCAAACTGGTGGCAGTGGTGCTGGCATCATTCGGATTGCTGGCGGTGGTGCTGGCCGCTACCGGTGTTTATGGAACCATGGCCTACGCGGTCTCCAGAAGAACACGCGAGATCGGCATCCGCATGGCCTTGGGCGCCGCTCCATCGCAGGTGGCGCAAGTGGTGCTAACGCATACGGCCGCGCTGCTGGCGGTGGGGATAACGGTTGGTTTCGCGCTCGCGTTCGCGGCGGGCAAATTCTTCGGCCAGATTCTCTATGGCATCAGCGCACACGATCCTTTGACGTATCTGTGCGCCGTCGCGCTGATGGCTGCGGTGGCATTCCTGGCCTGCTGGGTGCCTACGCGGCGCGCCATTCAATTAGATCCACTCAAGGCGCTCCGCTCGGAGTGAAATTGGCCCGCTTCTTTGCTCATGCCTCCGTAGGTGTAAAATAGTGCGCGGCTGACCTGTCAGCGGCTTGAGGAGGACTATGCAGACCAAAATAAATCGTCGATCTTTTGTAAGTGGAGCGGCGCTGGGCGCCAGCAGCATTCTGGGCGGTGCGTTAAATAAGGCTATGGCCGCTAACGCGAAGGACAGCTCCGCGCAGGGGCCAGTGGCGAACACCACGGCAGGAAAAGTTCGCGGAGTGGTGCAAGAAAATAAGGTCAACGCCTTCCGCGGCATTCCTTATGGCGCTCCAACCGGCGGTGCGAACCGCTTCATGCCGCCCGTTAAACCGGAAGCTTGGACCGGCGTCAAGGACACTCTCGAATGGGGCCCGGAAGCGCCCCAGGGGCCTCACACCGAGATTCCCGAAGTGGCCGCTACCATCCCCAAGCAGACCATCAGCGAAGACTGCCTGCATCTGAACGTATGGACCAACGGATTGGACACCCGCAAGCGCCCAGTTATGTTGTGGCTGCATGGCGGCGGATTCACCAGCGGCAACGGCAGCTATACCATGTACGACGGCGCCAACATGGCGCGCAAGCACGACGTGGTCACGGTGACCATCAATCACCGGCTCAATTCGTTCGGCTTTCTGTACCTGGCCGGCGTGGGCGGCGAAAAATTCAAGAACGCCAGCAATTGCGGGATTCTGGACGCTGTGGCGGCGCTGGAATGGGTGCGCGATAATATCGCAAATTTCGGCGGCGATCCGAACAATGTGACGATTTTTGGCCAGTCCGGAGGCGCGGGAAAGGTGAGCACGCTGCTCGCCATGCCGGCCGCCAAGGGGCTGTTCCATCGCGCCATCATCCAAAGCGGTTCCAACGTGAAAGGGGTTTCCACCGACGACGCAACGAAAACGGCCCACATGCTGATGGAAAAGCTGGGAGTGAAGACAGCCGAGGAACTGCAACAGGTGCCGATGGATCAACTGGTATCCGCGACGCTTGCGACACGCGGGCTGCGCCTGGCGCCGGTGGTGGATGGCAAGACGCTGCCGGATGGTCCGTTCGATCCAACCGCGCCGGCGCTTTCGGCCGATGTGCCGCTGCTGATTGGTTCCGTCGAATTTGAAGTGAACTTCTTCCCGGCCACCAAGCTGGATCCCATCGACGACGCCGAGTTGCACACCGCGGTGAAGCAGGCCACGCGCGCCGACGATGCCCAGGTGGACAAGCTGATCGCCATTTATCGCAAGGGACGGCCCAACGCAACGCCGATTGATTTGTCCCAGATCATTGCGTCCGATGGTTTTCGTACGCCCGTCATCACCGAAGGCGAGCGCAAGGCGGCGCAAACGGCGCCCGTTTACATGTATTACTTCACCTGGAAATCGCCGGTGCGCGAAGGCAAGCTGAAGTCGTTTCACACGCTGGAAATTCCATTCGCGCTGGACAACGTCGACGAATCCAAATCGATGACCGGCTCCGGGTCCGATCGCTATCCGCTGCAAGAGAAAATGAGCGGGGCTTGGGCTGCGTTTGCGCGGACCGGCAATCCGAATCACAAGGGGCTGCCGAATTGGCCCGTCTTCAAAACCGATCAGCGCGCCACTATGATCCTGGACAACCAGTGCAAAGTTGTCAACGATCCGCATGGCGAAGAGCGGCTGGCGCTGGCGGCCCTGCGGCCTGCTGCGCGCGCGTAACATTCGGGCGGCAGTCTACGCCTTCTCTGCACATGCGCAACTATTCCATGGTGTTCATCGCCGCGTTTGCGAGCGCTTTCGTTGTACAAGCGGCGGACAATCCGCTCAGCACCGAGCTGAAGCAGAATTACGAGCAGCGCAAGAGCGCGCTGCTGGGCGAAGCCGATCGCATGGCCGACGCAGATTACGCTTTCAAGGCCACACCGGACGTGGGAACGTTCGCTTCGCGCGTGGCGCATGTGGCCGACGCGCAGATAATGATCTGCTCCTCGGTTAAGGGTGAAGCGAAGAAGCCCGATACGGCGGGCAAGACATCCAAAGCCGATCTAGTGGCCGCGCTGAAAGCGTCTTTCGATTATTGCGACGGCGCTTATGACTCGCTCACCGACGCCACGGCTACCCAGATGGTAAAGATTTTCGGCCAGCCGCAAACCAAGCTCAGCGCTCTGTGGGGCAACCTGGCGCACGATAGCGAGATGTATGGCTACATGGCGGTCTATCTGCGGCTCAAGGGTCTGGTACCGCCGTCGAGCGATCGGCGTCCGAAGTAATTCTCACAATCAGCGCGAAGCCTTCGTCCATCGATGGCGGAATCATTTGTTCCGCCATTTTCCGAATGGCTGTGTCCGGAACCACGCGGTCGCGTGCCTGGTTGCGAGCGATGCAGACCTCGACGGGAATATCGAAGAACAGCGCTTCCAGTGTGCAGCCGTAGCGCTGCGCGAGTTTCAGATATGGTTGGCGCTCCCAGGGCGTCAAGTGCGTGGCATCCACGTAGGTAATGGGCCGGCCCGCAGCGAAGCGCTGCCGAACCAGATAGCGGATGACGGAGAAGATGCGCGCGTTCATGGTCTGATCGTGCGCGTCGTCCGCGATGAGGCGCCGGATTTCGTCGGACGAGATTGCATTTACGCCCAGACGCGCCAGATAAGTGGACTTGCCGGAGCCAGGCAGGCCAACAGTAATAATCAGCTTCACCTAAACGATGTAGCGGCCGCTGGCCAGCAGGCGCCCGGCTATCCGGCGGCGCGCGGCAATCGCGTTGACGGGTTCAAACTTGGCGAAGCGTTTCAGCACCGCAAGATTCGTTCGCAGATTATCGCCTTCCGAACTGGCAGCCAGCGCGTTGCGGGCGGAGCTTTCCACAATCTCCATGGCTTCGCGCAGAAATACGCTGCTCACATCGGCCGCGATTTCGCCCTTGCCCAGTTTCGCCAGCTTTTGGGTGCGCAGATAAACCGATTCCATGACGAACGCGTTCATCGCGATATCGGTGATGGAGGCCAGAACTTCCTGCTGCTCTTCGAGAGCCGCGCCGAATTTTTGGTAGGCGATGCCGAGCGTCAACAGCGCAGTTTTCTTGGCATTTTCGATCAATCGCGCATCTTCACTGCCGCCCGCCGCTAACGTGGGCCCGGCCAAAATCTCGGCCTGCAGCTTCATCACCGCTTCCACCAGCGGCAACTGGCCGCGCATCGCACGCTTGAGCAGCATGCCGGTGGCCAGCAGCCGGTTAATCTCGTTGGTGCCTTCGAAGATGCGGTTGATACGCGAATCGCGATACGCGCGCTCCACCAGGTAGTCCTGATGATAGCCGTAGCCGCCGTGAATCTGGACCGCCTCATCGGTCACATAATCGAGCATCTCAGACGCGTAGATCTTGATGTACGAGCATTCCGCCGCGAATTCCTCGATGGCCTTCAGCTCGGTTTGCGCGGCATTGGGTTGCTCCCACGAAAAGCCTTCCAGCTGGCCTTCGATGAGCCCCACCACACGATAGGTGGCCGCTTCGGTGGCGAAGATCCGGATGGCCATTTCGGCCAGCTTATGCTGGATCATCCCAAACTCGGCGATGGACTTGCCAAATGCCTTGCGTTCCTGGGCATACTTCAACGAAACCCGCAGCACTTCCTTGGCGCCGCCGCAGGCGAACGCACCCAGCTTCAACCGGCCGATATTCAGAATGTTGAACGCGATGATATGGCCGCGGCCAATCTCACCCAGAACATTTTCCACCGGCACGGAAACGTTATCCAGAAAGATGGGCGTGGTGGAACTGCCCTTGATGCCCATCTTCTTTTCTTCGGCGCCCGGCGCCAGACCCGGGAACTTGCGCTCCACCAGAAACGCGGTGAACTTCTCGCCGCCAACTTTCGCAAAGATGGTGTAGAGATCAGCCGAGCCGCCGTTGGTGATCCACATTTTCTGGCAAGCACTATATCCTGAACGGCCAGAAAATGTGGATCACCAACGGCGG
>DATHNM010000003.1:0-8299 GCA_035486095.1 Bryobacteraceae bacterium
CGGCTACTTCGGGCAGGAACTTGAGCGCCACTTCCTGGCCGAGCGTAAGGTCGTGCGCGCGATACACCTCGCCCATGCCGCCGCGCCCCAGCAGGGCGACGATGCGGTAACGATTGTCGAGCAGCAAGCCCGGCAAGAAGCGGCCTTCGGCCAGCGAACCGGAGGAGGAAGAGAGATGTGAATGGGAAGGCGTTCGCGCCGGCGTGGGATAGCCCGCGGGACGCGAGCTCGGCGGTGTCGTATGGACAGTTTGCGTGGCCAGAGCCGCGCCGCCATTGAGATCGGCGCCGCAAGACAGGCAGAAGCGGCTGGAGTCCGGTACGTCTTGGGCGCAAGTGCGGCAGGTCACGTGAATTTCGCCTGGTTAAAGTCTAGTCGTCGTGATGTTCGATGGCTTCCCGATCGGCAACCGCTTTGTCGCGTGCAACCTTGACGTTCGCCTTGCGGGCGGAGTTGATGTTGCTCTGCCGGATACTGGCGGAATCGACGCTGAACATCGAGATCAGCTGCTCCAGCCGGTGGCCCTGGCAAGCCGGGCAGGAGGGTTCGTTCTTTAAAACCAGCGCCTCGAACTGCTCCCCGCAATCGAGGCATTTGAAATCGTATAAGGGCACGGCGGTCTCCTTTCAGGCCATACCTATTATGCTAACCTCAAGGTCCTTATGGCCACCACTGATTTTTCGGCACGCCGCGCAGCGTTCCGCAAGCTGCATGAAAGTGGATGTTTTGTGCTCCCCAATCCTTGGGATGTGGGGACGGCGCGCTATCTGCGGCATCTTGGATTCCCTGCATTGGCGACTACCAGCGCGGGCATGGCATTTGCGCGGGGACTGCCCGATGCGGATGTGCCGCGCGCCATGGTGCTCAGTCATATCCAGGAAATTGTCGACTCTGTGGATTTGCCGGTGAATGCCGACTTCGAATCGGGTTTCGCGGACGACGCCGCGGGCGTGGCTGAGAGTGTGCGGCTGTGCGTGGCGACTGGTGTTGCGGGACTTTCCATTGAAGACGCCTCTCCGGACCGTGCCAAGCCGCTGTTCGATCTTCCGCTGGCGGTGGAGCGAATGCAAGCGGCGCGGTCGGCGATTGGAGATTCGGGTGTGCTGCTGATAGGACGCGCGGAGTGTTTCCTGGTTGGCCACCCGGAGCCGTTGCGGGAATCCATCCTGCGGTTGCAGGCGTATTCCGAAGCAGGCGCCGATGTTTTGTATGCGCCTGGGGTGCGGACGCGTGCCGATATTCAAGCTATCGTGGCGGCGGTGAATCCCAAGCCCGTGAATGTGCTGATGAGCGCGAACACCGGATTGAAGGTTTCGGATCTGGCGGAACTGGGAGTGCGCAGAATCAGCGTGGGCAGTTCGATGGCGCGAGCGGCCTGGGGCGGTTTCATCCGGGCGGCCAGGGACATCGCGGAAAACGGAAGTTTCGCTGAATTTGAAAATTGCACACCGTTCGCCGAATTGAATGGCTTCTTCCGAGAGGACGGAAAAGAGCGTTAGCGGCCCGCGCGCCAGCGGCGGCCCAGCGCGGGTATGATGGCGCCGCCAATGTTAGGCAGATTCAAATCCGGGAACGGCGCGTGCTCTCCCCGAATCAATGCTTTCGTAAACCGCCCTAGCGCGTTCCACTTTTCGCGCCAGGAAAAGTGGAGCTGGCGGCCATTGGCCCGAACCACCAGCACGGTGACGTCATCATCGGACAGATTTTCCGGGTAGCGCCTTTCGATTTCGCCCAACAGCGTTTCGATCAGTTTGGGTGTGTCCACGTCGCCCAGCACACGCACGATCCGAAGCAGCCCGTCTTCCCCCAGCATCTCGCCATCGGCGTCGCGCGATTCGATCAGCGCATCGGTGAAACTGAGCAGGCAATCGCCCGGGGAAAGCTCTATGTCGAACTGTTCGTACTCAGCCGCGTCGAAGAGCCCCAGCGGGATGTTGCTGGGCGTCGATCGCGAACTGGTTCCCTGCGATCCCAGGACATCCCACTGGCGATCGGCCGCACGATAGAGCAACGGACGCGGATGACCCGCGTTGCAGATGGTGAGCCGGCGGCTGGGCTCAAAGAACGTGGTGACAATGGCGGTGGCGAAAGCGCCGGTGCGGGGCAGCGCGGCGAACTGCTGGTTGAGCAGGCGCACGAATTCACTTTGATCCAACCGGTTGACGAAGCGCCGCATCAGCGTGCGCAGATCGGCGGCGGTGGCTGCGACGGTTTGGCCGTGTCCCGCCACGTCGGCCAGCAACAGACGGCTGATGCGGCCGGTGGCGCAACTGGAAGCATAGTAGATATCGCCGCCCGCGTGCGCCTGGCCAAAAGGTTTGCTGTAGACCCAGGCATCCAAACCGCCGAATTCCACGGAGCGCGAAGTGAGCTGGCTGCCGCCCCACACTTCCATGCACTGCATGTGTTGCGGCGGTTGATCGGGCATTTCCTATCCATTGTATGTTCGAACCCGGCAAGAGTATGCTGGAAAGCGCGCGCAGCTATGGACAACGATAATTCGAACGGGATAACCAGGCGCGATCTGGCTACGCTGGCGGCAGCGGCGATCGCAATCGCTCCGAAACAACTTACAGCGCAAACGCCGCCCGCGAATGCTCCCGGCCCCATGCTCGATATCGCGGATTGGAGTTACCGCTGGATCGGCATCGAGCACGCCACGCTCGCCCGCGGAACCATGTGCAACGGGATGCAGATGTACGTGGAGCACTGGATCCCGCGCGAGATCCGCCATCCTTATCCGGTTGTTCTGATTCACGGAGGCTACGGCCAAGGGTCGGATTGGATCAGCACGCCGGACGGACGCCGCGGTTGGGCCACGTTGTTGCTGGAGCAGGGCTACCAGGTGTATGTGCTCGACCGGCCGGGCCAAGGCCGCAATCCCTATCATCCGTGGGTGCATGGATACTTCGACCGGGAGGCGCCCACGTTTGAGGGCGTCGCAAAGACCATTCGCGCCGATGCAAACGATCCCGCCGTCGCTCAAATCGTCGCATCCATGGGTCAGCCGATGGGCAACAATCCAGTGACGCAAAGCGTGTGGCGTTCGCGCGGCGCGAAGCTTCTCGACGAAATCGGCCCGGCCATCCTGATCGCGCATGGCGACGGCCTGGCATTCGCATCGGTGACTGCGCAGGAGCGGCCTAACCTGGCGAAAGGCATTGTGGCGCTGGAGCCGGGTAAAATGGCGCTCCCGCAGCTCGCAAATATTCCCACGGCGGCCTTCGCGATGGAGAAAAGCAACCGCGAGGAGCTGGAGCCGGTGCTGCGCTGGCTGGATGCGTCCATCGTCAAAGATAAGTCTGCAACCAGTCCGGACACGAATCCCAATCGCGACAACACCGCGTTGAGACTGGCCGATCAAGGCTGTTTCTGGATAGGCGTGCAGCGCAAGAAGATGAGCTACGGCACCATTGCGATGGGCCAGCAGTATGTGCAGTACATGATCCCCGCTGAAAAGCGCTATCCATATCCGGTGATCATGGTGCACGGAGGCGGCGGCCAGGGCACCCATATGATGGGCATCGGCGGGCGGCCGGGCTGGGTGCATTACTTCGTGCAGGCCGGATACAGCGTGTATTGGCTGGACCGGCCAAGTTATGGACGTTCGCCCTATCATCCGGATGCGCTAGGACCCAGCCATTTGCCGAATGTGCCGCCTTACGAAGGGCTGGTGCAGACGCCGGTGGTGTTCAACACAGCGCAGTGGCCGGGGCCCGGCGGCATGAACGATCCATTGATCGATCAATTCATGGCCTGCGAATCGGGCAACGTGATGGATGAAGCGTTCCATAGCGATCTGGTGTGGCGTGGGGGAGTGGAACTGGTTGACCGGATAGGTCCGTGCATTTTGCTGACGCATGCGTTCGGAGGATTCTTCGGGTGGGGCGTGGCCGACCAGCGGCCGAACCTGGTGAAAGGGATTTTCTGCATGGAGATCAACGGCAACCCGTTCGCCGCGCAGCTTCGTTGGGGCTTGACCGCCAGCCCCATGACTTACGATCCGCCCGTGACGGATCCCTCCCAGTTCCAGTTAGTGGACCACCAGCTGCCGCCCGATTCGCCGCGTCCCATTGTTGCAAGTTACAAGCTGCAGGCGGAACCGGCGCATAAGTGGAAAAATCTGCAAGGTATTCCCATTGGATGGCTGACCAGCGAATTCGGCGGAGGTGGGTCGCCCGTCACTAATGTCGAATTCCTGAAGCAGGTGGGATGTTCCGCCGAAATGGTGAGACTGCGCGACCACGGCATCAACGGCAACGGAAATCTGATGCTGCTGGAGAAGAACAACCATGAGGTGTTTGGCGTGGTACGCGACTGGCTGGACCGAAAAGTAGCTCCGCCGAAGGGTATATAATCCCAGCGATGACTATCAGAAGCGGTCTTACGATCGCATTGTTCGCGATGTTGCCGGCCTTGTCGGCGCAGTGGCTGAAACTGCCGGACAAAGGAATTCCGAGAACCAAGGACGGTAAGCCTGATCTTTCGGCTCCAGCGCCTCATAAGGCGGACGGTAAGCCGGATTTGTCGGGAGTCTGGATCGTTCCCGGGCCGAAATATTTGCAGAATCTGGCGGCAGACTTGAAGCCCGGCGACGTGCCGATGCAACCCTGGGCGGCCGCTCTCACCAAAGAGCGCATGTCCGGCGCGCATGCTTCGGAAGAGTCCGACGCGAACTGTTTGCCGCAAGGGGTGCCGAAAATTAACGTAACACCGGTGCCCTTCAAAATCGTTCAAAATCCGGACGAATTCATCATTCTCTACGAGGCGTTTGGAATCTACCGGCAGATTTTCATGGACGGCCGGGAGCTTCCCAAAGATCCGAATCCTTCATGGATGGGCTACTCGGCCGGAAAGTGGGATGGGGATTCGCTGGTGGTGCAGACTTCCGGTTTCAACGGCAAGACATGGCTGGATCAGGCGGGACACCCGGCCACGGAGGCTTTGGTGGTGACGGAGCGCTTCCGGCGGCCGGACTTCGGACACTTGCAGATTGAGGTGACCATTAACGATCCGAAAGCGTACACCCGGCCTTGGACGGTAACAGAAAGCATGCAGTTGCTGGCGGATACCGACTTACTCGAATTTGTCTGCAACGAGAATAACCGGGATATACCGCACTTAGTGAATAAGTAACTGGCTTCTCGAGGGCTAGTGGGCGGCGCGGCGCCCCCATAAATGGCTGGAAGCGATATCGGCGCCCTGGCGCAACGCTTTGAGTTTCAGCCAGACCACCGGCTCAAGAACGTACTCGCGATTGGTGAATGTTCCAAAGCCGCAATCCGCGCTGGCGATGACGCGCTCCCGGTCGCCCACCACAGCCACCGCTTCTTCCAGCCGCCGTGCGACAACTTCGGGGTGCTCCACGATGTTGCTGTTGCTCTCCACCACGCCGGGCAACAGGAGCATGTGATCGGGTAGTTTGTGGCGGCGCAGCGCTTCGAACTCGTGCTGGTGGCGAGGATTGCCGAACTCGATACTGAGTGCGCCGGCGTTGGCTTGATACAGCACCGGCAAAATGAGATCGAGCGCAACATCGTAAAGGTGCGGGCCGTTCCAATTGCCCCAGCAGCAGTGGAGGCGTACACGGTCGCGCGGGATTCCTTCGATGGCCTGGTTGAGGGCCGCGACATGCATCTCAGCGGCTTTCACGAAGGCGGCGTCCCCAAGATCGCGGTAGAACATGGAGCGGTCCATGGCCAGGTCCGGCGCATCGATCTGCAGCAGCAAACCCGATTGGTGGATGGCGAGATACTCGTTCCGCATCTCGCGCGCCAGCGCGGTCAGGTACGATTGCTGAGAATCGTAGAACGCATTCAGCATGGTGGTGGAGATGATGCCAGGTGAGGGCGCCGTCATGAAGCCCTCGCTGAAAGCTCCGGCATCGGCGGCCGCGCGTTGGAAGCGATGGATCTCATGCGTGAGCGGGGAGGCGTCCAGATAATGCAGCTCAGACTGCGCTTCGGGAGCGTTCTGCATGCGGCTGCGTTTGGGGAAGCGGCGCATCAGATCGTCCACCAGGGCGGGGAACTCTTCGAAGTCCCGGCCGCGGCGGCGTTTTGATTCGCCGCCGAAACCGGACATGCGGCGAGGCACATAGGTCTGGAATCCCACGCGCTGCTGTTCGCCGTCGTTTCCGATGTCGATGCCGGCCTCGGCTTGTTTAGCGATGACGTGGCGGACGGCGCGGTCCATTTCACCGGCCAGCTGCTGCTCGCTCAGAGGCTTGCCCTCCTCCCGGTCAATGAGCATTTCAGAAAGCGTTTCGCTGCGTGGAAGGCTGCCGACGTGGGTGGCAAGGATACGGTCTCGACTGAGGATCATGTGCTTTTATCATGACATTCCTATTGACAGGCTTCCGCTGGTATGTTAATTTTTACGCAGGCTGCTAAGGAATGCGCATATCGAAGAAAACCGCCGATCCCGATCTAAGCCGGCGCGAGCGCCAGATGATGGATATTTTGTTCGCCCGCGGGCGCGCCAGCGGACAGGAGATCCAGGAAGCCTTGGCGGACAAGCCGAACTATTCATCGGTGCGGACCATCCTGCGCGTGCTGGAGCGAAAGGGTTACGTGCGTCACGTGGAGGAAGGGCTTCGATATGTGTATGAACCCACAGTGGCACGCGAGGCGGCCAGCCGGTCTGCATTGCAGCGCATCATCAGAACATTTTTCGATGGCTCCGCGAAAGAGGCGGTGGCGGCATTGCTGGATCCCGCCGCGTTCGACCTGACCGAAAAAGAATTGAGCGAACTGGCACGAATCATTGAGAGCGCAAGGAGGAAGTGACTTATGTTGGAATCCTACCTGATTTCCGTGGCGATGAAATCCACCGTCTTGCTGGCGGCCGGATTGGTCTGTTTGCGATTCCTGCGCGGGCGCGACGCGGCGGCGCGGCACCTGGTCTGTTTGCTGGCGCTGGCGGGCGCGTCCGCGGTAACGCTGCTGGCGCTTTGGTCGCCGCAATGGAGCTTTCTGATTTCCGTCCCGGCCGGGCCGCGGGGCGCAGTGGCTGGAAGCAACGTGGCAGCCGAGCTGTGGGCATGGCCGCCGGCTTTGGCATTCCTCTGGGCACTGGGAACTTTTGCCATGATGCTGCGCGCGGCCGGCGGATGGATGGTACTTTTTCGGGCGCGCCGGCGATCCGTACACTTCCAGGAGGGTGACGCCGCCGAAGTTCGCATTGTCGACGTAAGCAGTCCGCTCACTTGCGGCGTTCTGCGGCCGTTGATCCTTCTGCCGCGGGCCGCGCGGGATTGGGATGAAGCGCGATTGCGCGCCGTTTTGCTGCACGAATCGGCGCATGTACGCCGGCGCGATTGTATGGCGAAATTTGCAGCGCAGGGAGCGCGAGCGCTGTTGTGGTGGAATCCGCTGGCTTGGATGGTCGCCGCGCGCCTGAATCACGAACAAGAACTGGCTTGCGACGAGGCGGTGCTCGCAGCCGGCATTCCCGCCGACGCTTATGCGACGGTGCTGTTGGATGTAGCGCGCGAATGTTCCAGTTCGTTAATTCTAGGCTGCGCGATGGGCGGTAACGGCGCCGCTGCTTTACGCGAGCGCTTCACACATCTATTTGAATGGCGACAAGAAATTGCACGGTCAACCCGGAGAGCGGCCATTGCCATTCCCCTGCTGTTTCTATTGATGACCACTGTATCGTTCGCCGAGAAGATTTATAAGATTGGGCCAGGGATCGTTCCTCCGAAGGTCCTGGATAAGACGAGCGAGCCGCAATACACTCCCGAGGCGAAGGCCGCCGAGCTGGAAGGTACGGTGGGATTGACGATCGTGGTTGGCACCGATCACCAGGCGCACAATATCAAAGTGGTCAAGTCGCTCGATAAAGGACTCGACGCCAACGCCGTCACGAGCATCAAAACCTGGAGGTTTCAACCGGGCACGAAGAACGGGAAACCGGTGCCTGTGATGGCGAAAATAGAAGTAAACTTCCGATTACAATAAAGCGCCGGTGAGCGCCTCGGCGACGTCCTTCAAAAACGCCGCGGCCTGGGCGCCATCCACCACGCGATGATCGCTTGAGAGCGTCATCGTCAAGATTGGACGGATGCCGATGAGGCCGTTCACGGGCACCACGCGATCGGCAATACGGCCCACAGCCAGCACGGCGGCTTGCGGCGGCGTGATGATGGCGCTGAAAGCATCAATGCCGAACATACCGAGATTGCTGATGGTGAACGTTCCGCCGGTCACATCGGGCGGATGCAGGCGGCCTGCGCGAGCGCGCTCCGCCAGATCCTGCCGCCGCTTGCTGATGTCGGCCAGGCTGGCAGTGCCCG
>DATHNM010000004.1:0-3246 GCA_035486095.1 Bryobacteraceae bacterium
GCAGGCCGCTCCGATAGCGGCCAGCAACAGGCTTTCCGCCAGCATCTGTCGAATGAGGCGAGGACGGGAGGCGCCGATGGCAAGGCGGACAGCAAGTTCGCGCTCGCGGGCGCTGGCGCGGGCCAGCATAAGATTCGCCAGGTTGGCGCAGGCAATCACCAGCACCAGGGCTGCGATGCCCAGCAGGATCAATAAAGGATCCTGGTAGTCTTCCCGCAAATCCGAAACGCCGGATCCAGCGGGGTTGGCGGTCAGTTTCAGCGCCAGGTAGGTGGTTGCGTTATCCGGCGTAAAGTTCGGC
The DNA here is from genome assembly GCA_035486095.1 of Bryobacteraceae bacterium. Lineage (GTDB taxonomy): Bacteria > Acidobacteriota > Terriglobia > Bryobacterales > Bryobacteraceae > Palsa-89. The sequence continues at coordinate 302 of DATHNM010000004.1, forward strand.
GGGAGCGTTGCCTCGAACAGGCCGCTCGAAATGGCATCCAGGTGGGCGCGCGCTTGAGCCAGATTCCAGCCCGGCTTCAGCCGCCCGGTGACCGCGAGCCACCAGTGATGACGCTTCGGAGTATGCGCGTTTTCGCCATTGATGAAGGGCTCGGCGCAAACCGGAATCGCGACATCGAAGCTCTTGCCCACTTCCACGCCGAAGAACCCTGCCTGCGCGACGCCGACGATTTCGAAAGGCTTGCCATCGAGCAGCATTTTGCGTCCGATGGCTGAGGACTGGGCGCCGTATTCGCGCTGCCAGAATGAATAACCCAGCACCGCGCCGGGCGAACCGCAGCCCGGGCGATCATCCTCAGTGGAGAGGACGCGGCCAAGGGACGGAACCACGCCCAGAGTCCGGAAAAAATCGCCGCCGACGTACAGACCTTCCACCAGCCGGACCTCACCTCCCGGCGCGGTATTGAACCGATGCGCGGACCAGGCAAAGATGCCGGAGAATGCCTGCTGGCGAGTTCGCAGCCGGTCCCAAAGAGCATACGTGAAGTCGGACCGACGGCTGCTGAAGTTGCCGCTGCGGTGCTCCGACGATATTTCAACCTCAACTAATTCCTGCGCGTTGGTCACCGGCAGCGCGCGCAGGCGCACCGCATCCAGCAAATGGAAGATGGCGGTGTTGGCGCCGATACCGAGCGCCAGGCAAAGAATCGCCACGGTGAAGAACCCCGGCTCCAGCCGAATCAAGCGGGCGGCGTAGCGCAGATCCTGTCCCAGTGTTTCGAGAAAGCCGATGGTGTTCCTGCGATGCGTGGCCTCTTTGGCGGTGGTGACATTGCCGAACTTGCGCCGTGCAGCAAAGGCGGCTTCCCGGGGATTCATCCCCAGCGCGATATTTTCATCGATTTCGTGCTGCAGGTGAGCTTCGATTTCCTGCGAGAAATCCCGGTCGCGCTCGCGCCGCTTGAAATATCGAAGCCAGCTCATAACTCACTCGACAGCCGGGCCCAGCACGCGGCCAATGGCATTCACAATCTGGTCCCAGCGGCTGCGCTCCTTGGCCAGCTGCTTTCGGCCGGCCGGCGTGATGCGGTAGTATTTCGCACGGCGATTGTTTTCAGACGTCCCCCAGAAAGACGCTATCTGGCCGCGCTCCTCCAGCCGGTGCAGCGCGGGGTACAGGGAGCCATGTTCCACCTGAAGGACATCTTCTGAAGCATGTTCGATGGCGTGGGCGATGGTGTGGCCATGCGCGGGTGCCAGCAATACGGTGCGCAAAATCAGCATATCCAGGGTGCCTTGCATCATCTCTCCCCGCTCGTCGTGCTGTTTGCTTCTCTCCATGCGGCCAGTCTACCAGAAGACAGACTAGTGGAGCAAGTCAAACCGGGCGGAACAGCAACAGGTCCAGACTGAAGGTCACGCGCATGGCTTCTACGGGCTTCGATCGCATGGGCCGGTAGATGGAAAGCAAGACGTCTTCAACGGCGGCGGCGTCCAGATCCGCAGTGGTGCTCGCGCGGCTGCGATCCAGCAGCGTGAAGCCCGTGGCGAAGGTTTCGATGGTTCGGGCCGTGCGATCGTGCCCGGAGCCGCGCAGTTCGATGAGATCATCAGCCGCCGGGAGGGCAACGAGAAGGCGCCCGTCGTCGCGCAGCACGCGCCGGAATTCTCCCGCATTCATGCGCGCGGTGATGGACATCACGATAGAGAAAGAACGATCGGCATAGGGCACGAAGCGATCGGCATTGGCCACGATCCATTCACATTCCGGATAGCGCCGCGCCGCGGCTTCTATTGCTGGCACGGCGATATCCACGCCATGCCCGCTGAATCCGGCCTGCCGCGCCAGGCTGCCCAGGTAGAAACCATCGCCGCATCCGGCATCCAGAACCACGTCGTCTGGCGATGGAGCAAGGATACCGGCCAGCGCAGCGAGCAGCGGGCGCGTAACTCCACGGTCGTGCAAACGCCGCCGGGCCGCGACGGCCGCCACCGTGTCGCCCGGCTGGCTCGATCGGCGATCCTGCGGCTGAAGCAGGTTGATGTATCCGCTGCGGGCGATGTCGAAGGAATGCGAGCGTTCGCAGAGCCAGCGCCGCCCGTCAAGCAGGAGAGGCCGGTGGCAATCGCGAACGGGACAGAGCAGCATCGGTGGGATGGGTAGTTTCAACCTACTATAGAACCGTCACGCAGGCTGCAACTTGCGCATCGGCCAAGTGGCGGCTCCGTTTGTTCGACCAGGCGGCAGAAGGCCAATTTGTCGTCTCACGCACTCCGATGCATTGCGACTGGTTGACGCGCACCTTTGGTCCTATGCCGAATATTACGGCCTGCCGCAGATTTTCACGGAACTTCTGCAGCCCGATCGGATGTATGGCACTATCCGCGTTGTAAATCCGTTCATCGGTTCGTCTTAGCGTGCGTTCGGCCACGCCCGATCGGTTAAGCTGGTGTATTATCCCCGAGATTTTAATGAGTGGGCATCCACCCCACGATGATTTTATCTCTCGTATTTAAGAGCCAGGAGAATAGCAGCCGAACTTATGCCTCTTTCCGCGGGTGACCGCCTTGGACCATACGAGATCCTCGAACCCCTGGGCGCCGGCGGAATGGGAGTGGTTTACAAAGCTCGCGACACGCGGCTGGATCGAATTGTAGCGATCAAAATATCCAACGAACAATTCACCGAGCGCTTCGAGCAGGAGGCGCGGGCGGTGGCGGCGCTGAATCATCCCAATATTTGCACGCTGCACGATGTTGGCCCGAACTACCTGGTGATGGAGTACATTGAGGGCGAATCGCCCAAAGGGCCGATGCCGCTCGAAGAAGCGCTGCGCATCGCGCATCAGATTGCCGATGCGCTCGAAGCCGCCCACGAGCGCGGCATCACGCATCGCGATCTAAAACCCGCGAATATCAAGATCAAGCCCGACGGCACGGTGAAGG
>DATHNM010000005.1:0-6976 GCA_035486095.1 Bryobacteraceae bacterium
TGCTATTACTCGCGGCGACGCGCAGCCCAACACGCTGAAGCAGATCGCGCCCGGCGTGTGGTTTCGAGAGGGCGATCTCGCAGCAGGGCATTGCAACAACGTCATCATCGAGATGAAAGACTATCTGCTCGTTGTGGACGCCAATTTCCCGAGCGGCGCCCGGCTGGCGATGGCCGACGCGAAGAAAGTCTCGCCCAAGCCGGTGAAGTTCGTCTTCGATACGCATCATCACGGCGATCATACCTACGGCAACGCTGTGTGGACCGGCATGGGCGCAACCACCATCGCCTATCAGGGGGTGGCCGAGGAGATGAAACGCTACGAACCGGCGCGTTGGAAAATGTCCATGAAGGAGCGCAAGGATGTGGCGGAGATGCATCGGGAGACGGTGGAACCGCCGCAACAAACGTTCACCGACAGCCCGCATGTAATGACGGACGGAACACGGCGCGTGGAGTTCTACCATTTCGGATGGGCGCATACGCGGGGCGACGGGCTGGTCTATTTGCCCCGGGAGCGAGTGCTGTGTTCGGGCGATGCGGCGGTGAACGGTCCGTACAACTTCACCGCGGATGGGAACATCGGCAACTGGCCGAAGGTGCTGGATGGCGCATTGGCGCTGAAGGTGGATCATGTTCTTCCCGGCCATGGCGGGGCCGGCGGAAAAGAGATTCTGGAAGGGCAGCGGGCGTTCATGATCGAACTGCGCAAAGCGGTGCAAACGGCGGTGGCCAGCGGTAAGAAACTGGACGATCTGGTAAAGACCTCCAACGGTAAACAGGTGGCCAGCTTGCATCTTCCCGATTCAGTAAAGAACTGGGTGAGCGCGGATTCCCTGCCCGACCAGGTGAAGGACGCCTACAACGAAGTGACCACCGGGAAAGCAGCCGGGGACCTGCCGCACTAGGGACGCACACTGGCCTGGCATCCTGTTTTGGGTGTAGGCTTGAACCGTATGGCGGCTCTCTCCGATTCCCCCCTGGCACGGGTGGTGGAACTGCGCCATTTGCGGGGCGGCGACCTGGATATGCTGCTCGAGGAAGAAACGCAGGCCTGGCGCGAAACGCTGGACTGGGACTTTCGCGGGTCGGCCAATTTGGTGCGGCGGTTCCTCGAAATACAGGCGCTGAACGGCTTCGCGCTGCTGATCAACGGCTATCCGGCCGGGTATTGCTACTACGTGGCCGAAGAACGCAAAGGGCTGATTGGCGATCTCTACGTGTTGAAGGACTATTTGAACGTAGAGAACGAAGAGCGGCTGCTCACCGCGGTGGTGGAAGGGCTGATGAAGACGCCGCTGATCCGCCGCATTGAATCCCAATTGATGATGCTGCGCACGGGCCCGGCCATCGCGCTGCCGCACCCGAAATACGTTCGCACTTTTGTGCGGAATTTCATGGAGATTGAAGGCGACCTGATGGGGCGCCTGGCGGAGCGGCGTCCGTCGCATCCAGTGGTGTTTGATAGCTGGTCAGAGCGCAAGCAGGATGAAGCAGCTACGCTGATTGCGAGCGCGTACCAGGGGCACATCGACAGCGAGATCAACGATCAGTACCGGTCACCCGCCGGTGCGCGGCGCTTCCTGATGAATATCGTGCAGTTCCCCGGCTGCGGCAGCTTCTTTCAACCGGCCTCGTTTGTGGCCCTGGAGCCCGTCTCTGGGCGGCTAGCCGGAATTTGCCTGGCGAGCCTGGTGCAGGCCGATGTAGGGCACGTGACGCAAGTGTGCGTGTCGAAGGCGGCCCGCGGAACTGGCGCGGGTTACGAACTGATCCGCAGGTCGCTCGAATCGCTGTCACGGCATGGCTGCCGCAAAGTGACGTTGACGGTGACGGGATCGAACAGCGAAGCCATTGGGTTATACGAGCGGATGGGATTCCGCAAGACTCGGAATTTCTCGGCTTACGTGTGGGACACCGGGCTCTGACTTCCGGCTCAAGGTAATCAGGAAAAGCAGCAGAGCTATGGGCGTGGCGGCGGCCCACGGCGTTCCAGCCAGATTCATCAAGAATGGAATTGGAGTGCAAACCAGCAGGGCTGCGATGCGCGTCCACTTGTGGGTACTCATAAAAATCGCGAGCCAGATGGAAAGCAGCAACAAGCCGGCGTCGTAACCGTAGACGTGCGGAGGAACCAGCAGCGATCCAACCGATGCTGCCGCCATGCACTGCCAGAGCGGAGCGCGCCGGCAAGCCGCGGCCACCAACAGGATCACCGCGCCCACCAGCAATCCGCGAACCACCGGATTGTCCATTCCAAAGTTGAGTGCCAGGCCGTGGACATCGATCATCAACTCTGGCGACGGACTGAGCCGCTCGATGTTCTTGTTGCGGAGAAGCTGAAAGTATTCAACCAGGCCGCTCCATCCGGAAAGCCAGAGTGAAACCAGGAACTCAGCCGCCACCGCGGCACACGCGCCCAGCAGCATTCGCCCGCGCCTTTGGATCAACAGCGCGAGCGGCCACAGCAGGAACAGATGAAACTTGATCAAGCCCAGTCCCAGTGCCGCGCCGCTCGCAAAGTGCTTGCCCTTCTCTGCAAGCGAGTAAGTGCCGATCAGGATCGCCAAAATCAAAACACAGTCTTGTCCCGATGCGATGCCCAAAGCAGTCGGAAGATAAAGCGCGCCAAAGATAAGCGCATCGGGGCCCCAGCGGAAAAGCGCCCAAGCCCAGCACCCAAACAGAAGACCGGATTGCACCGCAATCCAGATCCAAAACGCCATCCCAAAGGGAAGCAACGCTAGAGGCGCCAGGAGCAGCGCGTAAAACGGGGGGCGCACGAACGGAACCAGCGTGGGAAGCTCGGGGACGAAGCGGCGCTCCCGATCCAGTTGCACTTGGGGCGAATGCAAGTGGGCGAAGTTGCCACCGAGCGCCAGGGAAGCGCCGGTGTAAAGGTTCAGGAAGTCGTGTTTGCGCGCGCCGGGAACGATGACGGAACCCAATCCGATCCAGATCAGGCAGAACGCCAGGACGGCCACCCAAGCCTGCAGCGGAATTCGCGGCCCGCGGGTGCGATCGTGCGTCGTGAGCAGGGCTGTGGCCATTCAATAAGAAATCGGATGCCAGGAGCGGCCACTTTAGCGCCTAGACTATTTAGCGGCCGGGGCCTGGCCCGCCGCTTGCAGCTTCGCGGCTTTGTAGTCCGTTACCAGGCGTTTCGCGATTTTGTCGGCCACGTCGGCGCTGGCGCCCATGAATTTGGCTCCCAGACTCTCAGCGGTGGCCGACCAGATTACGTCGCCGTCCTTGCTCACCAGCCGGACCGTGGCGATGGCCTCATGCTTGCGTTCTTCGGTGCGGCGGCTGTCGTTTTCGCCGATGGTGAGCCCGCCCGAGCGGCTGCTACTGCTATTGGCATAATTGCGCAGCCCCTCACTCGATCCAGCGCTCATCTGGGTATGGGCGTTGATGCCTTCGGTGGATTGGAAAGTGTCGGTAAAGACATCGTCGTCGCCCGCGCCTTTCAGTACCGCGTCGGCCTTGTCTTCGTCTTCGGTAATGACGAACTGCTTGGAATTGTGCAGGCTGGTCATAAGCAGATCGCGAAGCTGCAGCGCGGCATCGCCACCGGTGAGAATCGCAATGTAAATGCGGCGAACCTTGCTCAGGTGCTCGGCAGCTTCCTGCTCGGGTGTCTGTTCTTCGAGGAAAGGCGCAAATAGGAGGACGGTAACCAACAGCCACGGCATGGCTTACCCCTTGCCGCTCTTGCGGGCGTCCTCGTCCTGAAATTCCACCTTGCGACCGGTGCGCGCCTCCAGAACGACCAACGTGGCGCGGATATCGTCTTTATTGATTTTGAAAATCATAGCCTGCTGGCGATCTTCTTCGTCGGAATAGCCGACCGTCAGGAAGTGCTGGCGTTTCTTGGCGAGCAGAAACAGGGGCGAGATGATGACTGCGGCGATATAGCGGCGATCCACCTTTTCGCCGTATTCAACCAGGTTGATCTTCTCGTACGGTACGCGCCAGCTGGCCTTGCCGGAGTAAAAGACGAAGAAGCGCTCATCCAGGGCCTGCACAGTTCCCTGGCAGCCCACCGGAATCTGAGTGATGGTGCCGCCCACGTACTCAGCGCGCCCGCCCAGTTCGTGCGCCGGAAGAATAGCGCCCAATAACATCGTGAGCACGGCGAGTTTCTTCGATGTCATACTGAAGTAGTAAGTAGTTCGATCCCGCAGAAGTTCTCACCGGATGTTGGCGCCTATGTTTGCCATGGACCAAAACAAAACTCAAGAGGAACGTATCCTCACGCCTGAGGACGCAGGCGGCGGCGTGATCGTAAGTCCCGATACCAGGCGGGCCAATCGCGTGCCGCCGGGGCAGAGCCGGACGCGAAAATGGCCCATCCTGGACACCAGCGGCGCGCCGCCGATTGCGCTGGATAGCTGGAAGTTTTCGATCGGCGGCTTAGTGGCGCAGCCGCAAGAGTGGAACTGGCAGCAGTTTCAGGCGCTTGATCGCGTGACGGTGTTCGCCGATTTTCACTGCGTGACGCATTGGTCGCGATTGGGCAACACGTGGGAAGGCGTTTCCACGCGAAAGCTGCTCGCACTGGCGGGCGGCGCGCTGCCCGAAGCCGCGTACGTGTTGGCTCGCGGATACGATCCAGGATTCAGCACCAATCTTGCGCTGGCCGATTTTTTGGCCGAGGACGCGCTGGTGGCGTTTCTGCACGATGGCCAACCGCTCACCGAAGAGCATGGCTGGCCGGCGCGCTTGATTGTGCCGCAGCTATACGCCTGGAAGAGCGCGAAATGGATCGCGGGTTTGGAAGTGTTGGATCGGGACAAGGCTGGATTCTGGGAGCGCAACGGGTACCACATGCATGGCGATCCGTGGAAGGAAGAACGTTTTGGCTGGTGAAATTTTGACCGAAAAAGCAGCTCGCAGCGAGACATTGGGGCAATGGGCGGGAGCCGCGCGCTATGCTCGCAAGGCAGCGCCTGAATATTTCAAGCGTTATCGGGAAGAGCGGCACTGCGCCGTTCCGCCCGCGCCTTTTACGCCGCATCCCAAGCGCTGGGCCGACACCGGATTGCACGCTGCGTGGCTGGGACACAGCACGGTGCTGCTGAAAATTGACGGCTTCACCATCTTGACGGACCCGATCTTGGGCTCGCGCTGCGGTGTGCGGATGGGTCCGGTGACGGTAGGCCTGCGGAGACTGGTTGCGCCCGCGGTGAGCCGCGCGCAATTGCCGCACATCGATCTGATTCTGTTGTCGCACGCGCATTTCGATCATTTCGATCTGGCCACGCTGCGCAGTCTGGAGCACGCGGGCACGGCGGTGGTGACGGCGAAATTTACCAGCGACCTGCTGCGCGTGCGGCGCTATCAAAGCGTGCAGGAAGTGGGCTGGGACGAACGCGTGCGCGTGGGTCCGCTCTCTATTCTGGGGATTCAGGTAAAACATTGGGGCGCGCGTATGCGCTCCGATGTGCATCGTGGGTACAACGGTTATCTGATTGAGACCGGGCGGCATCGCGTGGTATTTGGCGGGGACACGGCATGGACCGATTCGTTTAAACGGGTGCGCGCGCAGCAGGCCGTGGATCTGGCTATTATGCCTGTGGGCGCGTACGATCCCTGGATTCACGTGCATTGCAATCCCGAAGAGGCGTGGCGCATGGGAGCCGATTGCGCGGCGGAGCATCTGATGCCGGTGCATCACCAGACGTTCCGGCTAAGCCGCGAGCCGTATCTGGAGCCGGTGGAACGTTTCCTTGCGGCGGCCGGAAATAATCCCGATCGTGTGGTGGCGACGCGAATAGGGCACGAATGGTCGCAGAGCTAGCTATCGGCACACCGTGGCGCACGCGCTCGTGCGTGCCGCATCGACACTCATGTCGACGCCTGGTGTTTTTTCTGTGTGCCGCCGCCCCCGTCCTATTCGCGCAAGATGCGCGCGACATCGTGCGCAAATCAGTGGAACTGGATCAATCGAATTGGCAGCGCATGAAGGACTACACCTGGATCGCGCGCATAACCGATCGCGACCTGGATTCCAACGGTCGGGTGAAATCCCAAAAGACGGAACAATGGGAAACAGTGGTGATTTATGGCGAGCCGCATCATCGCATGCTGGAGCGCGATGGTAAGCCGCTTTCGCCGCAGGATCAGCGCAAAGAGCAGCAGAAGCTGGATCAAGCCGTCGCTAAAAGGGCGAATGAGACGCCCGAGCAGCGCGCCCATCGTGAAGCCGATTATGAGAAGCAGCGCGAGAAAGATCGGGAATTTCTGCGCGAGGTCCCGGATCTGTTCGATTTCAATCTGCTGGGCGAGGACAAGGTGGATGGCCACGAGGTGTGGGTGATTTCGGCCACGCCCAAGCCGGATGCGCACCCCAAGCGTGGCGACGCGAAACCGCTGCTCAAGGTCAAAGCCAAAGTGTGGATCGATAAAGCCGAATATCAATGGGTGCGCTTGGAAGCCGAGACCACGGCCACCATTTCGTTCGGATTATTCCTGGCGCGATTGAGCCCGGGAGCAAAACTGGAATTCGAGCAGACGCGGGTCAATGACGAAGTGTGGCTGCCCAAACGCGAGGTGGTGCGCGGCGCGGCGCGCCTGGGTCTGGTGAAGAGACTGGCCGGCGAGGAAGAGACCACATGGAACAATTACCGCAAGTTCCAGGTAAATTCCAAAGTGGTTGCAACCGAATAGCCGGGGAACGCGTGTTGGTCAACGGCCGTCAAAAGCTGTAATGTTGAGGTATTGGCATGTCAAATCGATTTCTGGTATCCGTCGCAAGCGTCGTTTTCCTGGCGAGTGCCCTGCCGGTTCTGGCACACCACGCCTTTTCCAATGAGTTCGATGAATCCAAGCCCATCACGCTCGAAGGCGTGGTAACCCGCATTGAATGGGAAAACCCGCACGTGCATTATTATGTGGACGTCACCCAAGCGGATGGCACGGTAGTGAACTGGGCTTGTGAAACGGGCGGTCCGAACAGGCTGGCCAAGCGCGGC
>DATHNM010000006.1:0-28239 GCA_035486095.1 Bryobacteraceae bacterium
GACGAGTGCGACATCGCCATGGATTTCGATTCTTTGGCCAAGGTGAAGAGTATGCTTGGCTCGGGCGGAACGGTGGTGCTGGACGAAGAGACCTGCATGGTAAAGTTCGCGCAGCGCATCATGAAGTTCTACGCGCACGAAAGCTGCGGTTGGTGCATACCGTGCCGCGAAGGCACCACCTGGCTGAAGAAGATGCTAGACCGTTTCCACGCCGGCGCGGGGCAAAAGAGCGACATTCCGCTGATCGGCGAGCTGTCGAAGAATATGCTGGGGCGCACCTTCTGCGCGCTGGGCGATGCGGCCGCCATGCCCACCATTTCCATCGTCGAAAAATTCACCGACGATTTTGAAGCACACTTGAACGGCAAGCCTTGTCCCTATCAGCACGCATCGGAACTGGTGATGGCCTAATTCATGAGCGATCTAATTCATCTCACAATCGACGGCCGGGCGGTAACGGCAGCTCCCGGAACGCTGATCATCAACGCTGCGAAAGCGGTGGGAATCGAAGTTCCGTCATTCTGCTATTACGACGGCCTGTCTCTGCAGGCCGCCTGCCGCATGTGCCTGGTAGAAGTAGAAAAGACGCCCAAGCTGCAGGTGGGTTGCACGCTGCCGGTGGCCGAAGGCATGGTGGTTTACACCGATTCCCCGCTGGTGCATGAAGCGCGCAAGGGCACGCTGGAATTCCTGCTCACCAACCATCCGCTGGATTGCCCGGTGTGCGACAAGGGCGGAGAGTGCGAACTGCAGGACATGACCTTCCGCTACGGAATGGGGGAAAGCCGTTTCGTGGAGCAGAAGCAGCACACCGAAGAAGAACAATGGTCGCCGGTGGTGTTTTACGACAAGCCGCGCTGCATCCTGTGTTATCGCTGCGTGCGCATCTGCGACGAAGGCATGGGCGTGAAAGCGCTGGGCGTGGGCAACCGCGGGTCCGTATCGGTGATTGAACCCAATCATTTCGATCATCTGGAATGCGACGAATGCGGCATGTGCATCGACATTTGCCCGGTGGGCGCTCTCACCAGCGGCACGTATCGTTATAAGACGCGTCCCTGGGAGATGAAGCATATCGGAACCATTTGCACGCATTGTTCCGATGGCTGCAAGACCACCCTGGGTGTCCGCAACAACGAAATCATTCGCGGCAACAATCGCGACCGTTCCGGCCTCAATGGCGAATTCCTGTGCATCAAGGGCCGTTATGCGGCCGACTTCGTGAACAGCCCGGAGCGCCTGCAATCGCCCATGATTCGCAGGAACGGAGTGCTGGAACCGGTTTCGTGGTCGCAAGCCTTGACCGCGGCGGCGAGCAAGCTCAGCGAAGTGAAGGCGCGCGACGGGCAGTTCGCCGTCATCGGTTCGAACCACACCAGCAACGAAGAAAATTACTATTTACAGAAGTTCGCGCGCCAGGCGCTGGGCACCAACAACATCGATCATCATCGCACCGGGGACGTCGCAACGCTGCTGGACGCCTTGAGCGGCAAAAAAGACGCGCTGGCCACCACTGCCGACCTATACGATCGCAAGGCGATCCTGGTTGTTTCGAGCGATCTTTCGCAGCAGCATCCATTTCTAGCGTTCCAGATCCGCGCCAACTACCGGCATCACGACGCGCACGTTTATAGCGTCACGCCCGGCCCGGTGCGCGAGCAAAGCATGAGCGTGCGGAGCGTGCTGACGGTTCCGGGCCGCGAACTGGCCGACGTGGAATCGCTGCGCGAGCAGCTCGCGAAAGAGCCCGAGTTGGTGATCCTGTTCGGCGACGCCATCAAGGGCGATGCGATCCGCGCTCTGGTGGCGTTTGGCGATTCGCTGGGCATCCCGGTGAAATACATCTGCCTGGTGGATTATTCGAATTCGCGCGGGGCATCGGATATGGGCTTGAGCCCGGACTGCGGCCCCGGCTATCAGCCGGTGAACGCGGTGGGTTTGGCTTACGACGAAATCCTCGCGGCCGGCGATCTGGATGTGCTGTGGGTGGTGGGCGCCAATCCATTGAAGCAGGCGCCGCTTGCGTCGGCTGGCGCTTTCGTCATTGTGCAGGACCTGTTTATGACCGAAACCGCGGCGCGCGCCGATATCCTGTTCCCGGCCGCGTCGGCTTATGAGAAGCACGGAACCGTTACCAATGTTTGCGGCGAAGTGCAGCGGCTGAAGGGCGGCGTGCAGGTGATGGGCGCCAAGCCCGATCTTGAAATTCTCGGCCTGCTATCGAAAGAACTGGGTGTGAACCTTGGCATGTGGTCCGCCGACAAGGTTTTTGAAGAGATTCGCCAGAACGTGCATGGTTATAATGTTCCTTTGCCGGTACTCGCAACAGGGGGAGCAGCGCAAACCGCGCCGGTGAACGGCCGGGTGCCGGTGAGTTCGCGGCTGGATCTGATACAGTCGGCGCGCGATACCCTGTTCACGTCCGGAACCTTGGGCCGTTACTGTAAGAAACTGAATTCTACACTCGAGGCGCCAGGCGCGTTGTATTCAGAGCCGCGGCCATAAATTCACCCATGAATTTTTTCATACTCACCCTCATCAAGGTGGCGGTGGTGGCCTTCGTGCTGCTTACCACGCTCGCGTACTTGCAATGGATTGAGCGCAAGGTCATCGCGCACGTCCAATTGCGCGTGGGACCGTACCGCGTGGGCCCGCATGGATTGCTGCAGCCGCTGGCCGACGTTGTGAAGCTAATCACCAAGGAAGGCTTAATCCCTTCGCACGTCAATAAGCTTTTCTATCTGATGGCGCCGTTCGTGGCGGTAACGCTGGCCCTGATCTCCATCTCCGTCATCCCGTTCGGCCCCGAAATCACCATTGGCCCGGTGACCACCTGGATGCAGCTTACCGATCTGCGCATCGGAATCCTGTTCGTGCTCGCGGTCTCCTCCATCGGCGTCTACGGCGTGGCGCTGGGCGGCTGGGCCTCGAACAACAAATACTCGCTGCTGGGCGGTCTGCGCAGTTCGGCCCAGATGATCAGCTATGAACTGCCCATGGCGCTGGCTGTGGCCGCGCCGCTGTTGCTGGCCAACACGCTCAGCTTCCGCGACATGGTGAATTACCAGAGCGGCTACTGGCTGGGCTTCATCCCGCGCTGGAATCTTTTTCCCGAAATTGTGGGCTTTATCGTTTTCCTGATCGCTTCCTTCGCCGAAACCAATCGCGTTCCGTTCGATCTGCCGGAAGCCGAGAACGAGTTGGTGGCCGGCTTCCATACCGAATACAGCAGCATGAATTTCGCGGCATTTTTCATGGCTGAATACGCCAACATGGTGACCGTTACGGCCGTCGCGACTCTGCTTTTTCTGGGTGGCTGGCAGCCTCCCTTCCCGGCTCCTTATTCCGACGTTGTGCCCATCCTGATATTCGCCATTAGCGGCTTAATTGCTCTGTATCATGGCCTGAATCCGGCGCGGCGCATGGACAAGTTCACCCTGCCTGCCACGGCGCTGGTGTTCCTGGGCATTGCCGCTATCTTCGCGCTCTCGCTCTTCATTCCGTTTCTGAAGCCGATTCTGATGGCCCTGTTCTGGTTCTGCGGGAAAATCCTGGTGCTGTTGTTCGTCTTCATCTGGGTTCGAGCCACGCTTCCGCGCTTTCGATATGACCAGCTGATGCGCTTCGCCTGGGTCTTCCTGTTCCCGCTTGCAATGATCAACCTGCTGGCCACTGGCTTAATCGTGGCTTTAACAACCAAATGACGCTTTGCCCAACCAAATGACGCTTTGACAACCAAATGACAGTTCTCTTCTTTCTCGTGTTCGCTGCCCTCGCCGTCTTTTGCGCCATCAATCTGGTGGTGCAAACGCATCCCATCGCCAGCGCGCTTTCTCTGATCGGCGTCATGGGATCGCTGGCCGTGTTGTACCTTCAACTGGGCGGTGAATTTATCGCCGCGGCCCAGGTGATTGTTTACGCCGGCGCCATCATGGTGCTGTTTGTCTTCGTCATCATGCTGTTGAACGCCGGGGCGGAAGCCGCCACGTTTCAAGTTTCGCGCTTCGTCAAATATTTCGGCGTTATCCTGCTGGCAGCTTTTCTTGGATTGATCAGCTTCATCATTCAAGGCGCGCTGCCGAAAACCGAAGGCGTCATATTCGGGGCTTTCCAGGGTACGGCGCTGGATGTCGGACGAAAGCTCTTCACTGCTTATCTGCTGCCTTTTGAAGTAACCTCGGTCCTGATCCTGATCGCGATCGTGGGCGCCATCGTGCTCGCCAGAAAGGAAGTCTGATCATGCCGCCCAATGCTCTATTGAACGCCGCCGTCCCTTTAAGCTGGTATCTCATCTTGAGCGCGATTCTATTCGCGCTGGGCGTGGCCGGCTTCATTTTCCGGCGCAACATCATCACCGTCTTCATGTCCATTGAGTTGATGCTCAACGCGGTGAATCTGAGCTTCGTCACCTTTTCCTACCAGTTCCGGCAAGTGGATGGACACATTTACAGCTTCTTTGTGATGGTGGTGGCGGCCGCGGAAGCCGCCGTGGGGCTGGCCATTATTCTTACGGTGTTCAAGAATCGCGCAACTTTGATGATCGACGAAGTAAATTCGATGAAGTACTGACATCATGCAACTTTGGTTGATTCCAATCTTTCCGCTGCTCGGTTTCCTGGCGAACGGGCTTTTTGGCCGGCGCATTCCGAAAGCGTTGATCAATACGTTTGCCGTGGGCTCGGTGCTGCTTTCCTTCGCCTGGGTAGTGAAGACGCTGCTCGGCCTGGGGGCCATCGAAACCAAGTACGTTGAGAACTACTTCACCTGGATCCAAAGCGGAACGCTGAATATCGGCGTGGATTTCGCGGTGGACCGCCTCACCGCCATCATGCTGATGATCGTCACCGGCGTGGGCACGCTGATCCACATCTACGCAGTGGGCTACATGGAACACGAAAGCGGTTACTACCGCTTCTTCGCCTACTTGAACCTGTTCATGTTTTTCATGCTGGTGCTGGTGCTGGCGCAAAACTACCTGCTGCTGTTCGTGGGCTGGGAAGGCGTGGGGTTGTGCAGCTATTTGCTGATCGGATTCTATTTCACCGAGCAGTTCGCCACCACCGCCGGCAACAAGGCGTTCATCGTGAATCGCATCGGCGACTTTGGCTTTTCACTCGCCGTATTTCTGATCGTTCGCCAGTTCGGCACGCTCGATTTCTCGAAGGTGTTTGACGCCTCCAAGGGCCTGCCGTCCGAAGCAGGCATCGGCATTCTCACCACCATCACGCTGCTGCTGCTGGTGGGGGCGACCGGAAAATCCGCGCAGATTCCGCTGTATGTCTGGCTCCCCGATGCCATGGCCGGCCCCACTCCAGTGTCCGCTCTGATCCACGCGGCCACCATGGTCACCGCCGGCGTCTACATGACGGCGCGTTCGGCCGCTCTCTTCATCAAGGCGCCCATCACCATGGACACCGTGGCGGTGATCGGCCTGGCCACTGCGTTCTTCGCGGCCACCATCGGGCTCACCCAGATGGACATCAAGAAGGTCTTCGCGTATTCCACGGTCTCGCAGCTCGGCTACATGTTCCTGGGCGTGGGCGTGGGCGCGTTTTCCGAAGGAATCTTTCACCTGATGACGCACGCGTTCTTCAAGGCCTTGCTGTTCCTGGGCGCCGGCGCGGTGATTCATGGATTGCACGGCGAACAGGATATGCGGCAGATGGGCGGCCTGTTCAAGCACATGAAGATCACCGCGATCACGCTGTTCTGCGCGTCGCTTGCGATTTCGGGCTTTCCGTTTACATCGGGTTTCTATAGCAAAGACGGGATTCTGGTAGCCGCGTACGACCATGCACCCTGGATGTACTGGGTGGGCGTGCTGACTGCCGGCATGACGGCATTCTATGTGTTCCGCGCCTGGTTCATGACGTTCACCGGCGAATACCGCGGCCATGCGCATCCGCACGAATCGCCGCTGGTGATGACCGGTCCACTTATGATTCTGGCGGTTCTGTCCCTGGGCGGAGGATTCATCGACGTGCCACAGATCCTCGAGCCGATGTTTGCGCATCCCCCCGAGCATTTATTCCTGGAGTGGCTGTCAGCGGGTGTTGGCGTGGTGGGTATCCTGCTCGCGTACGTTTTCTATGTGGCCAAACCCGGCTTGGCCGATTCGGTCGCCAAAGGTTTCGGCGGCCTGTACACCTTGGTCTATAACAAGTATTTCGTCGATGAAATCTACGACGCAGCCGTGGTGGAACCGCTGATCGAGGGTTCCCGCACCGTTCTGTGGCGCGGCATCGACGCCGGGCTGATCGACGGTAGCGTGAATGGCGTCGGCAAACGATCGCGCGGCATCGGTTCTATCCTGCGCTTGCTCCAATCGGGCAACGTGCGCAGCTACGCGGCCTGGGTGGTGCTGGGCTCCGTCGTCTTGCTGATCGTGATTGGATTCGCGGGAGGCTTGCGATGACATTGCTCGACATCGTCATTTTTCTTCCGCTGCTGGCGTTTCTGATTGTGCTGGCGCTGCCCAAGGAAAACCACAACGCGATCCGCATGTTCAGCCTGATTGCGTCGCTGGCGATTTTTGTGGTCTCGCTGGGTCTGATTGGCTCGGTGTGGTCCGCCGCGCCCGGAAAATTCGCGCTCGAAAACAACCACGCCTGGGTCCAGTCGCCGGCCATCAACTATCACACTGGCCTGGACGGCATCAGCCTGTGGCTAATCATCCTGTCTACCTTCCTGACGCCGCTATGCGTGCTGGTGTCATGGAAGTCCATCGACAAACACATCAAACAGTTCTTCGGATTCCTGTTGTTGCTGGAATTCGGCCTGATTGGCGTTTTCTGCGCGCTCGATTTCTTCCTGTTCTTCGTTTTCTGGGAGGTTTCCCTGGTCCCCATGTATTTCCTGATTGGCATCTGGGGCCACGAACGCCGCATCTACTCAGCCGTCAAATTCTTCCTGTACACCATGGCCGGATCGGCGCTGATGCTGGTGGCGATGATCTATCTATACAATCAGGCCGGCACCTTCGACTATACGAAGATCCTGGCGGGCCTCCAAAGCGGAACCATTTCGCTGAGTTCTGGCGAACAGTTGTGGCTGTTCCTGGGATTCTTCATCGCCTTTGCCATCAAGGTTCCGCTGTTTCCGCTGCACACCTGGCTGCCCGACGCGCACGTGGAAGCACCCACCGCCGGTTCGGTGATGCTGGCGTCCGTGATGCTGAAGATGGGCACCTACGGCCTGCTGCGCTTCTGCGTTCCGCTGTTTCCCGGCGCCGCTCGCGAATGTGCCGGATGGATCATCATTCTGGCCATCATCGGCATCGTTTACGGAGCTCTGGTGGCGATGGTGCAGCCCAACATGAAGAAGCTGGTGGCATATTCATCTGTGAGCCACCTGGGTTTTGTCGTGCTCGGAATCTTCTCTTTCACGCAGCAGGGATTCGACGGTGCGGTGTACGTGATGCTGGCACACGGCATTTCCACCGGCGCGCTGTTCCTGCTGGTCGGCTTTCTCTATGAGCGCCGCCACTCGCTCGAGATCGCGTCTTACGGCGGCGTAGCCACGCCCGCTCCCTGGATGGCAACCGCGTTCATGATCACCATGCTGGCCAGTATAGGCTTGCCCATGCTCAGCAATTTCGTCGGCGAGTATCTGGTGCTGCAAGGCTCGTCCCTGGTCTACTTCCGCTGGACCGTGTTCGCTGCGCTGGGCGCGATTCTCGCGGCTTGCTACATGCTGTGGCTCTACCAACGAGTGTTTTTTGGCAAGGCGTCCGAGGATTTGACGCACCACATGCCCGATCTCAACTTCCGCGAATACGCCATTATCGTTCCGCTGATTCTTGTCATGCTCTGGATGGGCACCTATACGCAAAGTTTTCTTCCGCCGATTTCCGCATCCAACGCCGTGCTGTTGGGTCCCATTGACGCCCGCCGCGAGATTCATGTGCGAGCCACGCCACCCGGAACGCCCGCTGCCGCAGTGCCAGGAGAGTTAGCCAATGCCCGTTAATTTCATGCCAACGGGCACGGATTACTTGCGCATCCTGCCCGAAATCATCATGACCATTGCCGGCACCCTGATCATGCTGATCGAAGGCTGGCTGGGCGACGATAAAAAGCGCAATCTTTCGTGGCTCACCTTCCTGGCCTTCGCCGGAGCGCTGGTGGCCGCCGTTGCAGCCAACGCCAGTCCCGGCCTGTCGTTTTCCAACATGCTCATCGTGGATGGCTTCGCCACGTTCTTCCGCGTGCTGGTGATCGCGGTGGGCATCCTAAGCCTGTTCTCGGCAGTGCAGTATTTGAAACGCGAGCACGCCGAATCGGCCGAATACTATGCGCTGCTGCTGTTCTCGGTAACCGGCCAATGCATCATGGCCACGGCCAACGAGCTGATCATGATCTTTATCGGCCTGGAGATTTCCTCCATCGCCACCTACATCCTGGCCGGATACCTGCGCGACGACAAACGCAACAACGAAGCCGCGCTCAAGTATTTTCTGCTGGGATCGTTCGCCACCGCGTTCCTGCTGTACGGCATCGCCTGGATCTACGGCACCACCGGCAGCACCAATCTTGCTGTCATCCGGACCGTGCTGCTGTCGGGCGGGCCCGATCGCAATATGATCCTGGCGGGAACCGCCGCGGCGCTGATGTTCGTTGGCTTCGCTTTCAAGGTCTCGGCCGCGCCATTCCAGATCTGGGCGCCAGACGTTTATCAGGGCGCGCCCGCGCCGGTGACGCTGTTCATGTCCGCCGGTCCCAAGGCCGTCGCGTTCGCGGTTTTCCTGCGCGTCTTCATGACCGCCTTTGGGCCCATCACCAACCGCTGGGAACCGTTCGTATGGTCGTCGGCACTGCTCACCATGATCATCGGAAACTTCGCGGCGCTCATGCAGACCAATATCAAACGGCTGCTGGCCTACAGCTCCATCGCCCACGCCGGCTACGTAATGGTGGCCATCGCGGCGCATAATCAGATTGGCGTTGCGGCCGCCATGTTCTATCTGGCCGCTTATGCCTTGATGAACATCGGCGCCTTCGCGGTGATCACGCATTTCTCGCGGCAAGGCGAAAAGTTCGTGAACATCAAAGATCTGGCCGGCCTGGGCTGGAAGCAGCCGGTAACTGCCGGGTTATTCGCAATCTTCCTGCTCTCTCTGATCGGCGTGCCGCTCACCGGCGGATTCTTCGGGAAGTTTTACATCTTCAAGGCGGCGCTCGATGCGAACCTGGTGTGGCTGGCCATCCTGGGCCTGCTGAACGGCGCGGTCGCGGCCTACTATTACCTGCGCATCCTGGTTGTGATGTACATGAACGAGCCCGGCGAAGCGACGCTTTCCATTCAACCGGTGGGTGTTGGAATTGGGGCTACGTTGTGGGTGGCGGCCATCGGGACACTGTTGCTGGGGATCTTCCCGTCGGTGCTGTTGAACTTCGCCACCAGCTCCAGCGCACTCATCAAGTAACAGCACGACGTCTGAGAGACGCGCTTAGCCGATCGACTTCAATAGTGTCTGGGTCATCTGATCGCTGACCTTGAGTGCCGCGGTATTGGCTTCGAAGCTATTCTTGGCTTCAATCAGCGCCACTGCCTGGGCGCTCAGGTCTACCGTGTCGCCTTCCGGCCCCGCCGATTTCGACGGCCCCTGAGCGACGCTCTGCGCCACCTGGTTGAGCTGGGTTTCAGCGCGCTGCATGCCCTGCAGCGACGTGGTCATTCCGATGTTCATAAGGAACCTCAAGCACTAATCTTGCTTAAGTTCCTCTTCGACTGTTTTGGCGAGAAATTGAGCCATATTGTACTTAAGATCCTCAATCCCCTGGCCCGTGACACTGGATATCTCGTAGAAAGGCAGATGCTTCTCCAACGCCAAAGCCTGCAGCGCCTCAATTCGGGCCCTATCCTGCGCCACATCCACCTTAGAGGCCACCACTAACATCGGCTTCCGCACCAGATCCGGGCTAAAGCCTTCCAACTCCTCCATCACCACCCGGAAGTCGTCCACCGGATCGCGCGCCGTGGCTTCCGAGACATCCACCAGATGCACCAGCAGCCGCGTCCGTTCAATGTGCCGCAGAAACTGAACGCCCAGGCCATGCCCCAGATGGGCGCCTTCGATCAAGCCCGGGATGTCGGCCACTACGAAGGTCTCGTCGCCCGCGCTGACCACACCCAGATTCGGTTCCAGCGTGGTGAAGGGATAATCGGCGATCTTGGGCCGCGCCGCCGAGATGCGCGAGATGAGCGTCGACTTGCCGGCGTTCGGGAACCCCACCAGCCCCACATCGGCCAGCAGCTTCAATTCCAGCCGCAGCTTCTTTTCTTCGCCCGGCCGTCCCGGCTCATGCTCGGTGGGCGCTTGATGCGTGGAGGTGGCGAAGTGCTGGTTGCCGCGCCCGCCTTTGCCGCCCTTGGCGATGACAAACCGCTCGCCCGCCTGCGTAAAATCGTGCAGAACTTCGCCCGTGTCGGCGTCGTAAACGATGGTCCCCACCGGCACCGGAACGTCCTTGGACGCGCCCTCCCGGCCGGTGCGCTGGCTGCCTTCGCCATGCCTGCCGCGTTCGGCTTCGTGCTCGGGATTAAAGCGAAAATGCAGCAGCGTGTTGTGGTGCTCGCTGGCGACAAAAACCACGTCGCCGCCGCGCCCGCCATCGCCGCCGCTGGGTCCGCCCCGCGGGACAAACTTCTCCCGCCGGAACGCAAGGCAACCATTGCCGCCGTCGCCCGCCTTCACGCGGATTCGTACTTCGTCAATAAACATGGGGTTGGGCCTGGCTAAAGAGCCCGGGAGTGGCTAATTGCTCGCCGTTTCGATGCTGATGAACTTGCCGAACCGGCCGCGGTCGCGAAACACCACAATGCCGGGGACCTTGGCGAACAGCGTGTCGTCCTTGCCGCGGCCAACGTTCTCGCCCGGCTTATAGACGGTGCCGCGCTGGCGCACCAGAATGGATCCGCCCGTCACCGTTTCGCCGCCAAAGCGCTTCACGCCCAGGCGTTGTGCGTTGGAATCGCGCCCGTTTTTGGAACTGCCTAAACCTTTTTTATGTGCCATGGATCTATGCCAGAATCTCGCTCACCTTCACCTGCGTGTAGTTCTGCCGGTGACCGATGGTGCGCTTGTACTGCTTCTTGCGTTTGAATTTGAACACGATAACTTTTTCGCCGCGTCCGTGTTCGGAGATGGTGGCCTTCACGCGCGCCCCTGCCAGCGCCGCGCCGGCCGTCACTTCGTTGGAATCGTTCACCACCGCCAGCACGCGCTCGAACTCCACTTCCGAGCCGACATCGCCCGCTAGCGTTTCCACTTTGACCAGATCGCCCGGGGCCACGCGATACTGTTTTCCGCCGGTTTCAATTACTGCGTACATAACTATCCTTCGTAAGCTTTCAGAATGTGGATCGTCAAGCAGGCAATCCAGGATAAGCGCACCTGGAGCCGCAAAGTTTTATGGTACAGCAGGTTGCATGCTATCCGCAACCCGGGCCGCGGGACTCGGCGCCGGCAGGTCCTTCTTCTCGCATGCTCGGCCTTTTTGCATCTTTATACACTGCTTGCGGCACGCGTGGTATAAAATCTGTTGTGGATCGGAGGGTCCGAGCGCGCGCCTCCGGATCCCGTCGTGCGTAATGAACCTGGACGGCATCCGCGTCTTGCTGGTGGAAGATAACCCCGGCGATGCGCGCCTCTTTACGGAGTTGGTTCGCGATACCGGAGCCGGCCAATGGAAATTGGTGCAGGTGGACCGGCTGTCGGCGGCCCTGGAGCGGCTGCAGCGCGAGCCCTTTGACGTCATGCTGCTGGACCTGTCGCTGCCCGACGCCGATGGTCTCGAAACACTGATTCGCGCCCACACCCAAGCGCCGAAGATTCCCATCGTGGTGCTGACGGGCCACGATGACGAAGCCCTCGCTGTCCGGGCCGTGCGCGCCGGCGCTCAGGATTATCTGGTCAAGGGCCGCATAGATGGAGACGCCCTGGTCCGCTCCATACGCTACGCCTCCGAGCGCGGCCGCGCCGTGGAGGCGCTGGAACGGCGCGAAGAGCATTATCGATCGCTCATCGAATACTCGATGGATCTGATCAGCATCCTGAACCTGGACGGCACCATCCGCTACGTCAGCCCGTCCCACGAACGCATCCTGGGCTATCCTCTGGATGAACTGGTGGGCAGGAATGTCTTGATGTTTGTGCACTCCGACGACAAGGCCCACGTCCAGACGGCTCTGGTGAACGGAAACAACGGACGGCCGGTGGAATGCCGCGTCCGGCACTCGGATGGAACGTGGCGCATGCTGGAATCGTTTTCGCGCGATCTTTCGCACGTTGCCGGCGTGAACGGAATGGTGGTTAATGCGCGCGACATCACCGAGCGCAAGCATCTGGAAGAGCAGCTCCATCATTCCCAGCGCCTGGAAGCGGTGGGCCGTCTGGCCGGCGGAGTGGCGCACGACTTTAACAACCTGCTCATGGTCATCACCGGCTATTCGCACATGCTGCTGGACGCCATGCATGGCAGCGATCCCGCGCGCCAGGATCTGGAGCAGGTGGTCAAGGCATCCGAACGCGCCACCGATCTGACGCGCCAGCTGTTGGCCTTCAGCCGCCGCCAGGGCGTTCGCGCATCGTTGGTTAATCTCAACGTGCTGGTCCAGGAAATGGATCGCATGCTGCGGCGTGTGCTGGGCGAAGAGATCGAATTAATTGTGCGGCTGGCCCCGGAACTGAAGACCGTGCGGGCCGATCCGGGCCAGATTGAACAGGTGATCCTGAATATGGTGGTGAACGCCCGCGACGCAATGCCGGCTGGTGGTCAACTGGTAATCGAAACCCGGAATGACAGAAAACCGAACCGCGACATTGTGAGCATCGCGATCACCGATTCCGGCATCGGCATGAACCCGGATGTGCTCACGCGCGTCTTCGAACCTTTCTTCACCACTAAAGAACACGGAACCGGGCTGGGACTGGCCACCAGTTACGGAATCATCAAGGAGAACGGCGGCGACTTGCGAGTGGAGTCCACACCGGGCAAGGGAACTGTCTTTCACATCGAGCTGCCGCCGGCGGCCCAGACACCCGAGGATCTGGAATTGCCGGACGAAAGGCGCGCGCCCCGGGGCACCGAAACCATTCTGCTGGTGGAAGACGAAGATCCCGTGCGGCGGGTGGTGGAGACCATGCTGAAGCGGCACGGCTACCACGTGCTGGCCTCCGGCTCCTCGAAAGATGCTCTGGCGGCCGCGGAGCAGCATCGCGGCATAATTCATCTTTTGATTACCGACATTATGATGCCGGGAATGAGCGGACGCAAGATGGCTGAATGCCTGACCGCGCGGCGGCCGGATATGAAAGTGCTGTACGTCTCCGGCTACGGCGATGCCCTGGCGCAGAACGACACATATTTTCTTCAGAAGCCATTCTCCACGGAAGAACTGGCCACCAAGATCCGCGAAATGCTCAAGTGACCTTCGATTTAGAAGCGTGCCGGTTTGAACTGACGGCGCGGCGCGCGACTCAATTTCCCCCCGGGATGGCCGGAAACGTTCTGCGCGGCGCGCTGGGACACGCCTTGCGGGCGGTGGCATGCCCGGAAGATTATGCGCGCATCTTCACGCCTGCCGCAACCACGGCCGGACCCAGCGGTTTGTCGGATTGGCCGCGGCCTTTCGTCATCCGCACCGCGTTGCTGGAAGGGCGAACCGTGCAACCCGGCGAGCCCTTTTGCTTCGATCTCCATTTGTTTGACACACGCGATCCGGCGCTCGGGCACTTCCTAAAGGCGTTCGCGCACTGGGCCGACGTGGTTTCCGTGAAACGCTCGCAAGTCCAGGTTGAGTTGGACCCGCATCCCACTCCGGTCTCGCGCATCCGTGTGGATTTTCGAACACCCACCGAACTGAAGACTGCCGCCAGGGACGCTGCCGCCGCTGATTTTTCGGTCTTGCTGGCGCGGGCGCGCGATCGAGTGAGCACCTTACGCAGCCTGTATGGAGCGGGACCGCTGGAAATCGATTTCCGAAGCCTGGCCGAGCGGGCCCGCAACATCAAGACCCTGCGCAGCGAACTGCGGCGAGTGGCCGTGAAGCGCCGTAGCAGCCGAACCGGACAACGCCACGGCATCGGCGGCCTGGTTGGCTTCGCCGAATACGAAGGAGATCTGGCCGAGTTCCTCCCCTACCTGCAAGCCGCTCACTGGACCGGTGTGGGCCGCCACTGCACTTGGGGAAACGGAGAGATCCAAACGGAAATTCTGGCTTCTGACTTCTGAATTCTGACTTCTGCCTTCTGTCTTCCGTCTTTCGTATTCTGGTCTTATGCTCGCCGTCGCCGTGTACCCCGCAGAGCGCGAAGTCCGCGTTATTAATCATCCCGAGCCTAAACTCGCAGCGGACACTCAGGCCAAGATGCGCGTGCTGGATGTAGGCGTTTGTGGAACCGATCGCGACATTGTGTCTTTTGAGTACGGCACGCCGCCCGATGGTTGCGCCTACTTGATCATCGGCCATGAATCGCTCAGTGAGGTGATTGAGACCGGCTCAAAAGTTTCCAAGGTGAAGAACGGCGACCTGGTGGTCATGACGGTCCGGCGGCCCTGTTCGCACCCTTCCTGCGTGGCCTGCCGCGAGGGCCGTCAGGATTTCTGCTACACCGGCGATTTCACCGAGCGCGGTATCAAACAGAGCCACGGGTACATGACCGAGTTCGTGGTGGAAGAAGAACAATACCTGAATCCTGTTCCGCGTGAGTTGCTCGATGTGGCCGTGCTGGTTGAGCCGCTGACCATCGCCGAAAAGTCTCTGGAACAGCTTTGGACGGTGCAGCACCGGCTTCCCTGGCGCCGGCAGCTGCGCGCGGTGGTGCTGGGCGCCGGACCCGTGGGAATTCTCGGCGCGATGGCGCTGAAAATTGAAGGGTTCGATGTCAGTGTCTACTCGCGATCGCCGGAGCATGAGGAAAAGAACAGTATCCTGGGCGCGATTGGAGTTGCGTACATCGCAGCCGAGACGCATACGGCCGAAGAGATGGCAAACTTAGTTGGCCCTATCGATGTGGTCTACGAAGCCACCGGCTCTTCTAGCGTGGCTTTTGATGTGCTGAAGCATTTGGGCCCGAATGCGGTCTTTATTTTCACGGGCGTGCCCGGCCACGGAGCGCCGATCCCGGTGGGTACGGACGAGATCATGCGCAACATAGTACTGAACAATCAGCTGGTTCTGGGAAGCGTGAACGCGCCGCCACAGGCATTTCAAGCCGCCATCCGGCATCTCGGGATCTTCGCGCAAAGATGGCCTCAGACGCTGCCTTCGCTGATCACCGGTCGTTTTCCCTTGGAGCGCGCGCTGGATGCGCTGAAGACCCAGCCCGGCAGCGTGAAGAATGTGGTTGCGGTGGCGCAGGCATGAACGGCGGCTGGATCGATATTTCGGTGGCGCTTCGCAACGGGATGGTGGTGTGGCCCGGCGATACTCCCTTCGAACGTACCAGCAACCTTGAATTAGCCAAGGGCGATGCCTGCAATTTGTCGCAGATTTCAAGCACCGCGCATATCGGAACCCATATGGATGCTCCACGCCACTTTCTGGCGGACGGCGCTGGCATGGAAACCCTGCCCATCGCGGCCACCATCGGACTGGCGCGCGTGATTGAGATCCAGGATCCCGCAGTGATCCGGACGGCGGAATTGGAGCCACACAGGCTGGTACAAGGCGAACGAGTGCTGTTCAAGACCGCCAATTCCAGATCCTGCTGGAAGACCGATCAATTCCAGAAGAAATATGTCTATATCGAACCCACGGCCGCTCAATACCTGGCCGATATCGGCGTTCAAACCGTGGGTATCGATTATCTTTCAGTAGGCGGCTTTGAAAGCGGAGGGCCGGAGACTCATCGCATCCTGCTCCAGGCCGGCATCTGGATCATTGAAGGCCTCAACCTGGAACACGTGGAACCGGGCGAGTATGAGCTGGTGTGCCTGCCTTTGAAGATCCTGGGCGGCGACGGCGCGCCTGCGCGCGCGGTTCTCAGGAAACCGGCTTCACCCTCGTA
Source organism: Bryobacteraceae bacterium (assembly GCA_035486095.1). Classification (GTDB taxonomy): domain Bacteria; phylum Acidobacteriota; class Terriglobia; order Bryobacterales; family Bryobacteraceae; genus Palsa-89. The sequence continues at coordinate 16,013 of DATHNM010000006.1, forward strand.
ACCGGATTAACGAGGCTCGGCGGTCATCTGGAGGCCGTTCTTCACGCGCAGCGTGATCAAGGGTAGTGGCTCCACGTGCTGGCCGGGCACCAGACGAAAACGCCATTTCTGCGCGATAGCCGCCATCACGATCACCCCTTCCATCCAGGCGAAGCGTTCACCGATGCAAACACGCGCGCCGCCGCCAAACGGAAAATAAGCGAACTTGGGCAGCGCTTCGCGGGCTTCGGGCGTCCAGCGCTCGGGATCGAATTTCTCGGGCTCCGGAAACCACCGCGCATCACGCTGCACCAGATACGGGCTCAGGATGCAAATGGATTTTGCGGGAATCTCCATGCCGCCGAGTTCAAACGGAGCCTTCGCCATCCGGCCAATCGCCCAGGCCGGCGGATACAAACGCAGCGCTTCGGAAAGAATCATCTCCGCATAGCGCAACTGGGGGACGTCGGCCAATTCGGGCGCCCGGCCGTCCAGCACGGTGTCGATTTCCGCATGCAAACGGCGTTCTACTTCCGGATGCCGTGAGAGCAGATACCAGGTCCAGGTGAGGGCGTTTGCGGTGGTCTCGTGCCCGGCCAGAAACAGCGTGAGCGCTTCATCGCGGACCTGCTCGTCGGTCATGCCGGCGCCGTCTTTTTCCTCGTCCTGCGCCAGCAGCAGCATCGATAGCAGATCGCCCGTGTCCACCCCGCTTTTGCGGCGCTCGCGAATCAGCCCATAAATGGTGGTGTCCAATATCGTCCGCGCCTTCTCAAAGCGGCGAATGGAGGGCAGCGGCAACTTGCGCAGCTGCTCCGAAAAGGGCAGCAGCAAAAAGCGGAACATTTCCAGCACCGCGGTCATCGCGCCGCCTATCTGGGACGCCTCCGATTCCACGTCGGCGCTGAACAACGTCCGGGCCACGATGGACAGCGTCAGTTTCGCCATCTCCACCGAAACATCCATCGTGGTTCCGGGCTGCCAATGCTCGCGCATGCGCACCGCCACTTCGCTCATGGCTGCCGCATACACCGCCAGCCGTTCGCGATGAAACGCGGGCTGCACCAAACGGCGCTGCCGCAGGTGATGCTTGCCTTCGCTGGTGAGCAAGCCTTCGCCCAGCAGCATCTTGGAACGCTGCAAGGCGCGGCTCTTCAGAAAATTGCTCTGGTTAGTAACCAGGATCTCGCGCACGTAATCGGGATGGTTCACCAGATACATGTTCTGGTTCGCAACCTTGAAATAAACCAGGTCGCCGTATTCGCGCGCCGCTTTGACCAGGAAACTGAGTGGATTGGAACGGAAGGAATAAAGATTCCCAACGATAGGCGGATTGGCGGGTCCACGCGGGCGTGCAGTTGCGGCAGTCAACATCACCAGTTTACTTGGGAAGCTCGCGCCTGAGCAGAACCACGGCCTGCGCTTCGGCCGAAAGCCCTTCACCCACCGGACCCAGCCGTTCCGCGGTTTTGAATTTCACCGACACCCGGCCCGCTTCCAGCCCCAGCGTGAGAGCCAGTTTTTCGCGGATGGCGCTGCGGTGATCTTTCAGCTTGGGCCGTTCCAGAATCACCGTCGAATCCAGGTTTGCGATCTGATAGCCTTCAGCCGCAATCAATTCGTGCGCATGCCGCAGGAACAGCAGACTGTCGCCATTTTTCCAGCGCGGGTCCGTGTCCGGAAAATGCATCCCGATGTCCCCCAGCCCCAGCGCGCCCAGCAGCGCGTCCGTGATGGCATGCGAAAGAATGTCCGCGTCGGAGTGCCCTTCCAAACCAAATTCGCAAGGGATGAGCACGCCGCCCAGAATCATCGGCCGGCCGGCTACGATCCGATGTACATCCCAGCCCTGGCCAATCCGGAAATCGTCACCCGTCACTCTTAGGAACCAACCTCGGCCTCAGGAACCAACCTTGGCCGTCATTTCTTCCGCCAGGAACAGGCGCGCCAGGTCCATGTCGGAGGGCTTGGTGATCTTCAAATTGCGATCGCTGCCCGGAACCACGCTGACTTCCACTTGATCCAGGCGTTCCACCAGGCTGGATTCATCGGTCCCGGCGAATCCGTCTTCACGCGCCTTGGCGAACGCGCTCTTCAGCAGATCGAAACGGAATACCTGCGGAGTCTGAGCAAGAATCAGGCGCTCGCGCGGAATGGTCTGGCGGATTTTGTTGCGATGCACCTGTTTCACCGTGTCCACCGGCACGATGCCGACGATGGCCGCGCCGGATTCCTCCGCTTCGGCGAATACTTTGTCCAGAACGCTGTGCTCGATGAACGGCCGCACGGCGTCATGCACCGCCACCAGTTCGGTGCCCGCACCCAGCGTCGCCAAAGCGTGCTCCACGGATTCCTGACGGCTATCGCCGCCTTCCACCAGCCGCACCAGTTTGCCGAATTTCTCCACGGCAAGCAATTCGCGCACCCATTCGATATCGTCCGGCCGCAGCGCCACCACGATCTCCGACACCGCCGGCGTGGAGGCGAACTTCCGGATGGTGTGCAGCAGAATGGGCGACCCTTCCAGCAGCATGAACTGCTTCCGGCTGGTGCCCGCCTTTTCGGGGACGGCGCGCCCCATGCGTGTTCCCAGGCCAGCGGCCGGGAGAATAACAGTAACTTTCATGCCAAGTACCTAGCCGGCGCCTACGCCTGAACCACGCGCTTCCGCAGCCTGCGGGCCGGGGGCTGGAGCCGGCTGCTCTCGCGACCCGCCCTGGCCACGCTCGGAGTGGCTCTGACTCTTGTCGTGGACGGCGTGCATACGGTCGTCAAAGCGGCCAAAGATCATTTTACCGGCGGTGGTCTGCAGTACGCTGGTTACCGAAATATCGATGGTCCGCGAGATCATCTTCTTGGCGTTGTCCACCACCACCATGGTGCCGTCGTCCAGATACGCCACGCCCTGGTTATACTCCTTGCCTTCTTTCAGAATAAAGACGCGCATCGTCTCGCCGGGGAGTACCACGGGCTTCAGTGCATTGGCCAGTTCATTGATATTCAGTACGTCTACCCCATGGAGTTGCGCAACTTTGTTGAGGTTGAAATCGTTGGTCACGATCTTGCAGTTGTAGACCTTGGCCAGCTCGATCAGCTTCATATCCACTTCGGGGACGTTGGGGAAGTCGTCTTCGAAGATCTGCACATTCAGTTGGGTCATCTTCTGCACGCGCTGCAGCACGTCCAGGCCGCGACGCCCGCGGTTGCGCTTCAGCGAATCGGCCGAATCGGCCACCAATTGCAGCTCGCGCAATACGAATTGCGGAATCACCAGAGTTCCGTCCAGAAAGCCTGTTTCCACGATATCGGCGATGCGGCCATCGATGATCACGCTGGTATCCAGAATCTTGAATGACTGGCTGGACACCTGCTCGCCGCCGAACAACCCGCCCAGCGCGCCCAAATTCAACATGTCGCCTTTGTTCGCTCCGACCATCAGGCCGATGTAGCCCGTCCAGAGCAGCAACAAAATCTCAAGAAACGAGATGGTCGACGAACCGGCTGGGAAGGCGTGGCCCAGAATAAGGGCGACGATGTAAGCGCCCAGGATTCCCAGTAAGGATCCGAAAGCCGCGCCAATCAAGCGTTTAAGCGTGGTTTTGCGAATCTGGATCTCGAACAGGACAATGGCGACCCCGGCCAAAAAACCAGCCGCGGCGCTGTAGGGAGCTGGAATATCAAAAGGATGCAGGAACCATGCGGCGCCCGAGAGCAACACCACGAATAGGAAACGGATGATGAGCAGATTACTCACGAAACCACCCCCGGCGCATGCGTTTGTGGATCAAAGCGGCGCCCCTGTGTTACACAGGTGCCATTGAGTATAGCACTGAAAATAGGGACGATGTTGGAGCGGTCGTTTGCGTGTTACAGGGAGGTAAGAAAGAGAGAGGGTAAGGCTCACGCGAGGTTGGGCTCGCGAGAGCCTTAGAGTGCTTTCGCGAGTTCTTCGGCGAACGCGCTGGGCGGACCTTGAGGACCGGTCTGCTGTGGCGGACGCTTGTGCTTTTTCCCGCCCCGCTCGCGACGTGGCGGAGCAGCGCTGGTGCGATTCACTTGACCGGCCGGTCCGGCTGTTCCAGGACCCTTCGATCTGGGCGGCTGGGCTTGATTGGCCCGCAGCAATCGATCTTCAAGGGGCGCGCGGTCAAAGCGCCGGATGATCGAGTTCATTTCTTCTGAGTTGGGGGTGTCGATGAAGGCGAATCCCTTGGACTCTTGAGTCTCAGGGTTGCGGATCACCTTGACATCGTCGTAGACGAGGTTTTCTGCGTTAAGCCAGGACTTAATATCGTCCTTCGTAACCCAGACAGGCAAGTTTCCGAGGAATACTGTAAAGCTCATTCAGGTCTGTCGTTAACTCCGTTGTAGGGGATTTGGCGGAACTGCTTCGCGGATGCGATCCATGAAAGCTAACCTATCGTATCACAGCGTGCAGCGCCCGGCAAACACATGGATTTTCCTAACCTGCTCGTTCGGAAGGAGAAGGATTTCCGGCATTGCCGTGAAGGCTGGCCGCGGGCGCCGGCGATGTCTTTTCAGCGGCGGCAATCAGCGCGGCCTCGTCCATCTTGGGTTCGATGGAGACCAGCAGCTCGCTGCGCGGCAAAAGATAAATGATGTATAGAGATCCGGCTTCCAACGCCCGGAATGCCGCCAGATTGACCGGCATGGTCAGATAGCGCAGGCAGAAAAAATATCTTTCGATAGGGTCGCGTCCGTTGGGCCGGTTGACCTGCTCTTCGCGCGCCACCACGCGGCCCTCTTTCGCTTCCACTTTGCGGTCCAGAAGATCCAGATAAAGCATCACCGGTATCCGCGTGGCCATGAACACAGAGAGTGCCAGCGAGATCAGAATAGACCCCAGCATTAATCCCCCGCCCACCTTTCCCTGCGCCTCCATCAACTCCTTCACGTGGATCAACTGCGTGAACAGAGCCGGGAGCGCGTCAACGAATGGAAGCTGCTGGCGCTGGGCTGTAATCCAGGTCCAAATTGCAACCGGAGCAATGGCTAAAACAAAAGTCAGTATGGCGGGGCTGGCAAACTGGGGGGCAAGTCTTTTTACCTGCTCGGCCGAAATGCGCCCTACGCGATTGGCCGCCAGCGATTCAGGCGAAAAATGCAGCGCCTGAGACAGGTCGTACAAGACCTGTTCTTTGTTGCGGAATATGGTGGCGTCTTCAATCACTCCAGCACTGCGCTTAAGATCGGCGGAGGAGGCAGAATACTTTAAGCCGCCGTCTCCATCCTGCCGCCCCTGAATTTTTGGGAGAATTGCATTTGATTCCGCAATCAAATAGTGTGCGCGGCTCCGCAGCGGTGGCGTTGTTCCTCGCCCTTGCGATTTCGCTTACCGCGAAGGCGCCGCTCAACGAATTCCACACACGCCGCACCGCGCTGCGTCAGTCGCTGGACGGCGGCGTGCTTCTGCTCAAGGGACGCGTGGAAGCCTACGACCAGGTCTTCCGTTTCGAACAGGAGCCCAACTTCTATTACCTCACCGGCTGGTCTGAGCCTGGCGCGGCGCTGCTCCTGACACCTACCGACGAAATCCTGTTCCTGCCGTCTCACAATGAACACGCCGAAAAATATTCGGGCAAGCGCACATCGGCCGAAGATGCCGGGGCGAACGCGCTCGCGGGTTTTGACAAAGTATTGCCCATCGAAAAACTCGAAGGCGAGTTGGATCTGGCACTCAGCTCCCATGCGCGCCTGTACGCGCCTTGGGCCGAGACCTATGCCGGACAGTTGCGCGCCCGCTATCCCTTCCGCGAAGTGGCCGATGCCACGCCGCTGATCGCAAAACTGCGCGTCAAGAAATCGGAGGCTGAAATCGCCGCCATCCAGCACGCCACTGACGTCAGCATGGAGGCGCATCGCGCAGCTTGGAAAGGACTGGCGGCCGGGCAGTACGAATATCACGTGGCAGCCATATTCCTGGATTCCTTTCTCGAAAGCGGGTGCGAAGGTCCGGCCTATTCGCCCATCGTCGGCTCCGGTGGAAACGGCGCCATCCTGCACTACATGTCGAACCAGCGGCGCATGGACCGCGGCGAACTGGTGGTCATGGATGCCGCGGCCCAATGCGATGGTTACGCCAGCGACATCACCCGCACGGTTCCCGTGGGCGGCAAATTCAACCCACGACAGCGCGAGATTTATAAAATAGTGCTGGGAGCCCAAAAGGCGGCCATCGCGGCCGTCAAGCCCGGGGCTTTCCTCTCAGGCTCTGGCGAATCGCTCACCAAAATCGCGCGCGACTACATCGACGCCCATGGAAAAGACTTGCACGGCCAGCCACTGGGCAAATATTTCTCTCACGACATCGGCCACCAGGTGGGCTTGGATGTGCACGACCCGCGCTTCGACGGCCCGCTTGAAGCCGGGATGGTGATCACCATTGAACCGGGCATCTACATCGCCGAAGAGAATCTCGGAGTCCGGATTGAAGATGTGGTGCTCGTGACGTCGAACGGGGCGAAAGTCTTGAGCGCGGCGCTTCCCAAGGAGCTGGACGAGATTGAAAAATCCGTCGTTTCGAAATAAGCGCATCTTCGGGTACGTCGCCATCCTGGCGGCCACCCTGCTAGTCGCCATCGCGCTGGGTTGGACGTCGTTCGGCGCGCAGATCGACAATGATGCGTACGACGTGCTGTTCCGCCTGAATCCTCCGGCGGCCGCCCCCACACACTCCATCATCCTGGCCATCGACGACGCCACGTTCAACCAGATGGGCGGCGTGGGTGGCTATCGCGCCATGTGGACCAAAGCCTTCGAGCTAATCCAGCGCGCCAATCCCAAAGCCGTTGCGCTGGACGTTGTCTTGTCGGACCCCTGGAAGGATGCGGCCGAAGATCAGCGCCTGGACCGCGCCATGCAAGCGATCCCGAACCTGGTTCTGGCCACCCATTTGGATAACGGCCGTTGGGAAGATCCGCTTCCCATGTTCCGCCGGCATGCCGCCGCAATCGGTCACGATGGCGCGGACGAACTATCGGCCGATGGCGTCACCCGCGAAATTCCTCTGGAAGAACGCAACGCGGCGGAGCGCCACTGGTCGCTGGCCCTGGAGGCGTTTCGACTTGCCCGCGGCGCACCCATACTGGAGTCCCCGGACGACCTTCAAATTGGCGGCGAGGTGATTCCGGCCGCGCGATCCGGCAGCATCAGCCGCCCCCTGCGCATCCTGTATACGCGTGAGCCGATTCCCAGCGTGTCCCTGAAAGACCTGGCCGGCAACCCAACATTAGCCAGCCGCTTCAGCGGTCAGGTGGTGTTCATCGGCGTCACGTCCATTTCGGCCACTTATGACCGTGTCGCCACGCCCTACGGCGTGGGACGTATTCCCGGCGTGGAGGTTCACGCGCAGCTCTTTGAGACCTTGGAGCGCGGCCAATTCCTGACGGACAGTTCGAATCTTGCAGCGCTGGGGTTTTGCATTCTAGCGGCTGTGCTGGCCGGCCTGATCTTTGCATTTCTATCCGGCTGGCCGGCCTACGCCGCGGCTGCAGTCCTGCTGATCGCCGCGCCCGTCACCCCCTACCTGTTCTTCCGCCAGGGCATCGTGTTCCCCTTCGTTGCGCCGTTCGCTTCGGCCTGGCTGACCGCCATCGCCGCCGCCAGCTATCAACACTTTGTCGTCCGACGGGCCCTGCGCGTCGCCGAAACCCAGCGCCATCACTACCAACAGGCCATTCATTTCGTAACGCACGAGATGCGCACGCCGCTCACCGCCATCCAGGGATCCAGCGAATTGATGGGCCGCTACAACCTGAGCGAGGAAAAGCGGAAACAGATGGCGGAGATGATCAACCAGGAATCCAAGCGGCTGGCGCGCATGATCCGAACATTCCTGGAGGTGGAACGGCTATCGGACGGACAGGTAGAACTGAAAAGCGAAGCGTTCGAGATCGGCGAGGTTGTGGAAGCCTGCATCGCCCGCGCCCGCCCGCTGGCCGAGCGAAAGAATATTCGCATTATCACCGAAGCGCTCAGCGGCAACCTGGAAGGCGATCGCGAACTGATGGAATATGCCGTCTATAATCTGCTCACCAACGCGGTGAAATATTCGCCCTCCGATACCCAGATCACCGTGACCTGCCGTTTGGCGGGAGCGCAATTGCGGCTTTCCGTGCAGGACCAGGGTATTGGCATGGACGCCAAGGAGCTGCGCCAGATCTTCCAGAAGTTTTACCGCACCAAGCGTGCCGAGGCGTCGGGGGAAGTGGGCAGCGGCATCGGCCTTTCCATTGTGGAGCAGATCGTCCAGCATCACGGCGGGAAGATAGAAGTGACCAGCCAGCCGGGCCAGGGTTCCTGCTTCACGGTGGTCTTCCCTGCCCGCTCCCAAACCAGACACCTTCAGGCCGCCTCCCAACCGCGACCGTAGGACAGACGGTGCCTGCTAGTCTAATAACATAAGGGCGTGACTGTGCAGCGACTACTTGTGGTCGAAGACGATAATTCTGTCCGAAATACCATCCAGACTTTCCTCGAATTGGAAGGCTATGCGGTGGATGCCGTATCGTCCACGCGCGAAGCGCTGGAGCGGCTGCGCGACGATGCCTACCCCATCGTGATCTCGGACATCTATATCGACGAGCGCACCGGTCTGGACGTCCTGGAAACCGCCCGCAAGAAAAATCCCAACTGCGCCGTGATTCTGATGACCGCCCGCGGCACCATCGAAACGGTCATGAAAGCAACCCAGGGCGGCGCGTTCGATTACATCGCCAAGCCCTTCGAACTGGATCGCATGCTGGACACCGTGAAGCGCGCCGAGGCCTCGGTGGGGCAACATCCGGACGACAAGGATTCGGAAATCGAAGATCTGCCCGAGAGCGAGATGATCGGCAGCTCGCCGCGCATGATCGACATCTACAAAACTGTTTCGCTGGTGGCGCCCACCAATGCCACGGTGCTGGTGGAAGGCGAAACCGGCACCGGCAAGGAACTGATCGCGCGCATGGTGCACAACAACAGTTCGCGCGCCCATCAGCCGTTCGTGCCGGTGGATTGCGGCTCCATCGCGCCATCGTTGCTCGAAAGCGAATTGTTCGGCGCTCTGAAGGGCGCTTACACCGGCGCCGATCGCGATCGGATGGGCGTGTTCGAAGCCGCCAACAACGGCACCGTGTTTCTGGACGAAATCGGCGATCTGGAGCTCGGCTTCCAGCTCAACCTGCTGCGATTCCTGCAGGAGAAAGAGATTCGGCCGCTGGGTTCGCCGCGCGGGAAAAAGGTGGATGTGCGCGTGGTGGCGGCCACCAATCGCGATTTGCAGAAGATGGTGGAGCAGGGCAAATTTCGCGAAGACCTGTGGTATCGGCTCAACGTCGTGCGCATTATCCTTCCGCCTCTGGTGGAACGCCGCGGCGATGTGCCTTTATTGGCGCATTATTTTCTGAAGAAATATAACGAACGCTATCATCAACAGGCCCGCCTGACCGAGTCCGCCCTGCGGGTGCTGGAAGACTATAGCTGGCCCGGGAATGTGCGGCAACTGCAGCACATGATCGAGCGTTTGACTATTGTGACGCCGCAAGGCCGCATCGACGACGCGGCGGTGCGCGAAGCCATCGAACTTACCGAACCTCGCGACATTTCGAGCGATACGCTGGCCGATACCGAAGCCGACCAGATCCGGCGCGTCCTGGCGGCTACCGGCGGAAACAAGAGCCGCGCTGCGAAAATCCTGGGGATAGAGCGTAAGACGCTTTACCGAAAGCTCGAACGGATGGCGTTGTAACGTTCGTTATCTTAATCAAACTGCTCAAAACAAGGCGACGAATACCCTGTCATTTCGGCCGGATCGAGCATATAATTGCTCAGGCTCGTGTCATAACCGGACTCATATAAAAACCGGACTTCCCAGGAGGTTGTCTATGTTTGAAAGCCTCGACGAGCAGCTAAAGTTGGACGCCCACAAAAGCACGTCCAGCACCGAGCGGATGATCCGCTGGATTTTAGGCATTGGCATCGCACTGATTGTTTTCGGCGCCCTTTATTGGGGCGTTCAAATGATGCAAGGCAGCTAACCGGCCCTGCTAGACCAGCACCTTACCGAACCGCGATCTCGAGGCAGAGGTCTGCCTCCCGATCAATCCGCAGCTAACACCCGCGGCTGGGAGCGTGTGCCGATAGCCCGCATAACCGCTTTTACACGTTGGGAGTACTCTGGGACGGGATTATAGAGTTGTAGCTTGCTGTCGATGTCCTTGTCCTTGTATCTTCTTGATTTGCCAAGCTGTGCAGCTACGTAGTGGATTCCAGCGCGAACCGAAGTGAATTTCTCCTTACAAGAAGCCCATCCAAAGACGTTGTTGTTCTTATAGTCCTTGCCACCGCTCGATTCGATGATCGAAATGCTGGGCAGCAGCCGCCAATCCAGGTGATTCTGGTCTGCGGCGACCAGAAAATCCTTGGCCGAGTCGCGAAGCGGGCAGTCGCGATCGCCGAAGTACTTCTGCAGCCGGGATAATCTGGGATCGTTCTGCTTGACCACTGGCGATGCCTTATATTGTTGGACGCTCACGCTAGCGGGGGCAGCCAACAATCCGGCAACCAATAGAAAATCCTTCATGCGTTGTCCTCCTACGTGCGATTTTTCGTATTGAAAACCGCTCTTCTTGGAAGTCTTTGAAAACTAAGAGAATCGGACGTTTCTAACAGGTTAGTACTTTAAAATCAATAACTTAGCAGGATTAAGAGTTTCAAATGAGTTCTCAGTATAGCATGTCCTGGCGGCTGTCAAGGCGCTGCCGGAACTAGGCCCGCCGGCGGCTGTATCCATGGCCGACGGTTCCTAAATCCACCAGCGCGGCAATCAAAAGCCACAGCAGATTGATGCCTGCCAGTGGCAAGCCGCTGTTGACCATCCAGGCATACACCAGCGTGGTGAACGGCAAGAACAGGAAGCCCAGAATGAGCAGCAAAATGCTGTGAAAGGCCCGGTCCAGATAGTGCGAGAACAGGAACAGGAGCGCAATCGCAACGCGGGGAAACGCAAGAATCAGGATCAGGAATAGGCAGGGCATGTTGTCCACCCTTGGACGCCGGGGGGCTGTTCGTGTTTCAATCTGATGCGCTAAACCATCCCTCGTGGCCGGAAAAAGACCAATTGTGGCGCACGCACTCTTGCGTGCCGCGTCGGCACTCCTGCCTACGCTAATCTGGATCTACCGGCCGCTCGGGCGAACTCTGCCGACATCAAACGGAAACATTTCAATTAGTGAGTTCCCGCACCCTCGCCGTTACAATAGGGAAAGACGATGGTTAAGGACGGAATCTACTACGGGGTTGCCTTCTCGGCAGCCGGGGCTCTCATTGGCTTCCTGCTGCACCCGGCGTTCGCTGCGCCGCTGCTGCTGGCAGCGCTTTTCTGTCTGTATTTCTTTCGCGATCCCGATCGCACAATCCCGGATGGACCGGTCGCCGTGTCGCCGGCCGACGGCAAGGTGGTGGCCATCATCGGAGACGGAGTAGAATCCACCCGCATCAGCATCTTCCTGAATATTTTCGACGTTCACGTGAACCGGGCGCCCATCGCCGGCAAGATTGCGCACGTCGAATACACCCGGGGACGGTTCCTGGTAGCGAGCCGCGAAGTGGCCAGTTCCCAGAATGAACGCAACACGGTAACCATCGCGGGCAGTTCCAGCAGCATCCGCTTCGCCCAGATAGCAGGACTCATCGCGCGCCGCATCGTGTTTTATAAGCAACTGGGCGACACAGTGGCCAAGGGCGAGCGCGTGGGGCTCATCAAATTTGGCTCCCGGGTCGATATTTTCTTAGGCCCCGAATGGGAAATCAAGGTACAGTCTGGCGAGCGCGTCTCAGGTGGCTCCAGTATCCTGGCGCAGCGCAGAGAAGTGACAGGGAAGAGCTGATGGCGCGCCTCACTCTAAAGGAACGCTTCTTCGATCCGCGTCCGCCCACGCGCCGGCCCAGGCGTGCGGCCTACGCGCTTCCCACGCTCTTTACCGCCGGCAATATTTTTCTCGGCTTCATCGCCATTGTTCGCGCCGTGGAAGGAACGCTGCTGGCGGCAACCGGACAGCTGGGGCCCAATCCGCACTTCGACGTCGCTGCGAAAGCCATCGGCGCGGCTGTGGTGTTGGACGGCCTGGACGGCCGCATCGCCCGCATGACGAACACCGTCAGCGCCTTCGGTCGCGAGATGGATTCTCTCGCCGACGTCATCACCTTCGGCATCGCGCCCGCCGTCCTGGCTTATGTATGGGGCG
>DATHNM010000007.1:0-3977 GCA_035486095.1 Bryobacteraceae bacterium
CACTTCGGTCTTGCCGGTATACACCGTAATGGTTCCGTCTTCTCCGATGTGCAGCCAGGCGGCTAGCTCAGGCGGGCGCGCATCGGGACGAATGGCCGGGCCCCTGCCGGATTCCTGCGCCTGCGCCGTGCCATCCAGCGCGAGCAGCAGCACCAAGCCGCCGCCCAGGAACTTGAAGAAGTCGCGACGCTGAAGATCGAAGGTGTCTTGCTGCGGCTGAAAGCGATAGGCGGGAGGCTCGAACAGCTCGTAGCGTTCTTGTTCGATGGCGGTCAATTCGATTTCAGGCATGTTGCATTCCCGCAGCCATTTGAACCGCCGCGATAATCCGCGGATATGTTCCGCACCTGCAAACATTGCCCTGCAGCGCGCGGCGGATTTCGGGGTCGCTGGGCTGTGGCGTTTTCTTTAATAGCGCTACGCTGGACAGGATCATTCCCGGTGTACAGTAGCCGCACTGTAGCGCGTCGGCTTGGATAAAGGCCTCCTGCACCGGATGCAGTTTGCCGTTTTGTTCCAGGCCCTCAATGGTCGTGATGTCTTTGCCGGCCACCGCCGAGGCGCGCGTCATGCAGGAGCGCACTGGCGCGCCCTCTATCAACACGGTGCAGGCGCCGCATTGGCCCTCGCCACATCCGTATTTCGTGCCGGTGAGTTCCAGTTCGTCGCGGAGCACCCACAGCAGCGTGCGCGTATTGTCAACGAGCAGCCGGTAATGCTTTTGGTTGACGACGAGTTCCATGGTCTGATTTTACGCCTTGCGAACAGCGAACGCTTTATGGGGGCGGTCAGTTTCCAGTGAGGAAGCCGTCTACGGCATGGATAAATAGATCAGGCTGGTCGACGAAGGTCATGTGCCCGCTGTTGGGCATGACGGCCAGCTTGGAGCCGATAATTTTATCGCTCATGTAGCGGGCCAGGGACGGGTCGCATTCGTCGTGATCGCCCACCGTGATCAGTGTGGGGACGTGGATGCTCGAGAGACGATCGCCATACTCAACGGACTTCAGATTCCCATCGATGACGAACTCGCCGTGCGAGCCCCACATTTCGCGGTACAGGTCCCAGGACATGTTGCCTTGCTGAACCGGATCTTCGTTGGGATCGGGGTGGCGCTGGTAAATGTACGGATGGTAGCCTTCGCCCCACGCGGCTTTCATATAGTCTTCCGGGTAGCGGTTCTGCTCCCAGGGCTTGCCGTGCCCGAAGAGGCCGGCCTTTTCGAAGTTCCGGATGCGTTCGCGAAGCTCCGGCGTCATGGCGGCAAGCTGTTTCTGGAACACTTCGTTCATCTTGGTGGTGCTGTAAAAGGTGCTGCAGAGGATCAGCTGCGAGAGGTTTTGCTGGTATTTGAGCGCGTACGCTTGCGCCAGGACGCCGCCGTAGGAGTGGCCCAGCAACGCCATTTTGCCGAGGTTCAGCTCGCGCCGAACGGCCTCCACGTCTTCCACCATGCTCTCTACCGTGTAGCCGGCCGGATCGTCCAGCTTTTGCGATTTGCCGGAACCGCGCTCATCGATAAAGATGAGGCGGTTGTGGCGCGCCAATGGAACCAGATATGGCAGGAAATAATCGTGGGTGGCACCGGGGCCGCCATGGACGATCATGAGCGGCGGTCCTTGGCCGAAAGACGTGTAGTAGATCAACACACCGCCCGAATCGACATAGCCCTCATCGATCTTGTAGCCGGCGGCATGCGATGGCGTCGCGATGGCTGACAACAGCAAGGCGAATACAAGTTTGTGCATATGCTTCATCTTTTCCCGCATGTGGATTCCTACAATCGGCTGCGACGCGCGATTTCCTCATCGTAGGCCCGGGTTACACGCTCCACCCGATCGAACAGGCCGCAGAAGGCGACTTCCGGTTTCATCCCACGCAGTTCCTCATCGGAAAGCATTTCCAGATGCGCTTGCCATTCGGCTTCGAAATCATGGTTGAAGATATCGCGTTCCAACACGCTGGTGGCGCGCAGGTTGAGATTGCCGGGAACCAGAAGACGCCACAAATGCGTGGGCGGCGGGGAGGCGTCGTTGGTTTCAGGTATCTCCGATAGCTCGATATGGCAGGGAATACCGGCAGCTTCCAGTGCGTCCCGGGCCTCCACCATGGCGTCCGTCGGCACCGATCCGGGACGGTCTGCTCGAGTGAGCACCTCCGACGCGTCGTTCAACCAATCGGGCTCGTCACCGGACAATAGCTCTTCGTCCAGTTCCTCGTCTTCATCCTCCAGGGTCGCGGACCGGGCAGTTCGCGAAGCCAGCTTGCGCCGTCCCACCTCGTCGTCGTAGCACCTCTGCGCCAGGTCGACCAAATCGTCGCGCTCAATCGCCAGCAGCGCCTCATCGGAGAGTGAAGCGTAATGGTCGCGTAAGTACTGAGGATCGGCAGGCATGAGATTCAGTTTAGGCTTTTGCTGGCTCGGCCACCAGCATAGACTGCGGAATCTGATCAAGCGCTTCAGTTCGATATAATGCAGTTCGGCAGAGCCCTATCAATCAGGCCCATCGATGGGCCTATCAATCATGAGGAGTCACGACCAGGAATGAGTCAGCAAAGTTTAGAGGACGCGCTAAAAGCCGGAGGGAATCCGGTGGAGCGCTTGCGCAACTCGCAGATCGGACCATATGCCTTTCCGGTGGTGCGCCCCGAGTTCACCAACTGGAGAGACGAACAGCGGTCCTGGAAAGAGAGCTGCGCGCTGCTGGACCAATCGCACCACATGACGGATCTTTACGTGGAGGGCCCCGACGCTCTCAAAGTGCTTTCGGATCTGGGGATCAACAGCTACAAGAATTTCAAAGTCAATCAAGCGAAGCAGTTCGTGGCCTGCAACCATGACGGTTACGTCATTGGCGATGCCATCCTCTTTTATCTGGACGAAAACAAATTCAATTTAGTAGGGCGTCCGCCCGCCATCAATTGGGTGCAATACAACGTGGAAACGGGCGGCTATAAAGCGTCGGCTGAGCGCGACGAAAGGTCGGCCGTGAATCAAGGCCGGCGAAAAACTTTCCGTTATCAGATTCAGGGGCCGCATGCTTTGCGCGTGATGGAGAAGGTGACCGGCAAACCGGCGCCCGACATCCGCTTCTTCCACATGGACGTTTTCACCGTCGCCGGCCGCAGTGTCCGTGCGCTGCGTCATGGAATGGTGGGGCAGCCTGGATGGGAATTGTTTGGCCCCTGGGAAGACGGCGACGCGGTTCGCGACGCTATTGTGGAAGCCGGTCAGGAATACGGAATCCGGCAGGTGGGATCGCGAGCCTATCCCACCACGTGTCTGGAGTCCGGCTGGATTCCGTCGCCCCTTCCGGCGATTTACGTGGGTGAGAAACTGCAGGGATACCGGCGCTGGTTGACCACCAAGAGCTATGAAGCCATGGCGTCGCTAGGCGGCAGTTTTTACTCCGATAACATCACGGATTATTATCTGACTCCCTACGATCTTGGCTATGGTCCTTTCGTTAAGTTCGATCATGATTTCGTGGGACGCGCGGCTCTGGAAAAAATGGCGGACAACCAGCGGCGCAAGAAGGTCACCCTGGTATGGAACGGCGAAGATATTGCGCGTGTCTTTGGTTCGTTATTCCAGGCCGGCGACATTTCCAAGTACATCGATTTACCGTTGGCCAATTATGCGACCTTGCCGTTCGACAAGGTGCTGAAGGACGGCAAGACGATCGGGGTGTCCACTTATACCGGCTACACCTACAATGAACGCGCGATGCTGTCGCTGGGCGTGGTGGATGTGGCGTACAGTGAGCCGGGCGTTCAGGTGACGCTGGTGTGGGGCGAGGAAGGCCGCGGGTCGACAAAACCAACGGTGGAGCGCCATGCACAGGCCCAGATCCGCGCCACGGTGGCATCAGTGCCTTATGCCGAGGTTGCGCGCGTGGCATACCGGCCGCACTGAGCTGGACGGCTTGCTGACCTGCGCGATTGCGCTGTGCGGCCAACGTCCGGCTGGTATTCTA
>DATHNM010000008.1:0-20355 GCA_035486095.1 Bryobacteraceae bacterium
GCTGGATAAGAAAAATCACACTCACCAGCGAGCGCGTCTTCGAATCGAAGCGCCGCTCCAGATACTCGTATGCGGTGTAGACATTCGCGCGATGAAAAATCGGAACGGCCGTCGCGCATAGGATCACCATCGCGATCGGCAATCCAAAATAAAACTGCACGAAGCGCATGCCATCGGTATAGCTTTGGCCGGTGGTGGAGATGAAGGTGATGGCGCTGGCTTGCGTGGCCATGATGGAAAGGCCCATGGCGTACCATGGCATGGATTTGCCCGCCAGCAGGTATTTGTTCATGGTGGTGCTGCCGCGGCCGCGGTACAGCCCGTAGCTGACGATGAACGCGAGCCAGGTGAACATCACCACCCAATCGAGTGGTCTCATGAAGCAAAAACTTTAGTAAAGAAGTAAAACCCCGCGATGAGCAACGCGAGGTAACAAAGGACGATGATATATATCTTTCGCCAGCTGCCCAATAGCGGCGGCGGCTCGTCTTCAACCGGATGCGTTATTTTTCGCGGCTGGCCGCTCACTGCGTCTTCCCGGCGCTCAACAGATTCGCAAAAATGCGAAACGCGCCCGGAACTCCAGCAGGCAACTCGCGAAACCAGGAAAACGCAGTGAACACATAGGCGCCCTTGCCATAGCGCGTATAGAGCGTGCTGCCGTTCTGGGGCTTGTCCATGGGATCGTGAGTTTCAAAAAGCGGCTGGTAATGATCGTCCCATTTGGATGCGAAATAAAGACCGCGCTCCTGGATCCAGCCTTCGAAATCGCGCGCCGTAATTTCGTTGGGCTTATGCAGCAGCGGGCTTGCCGGATTCAGAAACTGAACCGGCGCTTCTTCCACGGTGACACGCTCGGACCCGGTGGTAAGCGGATAGGGACCGATATTTGCCAGCAACGTGGTCTCGCCGCCGAATGGATTGCGCTGGTCGGCCACGTTGTACTGCACCACCAACGTCCCGCCATTCTTCACGTAATCCAACAGCCGTCCCTCATTGGCGCGCAGGTCCGAACGCACGTTGTAAGCCCGCACGCCGGTGACGATGGCATCGAAGCGGCCAAGATTGCCGCCCGCCAGATCGTCCGCGCTCAGCAGCATGACGTCGGCACCCAACTGCTGCAGCGCCTGCGGAACTTCATCGCCGGCGCCCATGATATAGCCGATGTTTTTCGCCAGCAGCCGCACATCGGCGCGCACCAGTTTCGCGGTGGCCGGTGGAAACAACACCTGCGGCGGAATGTGCGGGTAACTGATGGTCTGCATCGACGTGGCGACGGTTTGATCGCCGGTTTGCGCGCTCGCTGCCAGCAGCCCTTGTGCGTCATTTGAAGTGGGCGTGAGTTCGAACGATACCTGGCTCTGCTCGCCCGGCAGCGTGAGATGGAAATCGCCGGATTGAGAAGAAACCCGCCAACCCGCCGGCGTTTGAATTTGAACTTTTCCCGCCGCTTTAGCGACGTTGGCTTGCACCTGCAGCTCAACGTTTCTCGCGGCGCCGTTGGGAAACAAAATAGCAGCCTGGGACCACTGCAATGCCACCGGAGGCTCAACCACCACCGGGCGCGTCAGCTCGCCTTGCGCGCGCTCAATGTAGCGATACGCCACGGGCCGCACCACTTCCACATCTTCGGACTCGATTCGCAAATGAAAATGCGCCTCAAACAGGGGCGGGTTTTCCGCCAGCCCCACGTCCAGCTGATTCGGAACCGTATAGGTATCGCCTTGCTTGGGCTGCACCAGCCAGTAGGGCTGCGAGAGCGCCTCATGCTCCGGGATGGTGGTGGTGAGAGCGAAAACCTGCGGTTCGTTAAACGGAAGCACGCCGCCGAATTTATCTTTGGTGGTGGCGGGCGAAATACCTTCGATATCCACCGATTTTACCTGCACCGCCATGTGGTCGCGATTGAGCGCCGTGGCGTCGAACTTGAGCGATCCGCCGGGCGTCACGGCGTACTTATCCGACGCCGCATCCAGCCACAGACCAGTGCAAAGTGCGATGGTGTCGTTCAATTCGTGCTGTTTCAGAGCGGCCAACGGATCGTGCAGGCCCGGCATCAGTTTGTCCACTTTCAGCAGCAGCGGAACTATCCGGTCGGGATTTTCAGAATCGAATGTTTTCGCCGCTTCGGCCAGAATTTGCCCTACTGGCGCGCCGCCGGGAATACGGTTCCAGGACAGATCGATGCCGTCGAAAATATCGTGCGCCGCCACCGGCCCGGACTGCGTTACCAGAAAGTCCTTGGCCGAGCCCTTGCGCTCCGCCGCGCCCATGCCCTGGCTGCGATGCATGCTACGAGACATGCCGGCGATCTCGGCATACGAGTGGCCCAGCACCGGATCGTAGTCGCCCGGATCCACGCTGATGCGGTTGGGCATTTTCTCTACCTCTTCGCGCTGCTCTTTGGTGAAGGCGCCCGGATTCCACATCAGACGCTTGGCCTGCCACGGCTGCACCCATTGTAATTGTTCTGGAAAACGCTTGGCATCGGCCGCCGCGGCGTACGCTTCGCGCCCTAAAATCGCCGACGCCTGATGCTGGCCGTGGCCATCGCGCGGCGTGCCGCTAAAGCGCAGAATGATCACGTCCGGACGAAAGCGCCGGATCACCCACACCACGTCGCTCAGGATTTTATCGTGCCCCCACTTCTCGAAACATTCCTGAGGCGTTTTGGTGAACCCGAAATCGATGGCGCGCGTGAAGAATTGTTCCGCACCGTCGATGCGCCGCGCCGCCAGGAGTTCCTGCGTGCGAATGATGCCCAGCGCGTCGCCTTGTTCGGCGCCAATCAGGTTTTGTCCGCCTTCACCACGCGTCAGCGAAAGATAACCCGTGCGAACCTTCCGCCCGCGCGCCAGGTACGCCAGCAACGCCGTGTTCTCATCGTCGGGATGCGCGGCGATCATCAGCACGCTGCCGACGACGTTCAGGCGATCCAGCGACAGGCGCGCCTGTGCCGCTCCCGACAGCTCCCGCTGAGCGAATGCCGGCGTGAGACAGGCGGCGGCCAGAACGGCTAGGATAGACGTGCGCGCAAAGTCCAAACAAATATGATACGGGACGGGGGACGGGGTTGGGGATTGGGGGGTAAGGTTTTGCAGCGCGGCTCCCTGTTGGTGTACCTGTCGCTGCTGGCCGCCGTGGTTCTGTTCTTCCATAAGCCGCTGTTCAGCGCGCAATATACTTTCCCTTGGGATTTTCGCGGCGTTCAACTCCCGCTGATCACATTTCTGCGCGACGAACTGCGCGAGAATCGCTTCGCGCTTTGGAATCCCTACAACTACGGCGGCTATCCTATCTTCGCCAACATTCAGGCGTGCTTCTTTCACCCGTTGGTATTCCTCAGCGCCTTCATCAGCAGCCGGCTCGCCTGGGATAGCCTGCCGATGCTGCTGGAATGGGCCGTGGTGCTGCAGGTGTGGCTGGGTGGCGTAGCGGCCTTTCATCTTTTCCGCGAATTCAACCTGAACGCGGCGGCGGCATGGACCGGAGCAGTTATGTTCGAAACCGGAAGCTACTTTGCGTCCCGAGCCGAACACATCGATTCCATGATGGCCGCCGTTTGGATGCCCCTGGCGTGGCTCGCGGTCTGGCATTTGAGACACAAGCTGCGGGCAGACTGGCTGGCAGTGCTGGCGGCCGCCCTGGGCCTGTCCATTTGGGGCGGATTCCCGCAGGCCACCGTGGCGGTCTTCGGTTCCACCGTGATGTTCGCCGGGCTCCTGGTGGTGCTGCGTATGGGACACGCCAAAGTGCTGCTGTGGACCTGTTGTGGCTGCGCGCTCGGCATCCTGCTCGCGGCCGTGCCATTCATTCCCACCACGCAGCTCACCGAATGGAGCGTGGCGAAATATCGTGCCGACTGGCTGGGCACCGGAGGCGGCCTCTATTGGCAAAGTTTAGTTTCGCTGGTAGCGCCGAACCACTACGACATATTCGACATGAGCCGTTTTAAGGGGCCGTGGGACCCAACCTTCCTGTATTTGTACAGCAGCATCGGGGGATTGCTGCTCGCCGTATTCGCCATAGTGACGCGCCGCAATCGGACCACGGCATTGTTCGCGCTTCTGCTGCTGTTCGGATCGTTTTGGATGCTGGGCGACAAAACTGCAGTGTGGCGAATTTTATTTCCGCTCCTGCCCGAGAAGATACGCATCGGAATCCACCCCGAATATACGTACTGCATCTTCAGCCTGGCCATCGCGGGACTGGCGGCTATCGGTCTGGACACGTTGCGCGTGCCGAACATGCTTCGATGGACCATCGGCGTCGTCATTGCCCTGGATCTGTTTCTGGTTGGCTCGGGCCGGCCGATGAACAGCCAATCCTTGCAAGCGGACCCCGGTGTAACACGCGATGCTTTCGACGGCAGCACCCGGCTGCTGAGCGAAGTCCGGCGCTACGTGAACGCCAATTCCCCGCCCTGGCGCTTCGACACCCTGGACGCAAGCATGGAATGGACCTATGGCGCGCCGATTTTGCAGATCCCATCGGCGGCGGGGATCAGTCCTCTGGCGCCCGAGAATGCCATTCAGCTTCGGCTGTTTCTGCACGACGGGGTTCGCTGGGGCTGGAATTATCCGCTCGAAAAACTTGATTCTCCGATCCTTGATTTACTAAACGTGCGCTATATTCTCACGCCCACCCAAGACATCCCTCGCATGAACGCTGTTCCAAAATTCCGCCACCTGGCCAGCCTGCCGGGCAACGAGCTTTTCGAAAACGAAGCCGCCTTCCCGCGTTTTTTCCTGGCGCATGAGGCGCGCACCGTTCACTCCATGGAAGAGGCGCGGAATCTCATTCAGCGCCATGAGATTGACTTGCATTACGCCGCCATCACCGATCAGCCCATCGAACTTGCGCCCAACGTCCCCAACGAAGTGGACGAAGTGAAGACCCTGACGTATGAACCGGACGCGATCGAGGTTTCGACGCGGGCCTCCCGGCGCTCGCTGCTGGTGCTTTCTGAAACGTACTATCCGGGCTGGAAGGCCTGGCTGGACGACCGGCCCACGACCATCTATCCCAGCGACGTCGCGCTCCGCGGCGTAATTGTTCCAGAGGGCATGCACCGGGTCCGCATGGAGTTCCGCCCAATAATCCTTCCCGTTTCGCTTGCAATCTCGCTCGCAACTGCGATTTTATTGGCTATTTCGGCATTTCTGTACAGGCGCGCCGCCCGCCGGGATACAATTGAATTGAATGGGAAATAGCCCCTTAACACCCCACGTTCGCGTGCTCGTGGCAGACGACGAAGAAAACCAGCGTGCCGGCCTGGCCAAGATGATTCAATCCTGGGGATTCACGGTGGAGACCGCTTTCGACGGCCAGGATGCCTTCGAGAAACTGGCGCAGACTCCCACCCATGTCCTGGTTACGGATCTGATGATGCCGCGCATGGACGGCTTCGAACTTTTGAAGCGCCTGGGATCGCAGAACACCATGCCGCCCACCATCGTGCTGACGGCATTTGGAAACATCGAGACCGCCGTGCAGACCATGCACGATCTGGGCGCCTTCTGGTTTTTGGAAAAACCCATCCAGCCCAGCGCGCTGAAAGTTCTGCTGGAACGCGCGGCTACGCAGAGCCGCCTGGCCGAAGAAGCCGAGCGATTACAGCGGCAGCTTTCGTATCAGGGAGTCCTGGTGGATCTGGTGGGAACGTGTCCCGCCATGCAGCAGGTGTTTTCGCTGATCCGGCAAGTGGCACCGTCCAGGGCTGCGGTGCTGGTGACGGGAGAGAGTGGGACGGGCAAGGAGTTGGTAGCCCGCGCGGTGCATCATTTGAGTCCCCGGCGCGACGGGCCGTTTGTTGCCATCAACTGCGCGGCATTGCCGGAAACGTTGATGGAAAGCGAATTGTTCGGGCATGAAAAGGGCGCGTTCACCGGCGCGGTGGAGCGGCGGGCGGGCTGTTTCGAATTAGCGCAGCACGGCACGCTGCTGCTGGACGAACTGGCCGAGATGCCGGTGGGAACGCAGGCCAAACTGCTGCGCGTGCTGGAGGATTCCTGCGTGCGCCGGCTGGGTGGACGCAGCGAAATCGCCGTGGATGTGCGTGTCATCGCTTCCACCAACAAAGTTTTGGAAGACGCGTTGCGCAAAGGCGAGCTGCGCGAAGATTTGTATTACCGGCTGAATGTGTTTCAAGTTCCGCTGCCACCCTTGCGGCAACGCGACGGCGATCTTCCACTGCTTACCGAGACGCTGATCGAAATGCTGAACCGCAAGCATGAGACGCGCGTGGTGGATGTCAATGCCGAAGTGAAAGAGCTGCTCAGGCGATACTCCTGGCCCGGCAACGTGCGCGAACTGCGCAACGTCCTGGAGCGGGCCGTGATCCTTTCGGGCGAAGGCACCATTACCAAGCATCATCTGCCGCGCGATTTTGGCGTGCCCGCCGGCGCGCGCCCCATGCAGCAGGAAATGGAGCCGGACGCCGTGCGGCTGCCGGTGGGCACCACTGTGGGCGAAGCCGAAAAGGCGCTCATTCAAATTACGCTGAAGCACACCCGCAACAATAAAACGCGCGCCGCGGAAATCCTCGGCATCAGCCTCAAGACCCTGTTCAACAAACTCAAGGAATACGGCGCCGCCGAGATGGAGGCGGGAACCGATACGTAGATGTCTTTAAAGGCACGGCTGCGCGGCGCGATCATGGCATTGGTCACGGCCGTGGTTGTGGTCTTGTCGTTGCTGTATCTCTCCGATTTCACTAAGGTCACTTTCGGCGCCGCGTCGGACCGCGCGGACCTGATCGCCGATCAGTTCCGCATTTATCTCGAGAACCACCTGTCGGTGGAAACTGCGGCGCACGGAATTCACCCTGCTTCATCCGAACAATGGGAGGAAACCTGGACCAACATCGTCCGCCAGGATCCCGACATTGATGAAATGTTGAAGGCTACCCTGGCCAAGGCGGACCTGGCGCTGGCCATTCTGGTTACCGACGATCAGGGGAACGTTCTGGCCTCGGCCCCGCTGCTGAAGGACAGCAGTAACGCTTTCGCCGGCGCCGAAGACATACACCTCATAGAACAACGCTGGTGGGCGAAGAATCTGTGGGATCTGATCACCCAGCGCGAAAACTATGTTTCCACCCGCCCGGTGGGTCTGCAAGGCAGCAAGCGCGTGCTGTTCAACATCACGGTGGTCATCCGGTCGGTTCTGTTGAAGCATTCCGTGGAACCTGCCCTGAAGAGCCTGCTGCTGGCGTTCGCGTTATCGCTGTGCGTCGCCATTTTTCTGGGCGCCGTGCTGCCCAGCGTCATTCTGGATCCTTTGCAGCGCGTGAGCCAGAGTATCGATCTGATCCGCACCGGCCAGTTCGGGAGCACTCATCCGGACCGGCGCGAATCGCGTGAGTTCGCCGACGTGCACTCCAAACTGAGTCTCCTGGATGAACAATACCGAGGGGCGAAACAAGACGCCGACGAACTGCGGACCAACATCCAGCAACTGCTGCAGCAGCTGGAAGAAGGCGTCTTGCTGTTCGACGATACCGGGCACTTGCTCATGGCCGGCGAACCCGCCGAGAGAATGCTCGGCAAGACCCACGACGAGATGGCCGGACATAGCGCGGCGGAGCTATTTCCTCAATCCACAATTTTGGGAGAGATTATCGGGAGCGCTTTGCGCAGCGGCAGGTCTATCGAAGAGCAACCCGTCACCATTCCACGCCCTGGCCTCGCTCCCCTGCGGCTGGTAGTTAGCGTCCAGCTTCTGAGAAACAGTTCAGGCCAGGAAGACATGGGGACCCTGGTTACTCTGCGCGACATCGAAAGCCGGCGGCAGCTGGAACAACAGCTCGATTTCTCGTCGCGCCTGGCAGCCATCAGCCGCCTCACCGGCGGCGTGGCGCATGAGATCAAGAATCCGTTGAATGCCATGGCGCTGCACCTGGAGGTCTTACGGGGCAGGCTGGACGGAGAGCAGCCGGAGATCGAAGTCATCGGCCGCGAAATAAAGCGTCTGGACACGGTGGTGAAGACCTTCCTGAACTTCAACCGCCCGGTGGATCTGAACTACAGGCCTATCGATTTT
This sequence comes from Bryobacteraceae bacterium, assembly GCA_035486095.1. Lineage (GTDB taxonomy): Bacteria > Acidobacteriota > Terriglobia > Bryobacterales > Bryobacteraceae > Palsa-89. The sequence continues at coordinate 8,044 of DATHNM010000008.1, forward strand.
AATGAGCTGGTCAAGGAAATCATCGCGCTGGTCTCGGTGGACGCAAATGCCAAGAACGTGGCGCTGAAAACGATCCTGCAACCCGAACAGCTATGGATCAACGGCGATCCGGATCTGTTGAAGCAAGCCATCCTCAACGTGATCAACAACGGGTTGGAAGCCATGTCCCCCGGGGCAACAATGGAGAGCGGAGCGCTGATCATCCGAACGGCCAGCGATGGCAGCCAGTGCCAGCTCACGGTGAGCGATGCGGGGCCGGGCATCGCGCGCGAAATCCAGGCCCGGGTGTTCCAGCTTTACTTCACCACCAAAGAAAGCGGCTCCGGCATCGGTCTTGCCACCACGTTCCGGGTGGTGCAACTCCACAATGGTACAATCGACTTTACCAGCGAGCCTGGAAAGGGCGCCACATTCCGGATGCGCTTTCCGAAAATGGTCGATTACCAGGGTGCAGTGTTTACATCGGCAACTACTGGTTTCTAGCACGGCTGCTCAGTGATCCCATGCCACGCTCTTCGCGTTTGCAGGCCTGCCTCTTATTGTTTCTGGTGTGGGAATCGGCCTGCCACACGCGGCAAGTGGCCGTGCCGCTGCCTCCGCCTCCTGCCGCTGCTGTCCCACCTCCCTCGCCGGCGCCGGTGCCCGCGGCTGCCAGTTCCGAACAACCCAAGCCTGTAACAACCACGCACCCGCAGGAACCCGCTCCGTATCAGGTGAACAAACCGGCCCAGCCACCACCCGTCCCGGCCGCAAAGAAGCCGGCTCGTTCCACAACAGCTCCCACCCAGGCGCCGCCCGCGACGGCCCCGGCAACTGCGCCTCCTGCTCCCGCGCCTCCGCCCAAGCTGGGCGACATCCTTACCGCCGATGAGCAGAAACAATTCAGCGTGGCCATCGATCAAAGCCTGGCCCACGCCCAGGCCAGTTTGAGCACAATCGCGGCTCGGCAGCTGAATAAGGACCAACAAGCGGAAGTGGAGCAGATCCGAAACTTCATCCAACAGGCGCAGGGCACGCGCGGCTCAGATCCAGCCGGGGCGAAGAGCCTGGCGGAACGGGCCGAGGTGCTGGCGCGCGATCTGGCGGCCAGCTTCCATTAGTCTCTGGTTGAAGTGTTACTCGGATCACGCAGGGCGGGCGGCGAAAACCACCACGTGGCCGCTCGGTTCGCGTACGCCGATTTCGCGCATGCCGTAAAACGTCGTTCGTTCCGGTAGCGCCGTCGGGTAGCCATCCAGCCGTTTCAACACATCGGAAAAATCCTCGACTTCGATAAAAATGCCGACGTCGTGGCAAGGGCCGGAGGGCGCGAACTGCGGACTATCCTTGCGGACGCTTTCGATGGTTTGCAGCATCAGCTCCGCTCCGTCGCGCACCAGGATGGCGAATCCCAGACCATCGCCTTCCGGCACATCCACCGTTTTCTCGAAGCCCATCCGATCGATCCAGAAGGGCAGGGATTTCTCAATCTTGTCCACCATGAGCACCGCTGTGATCTTCATGCATCGATACTAGCTGGAGCGGCGGACAGTAGTATTGGAAAAAATGGCCATCGGCGCGTGGCCCGTAAACTTCTGGAAATCGCGGATCAGGTGCGACTGGTCGAAATACTCGGCTTCCAGAGCAATATCGGGCCAGTTCAACCGGTCCTCTTCGCCGGCCATGCGGCAGGCGTGCCGGAAGCGCAGCACGCGGCACAGAAGTTTTGGCGGCAACCCGCTTTCTTCCAGGCAGCGGCGGCGGAAATGGCGCGGGCTCAAGTTGGCCTGGCGCGCCGCCACCTCCAGATCGGCATTTCCATGCGCGATAGCCAGCGATTCAATGGCCCGCTGGGTGGGAGTGAGAGCGGCAGCGGGTGCGGGCAGGTTGCCGAGCAGGATGTGCATCGCCGCCTGCATGGAACCCGCGTCATCCAACTGGCGCTTCAAATCGCGCGCACGCCGCGACCAAAGATCTTCCAGCGGCACGGAGGCATCGGTCAATTCCACGGCATGCACACCCAGGAAAGTGCCGGCCATGCCGGGTCGAAAACGGATACCGGCCAGCTGCGCGCCCTGCGGAAAATGAAAACGTTGCTCACGGGTCATGGTGCCGATGACGCGCAGACCGTCCGTGCGATCGTAGACAATATCGAGACACCCGTCCGGCGGCACACGGTGCCCGGCAATCGGCTGGGCGCTGTCCAGGAACCACCCACACTCCACCCACCGGGAGAATGGAGCGATGGGAGGCTGCTCATGAACCTGCATCTCTCGAAAAGTTTACCACCCGATTTGCCCCTGCTGGCCAAACGGAAATCTGCCGAAGTATAGGGCGGGCAGGTAGCTCTACAAATGTATTGCCAACATTGCAATAAACGTCTGAGCATTATTCAGCGCCTGAAGGGACTTGCATTTTGCTCCCCGGAACATCAGCAGTTGCACTTCGGCCTGTCCTTTGAACGCCTGCGTGCATCTGTAACCGAGTTCACGCCCCCCAAGCCTCCACTGACGCAGGCCGCCCCCGCGGTTCCGGAAGTTCCGCAGCCCAAGCTGATATTGGAACCCGAAGTGTTGAACGCCGCCCAGGAAGTTACTCCTACCCTTGAAATCGCCAGTCTGGTGGAAGCCATTGGGACAGCAACCAAGTTTGATTTGCCCGAAGCGCCATTTCTTCCCGACATGCCATCCCGTCAGGATTGGACCGCATCGCCGCTGAAAAGCTACGCCGAGGAGCCAGTCTTGGCCGCCGTTCAATTGCAGGTGAAGACCCCACAAAAACCCGCGCTCCGGGCGGCACCGTCACGAGTGTTGAATGTTTCGCCGGCCCAGCCGGCTGAGGAAGTCTCGCCTATTGCGAGCCAGGCTACCTGGCAATCCGTTCCTCCCGGATACCCACCCGTCATTGTCTCCGCTTCAGCCACGCTGCTGCTCGATTCCAGCGTTACGAAGCTGATCGCATTGCCCATGGGTGAGGCCTGCCGTGGCGCCGGCCCGGTTGCGCTCCCACAGCCCGATGCCATCGAGACCCCGTTGCGGCAACCGCGTCTGCCTTCGCGGCCAGCCGACGGTGGCCCCCCACCTTCGGAGGAGCCCGCAACATTATTAACCGGCCGCCCACCGCAAGCCCCCGCCTGCGAATCGCCGTGGAAAGGCCGTCTGGGCACCGGGCCCGGCCTCCCTCCTCTAGCGGGCATATTGCGTCCGCAGAGGGACGTGGTGCGATTGGCCCCCCCGGTTAACGTGGGGAACCTTCGGGCATTGTCCCCTTTCCCGTTCTTCTTTACGGCTGCTGAAATCCCATTTCCCCCGAGGGACCTGCTGGTCTCTTCCAGCTCATATCTCACGGATTCCATAGCACCTCGCCAAGCGATTTCTGTCGAAAAGGCGCCGACAAGATCCCGTGCCTTGACCTTGTCAATCGCGCGTAATCCGATGTCGTTAGGCTCCCCCGTCCCTTTGCGCGGCGAACCGTCTTTTAGCAAGGTAGATCACTATTACTTGCCGATCGCTGTTTCCGGCCGGCTCCCGCGCGGAGCTAGCATTCAGCTGTCGCCCAGCGGGCTCGGCCACCCTGCCGCCACAGTTTCTCTCGGAAGCCAGAGCGCCAGCTACTATCCGCCGGCGTTCGCAGCAGTGCCTTCCTTCACCGGCTCTATTCCGTTCCGGCTTTTATCCGGGCCATTGCCGACAACCGCGCCCGCCATGCCGTTTTCTGCGGTCCCGCGGCCATTGCGGCGCGAAGCCCGCCGGCTGCCCGCTCGGCCCGGCGAACCGCAGTGGGTACCCAGTGCGGCATACTTGTACCCTTCATTGCCCAGCCCCATGTCGCTGGTCACCTGGTCACAGTCCCTCTCCATCTCAATTCCGGCGCGCAATCCGTCCAATCTAGGCGGTCCGGCGCCGATGATAGTGAGCGCAAATCAAGGTGGACTGGCGGCGCTTCGCCCGTGGACCCCAATCCGGCGGGTATACCGGCCCAAGCCATTGCTGCCGCAACCCAGTGGGGTGGTTTGGGCCCCGGTAGCGCCTCTCGAAGCCTCTTTGCGGCGGCCAAGCAGCATACCCATTCCCCCGGGCAGCGGCGGAACGGCTCCGCCTTGCCTGGTCACGGTCCGGGTACAACCGGCTTCAATGCCCGTGTTACCGCCCGAGCAGGCGCCGCAGATCGACAAACCAGAAACCCACCGGCGCAAAGCTCCATTTTGCGCCGGCACCTTCGAAAAAACGCTGCAGCTGGGCCGCCTTGACATGCCCCAGCGTACTTCCTGGACAGCCTGGGAACTGCGCGTGGAGTCCAGCATTGCGCTGCCATCTTTTTCAGACCAGCCGCAGGTTCCGGCCATTGGCTTGGCGCCATGTAACAGCCACGGAGTGTGGCGGGGCGCCATCCCGACCCACCAGACCATCAGCCAGGTAGCGCCTTTCCCAGCTCTCAATCGCGTGGCTTGGTCCTTGACCGCGTCCCTGCCCGGCACTGCGCCAATCCACCCTCGCTAAGGTCCGTCCTGATTTTTGGCCTAAGGGACGGGGCGGCAGCTATAAAGAAAACGCCTTAGAAGGACGATCAAACTACTTCAGTACCTACACTCGTGTAAACCCAGGGTAGAACAAGCACGACTCAGCCCTGGCGATGTGCTCAAGGTTCGATGGAAACGAGGTGGATTTGATGGAACAAATAGTCCAGACACGCACACAGTTAGCGGCCGACGCTGAAGTTTCGATCGCCGGCCAAACCATCCTTCAGGCAGACCCATCCTCGCGCAATCTGGCGCGCGCTGTCTCACACTACATCCAGGGTGATAGCGGACGGGCACTGCAGGCCCTGGAGGGCGCAGAGACAGGGGCCAACGAAAGCAGCTTGACGGAGATCACCGCGGCTCGCGCACATCTCCAGTTCGAGCTACAACGTTATGAAGAGGCTGCCGCCAGCTACACCAGCCTCACTTTGCTCCGTCCCCAGGATTCGGACGTTCGCTCCAGCCTGGGCCTGTGCCTTCAGAACCTGGGCCGGCATGAAGAGGCTGTGGAAAGCTTCCGGCTGGCTCTGGCGTTGGGCGCCAAGCCGCTCGAGATGCAGCTGGCCATCGGCGCCTGTCTATTACATCTCAACGAGCCGCAAGAGGCGCGCGAAGCCTTCGATTCCGCACTGGCACGCGTCCCCGATAGTGAGCCGGCGATGTTCGGCAAGGCGGTGGCATTACAAATGGGTTGGGAGTTCGAAGAAGCCGCGGCGCTGTATCAGCGGATTCTGGAGCGCAATCCCAAGGCGGAAGATTCACTGGTCAATATGATCAGCCTGTCGCTGCAGCGCAAGGATTACGAAATGGTGCGCGGCTATTCGGAGCGCTTGTTGGTGATTCATCCCGATGCGCGCGCCGCGCTGGAGGGCCTGACCGTGGCCGCATTCGCACGCGAAGACTTCGAGTCAGCGGCCCAGCATGCCTTGCGGCTTACCGAACTGGCGCCCGTCGCCTATAACGACTGGTTCAATCTGGGCGTCGCGTATCAAAGACTGGGACATCTGCCGGAGGCGATTGAGGCCTATCAGCAGGCGCGCGAAATTCGTGAGGAAGCCATCTACGCGCACATCAATCTGGGCGTGGCCTACCTGGAACTGGAAAACCTGGGCCAGGCGCGGGCCAGTTTTGAACGCGCCATACAGATCGCACCCGATCGGGATGACCTGCGCTTTCAAGTGGCCTGGATGGCGGAACGTCAGGGACAACTGGACGAGGCGGAGGACATGTACGGGAAATTGGTGGAGAAAACTCCGGGGCTGGAGAACGCCTGGTTCCGGCTGGGTTATCTGCGCTTGCAGCATGGCAACAGCGCCGGAAGCATCGCCGCCTTTGAAGCGTGTCTGGCCAAGCTGCCGGATTGGCCGGAAGCTGAAATCAACCTCGGGATGGCCCACTCCAATGCCGGCCACTACGACCAGGCCGATGCCGTACTCCGCAAATTGTTGGCGCGCCATCCGGACTCCGTGGAAGCCTTAAAAGGCCTGGCGGCCACCGCATTGAAGCGCGACGATCGTGAAAAAGGCTTGAACTATCACCGCCGCTTAATTGATGCCGGCGTGGCGACGTCAGAGGTGCTTTACAACACCGGTCTGCTGTCGCAGCAGTTGGACAAGACCGAAGATGCGGTGAAGTTTTACAGGCTGGCCTTGGAGGCTCGGCCGGATTTCGCGGAAGCCCGATTAAACCTCGGACACGCGTTAGAGTCACTGGGCCAAAAGGACGAAGCGCGCACCTGCTGGGTCCAGGCTTTGGAAGTGAAACCGGAACTCGCGCGCGGCTATTTCCGCCGAACCGCTTAAGCGCCGCGGGGTCCTGGCGATTTATTCAGCTAATGGACCCCGCGCATTTTGTTCGATCCTGGCCACCAGGTGTTGCAGTGTCTCCAGCGGCAGCCGTTCCGTCACCGTTACCGTGACGCCAACCTGGATGGCCCGAACGGCGCCATCCACTACCGCGGAATAACCACCGGTCAGCCATTCAGCTACGCTGCCCGCTCGCTGCAAAGCCTCGCGCGACGGGCAGGCAAAAATCACCGCCAGCTGATTTGCACTCCAGCGGCCCACGATATCGCGGGGACGCACCAGGTCCGCCAGCCGATCCGCTATCTGCCTGGCGATGGCCGGATGATCCGCCTCTTTCCAACCGAAGACGAGAACCGAAACGGGCGTGCCGGAATACTGGCAAGCCTCCAGCTGCCGCTCGGTTTCCGCACGGTTCGGCAGCCCCGTCTCCGGGTCGGTGCTGTACGCTGGATCCGCACGGGCCAGCCACTGGGATAACTTATCTGCCCGGCACTCCAGGTCCTTCAACGAAGAGCGGCTCTCCTGGTTATGGCGCTGCAAGTATGCCCGCAGACCCATCGCATAGCGCTTCAGCGAGGTTCGGACGTCGGAAGCGCTGTCCACCTGCGCAGACTCCGCCATCTGCTCCGCCAGATCCTCCAGCATCGCCGCATGCAGAGTCTGGCTCTCGTGTGCGGACCGATCCAGCCCCCCGACGATCTCCACTATCTCCCTTGCCAGGTTGGCGCCCGAATCCAGCCACGCGCTGGTGGCCTCTGTGTATTCGACCAGTTCCGCCTCCAGCATCCGGCGGCTCTCGTCCAGCGCGTCGGGAGTGGATTCAAAACCCAACCGGCGAGGTAATCTGGTCAGCCTGTCGCCATAGATCAGCCCGGCCCGCGAGCACACCGCGCGCATCGATCTTGCCATCGCCAGCATCACGCTCAGGTAGCAAGTGAGCGCCATCTCCTGCCGGCTGCTAACGTGCGCCGGAGGTGGCGCTTCGGGGAGCATCACTTATCTTCATCGTCAGTATGGAACCTAATCCGCGTAGTGTACAAACCTTAGGATTGGCCCGGCTACACCCAAGAGTTATTGAAAAGTTATAGAAATCGGCTCCATCCGACGATGAAACGGACAACGAGATGGGACAAATCACCCGGAAAAAAGAACGGCGCCGCTACTCCCGCACTCCCATTAACAAGATGGTGGCAATGCTTTGGGACGATGAGAACGGCCATGAAAACCGCTTGCAGGGTCGTCTGACAGACATCTCCGTCTCAGGCGCAAGAATATGGATCCCCATGAAGCTCCCTGCCCGAACTATGGTGGCCTTTAGCTGCCCTACGTTGGCCTTGGGCGGCCGCGGAACCGTACGGTTCTGCAATTCGACCAAAGGCGGATATGAGGTTGGCCTGGAGTTGACCAACGGCACGGGTTGGAACGATCAGAACAAGGATCTGCAAAACCTTGCCGCGGGCCTGGGTAAGTCCAGCGCGATAACCCGGCAATCGGATGCAACGGAACCAGCGTCCGCAGTGGTGCCGAAAAACAAGTAAAGGCAGCTGGCCCAGCCCCTGGACAGCTTGCGCCACACTGCCGATTGCATCTTTATGACCTGCGACAATTGCGGCGCTCCCATGCGCCTATCTCGCGATCAGGGTTTGATGATCTGCGATTATTGTGGAAGCCAGACCTCGCCGCCCACCGATGAAGATGGGGTGGTGGTGTTGGAACCAACTGCGCATAATTGCCCGGTCTGCAAGACTGCGCTGATGGCTGCCTCCATCGATTCCCATGATCTGCTTTACTGCACGCAATGCCACGGCATGCTGTTCAACATGGACAACGTCCTGCCGTTGCTCGACGTATTGCGGGAGTATCGTTATTGGTCTAGAAGCTCGCAGGCGCGGCGCGACGTCGATTCCGGGAGAATCCTCAATTGCCCGCTTTGCAGCCATGATATGGACAAACATCTCTATGGCGGAGGCGGTAACGTGGACGTGGATTCGTGCGAGCCATGCAGTGTGCTCTGGCTGGATCGCGGCGAATTGAGCAGAATTGTGGCGGCGCCCGATCGCGATCCGGAGGCGGTTCTGCAAGCTTACGGAACCTCGGGTAAATCGCGCGAAAATCAGCCAGTCGAACAAAAACGCGGCTGAACTCCCCGCTATAGGGCGTCCAGCCGCGCTGGCTTGCTTGCGTTGATCTTTTCCTACAGGTTACTGAGCCGAAGTGGCAGCCGGTGCGGCGTTGGAAGCCTGCGCTGCCTGTCCGGTAACATCCAACTGGTAGATCTTCACATCCACCCGGCGATTCTCTTTGCGATCGTCACGGGTCTTGTTGTTGGCATCCGGGAAATCGGCGCCTACACCCAGCTCACGGATGGAGCGAAGGGGAATGTTGTGCTCAACTGCCAGATAGTGCACTACGGCATCCGCGCGCTTGCGGCTCAAATCCCGGTTGTAAGCTACATTACCCGTCTTGTCGGCGAATCCTTCCACTTCCAAGACATAGCCCTTCATGCCCTGCAGCTTTTGAACGGCGTCGTCCAGCTTCGCTTGCTCATCCTTGTTCAGAGTGCTCTTGCCAAAACCAAAGTAGATGGGTGCCGTGCTGACCAGCTTGTAGTTATCCAGGTTCTGGATAGTAGTGTCCAGCTTGGTTCCCGTCTGCTGAGCCAGGGTGTTGGCGGCTTGGGCTTGCTGGGCAGCTGCAGCGGCGGCCGTATTGGCCTGAGCAGCACTCGCAGCGGCTTCGGCAGCCTTCTTACCGGCGTCAGTGGCCTTCTCGTCGGCTGTCGCAACCTGCCGGTCTAAATCGCCAATCGACTGGTCGGTCTTAGCCTTGTATTCATCCGTCTGCTTTTGCAGCGTGCCAACTTGAGCCTGCGTCTGGTTCACTTGATTCTGGACAGGCGCGATGGCCTCCCTGACGTGTTTCTTTGTAGCGCATCCTACGCTCGCCAAAGAAATGATTGCCAGGGCTCCAACAAAAGCGGGTGTATTGCGAAGTGACATGAGGTCATTCTCCTTCTGGGGTTACAATAGCACGTCTACGGCCAGAAGCAAACTAATAGTACTTAAGGACCATTCGTTCTATCCATCAAGACCTTACGCGCCCAGTCTCGCGGCGCCCGGCTACCCGGTACGGTAAAAGTTTCCGTACTATATCCCGTTTTGACACGATTGACACCCGATCTTGATTGGCCAGTCGTGCGCCTGGCAGCCATCCTGCGTTAAATTGGTTTCACGGTGCAAACCTACGATCTTATTGTTATCGGCTCCGGACCGGCGGGGCAGCGCGCGGCCATCCAGGGTTCCAAAATGGGCAAACGCGTGGCTTTGGTGGAGCGTCGCGAAGTGGTGGGCGGAGTGTGTGTCAACACAGGCACAATTCCTAGCAAGACGTTCCGCGAGGCTGTGCTCCACCTATCCGGCTATTACTACCAGAACATCTATGGCGTGAATTACCGGGTCAAGGACAAGATCACGATGGCGGACCTGGCATTTCGCGTCCAGCACGTGATCAAGACCGAAGTGGATGTCATCCAGGCCCAGTTGTCACGTAACAACGTGGAGCTCATCAGCGGGATCGCCGGTTTCATCGACCCGCACACCATGCGGGTGACCAATTCCAAACAGGAACAGACCTTCAGCGCCGAATACATCGTCATCGCCACCGGCACCAAGCCGGCGTTCTCGGCCAAGGTGCCCGTCAACGGGCGCAACATCATCGATAGCGACCAGGTGCTGGACATGCCTGAGATTCCGAAATCGATGATCGTGGTGGGGGGCGGCGTTATCGGCGTGGAATACACATGCATGTTCGCGGCCCTGGGGGTGCGCGTCATCCTGGTGGAAAAACGTCCACGCCTGCTGGAGTTCGCCGACGCGGAGATGGTGGAGGCGCTGTCTTATAACCTGCGCGACCATCGCGTGACGCTGCGCCTGAATGAGGAAGTGGAGAGCGTGGAAGAGACGCCAGAGGGCGCGGTGGTGGCGAAACTGGAAAGCCAGAAGAAACTTTCGGGCGATGCGTTGCTATTCGCCGTGGGCCGGCAAGGCAACATCGACGAGCTGAACCTGGAAGCGGCCGGCGTGCTGTCGGATTCGCGCGGGCGTATTAAAGTGGATTGCGAATATCGAACCGCGCAGCCGCACATCTTCGCCGTGGGCGACGTGATTGGATTTCCCAGCCTGGCCTCGGTGTCAATGGAACAGGGCCGCATCGCCGCAGCGGGAGCTTTCGGGAAAAAACTGATATCGAACCCGGCCAGTTATCCTTACGGCATTTATACTATCCCGGAAATTTCGTTCATTGGAAAAACCGAGGAGCAGCTCACCGACGAAGACGTTCCGTACGAAGTGGGCGTGGCCTATTATCGCGAGATCGCACGCGGCCAGATCCGGGGCGACACCACTGGGCGGCTGAAAATATGTTTTCATCGCGAGACCAAACAGGTACTGGGTGTTCACGTCATCGGCGAAGGCGCCTCCGAGTTGCTTCACATCGGACAGGCGGTTATGATTCTGGGCGGGTCGGTGGAATATTTTGTAGACACGGTTTTCAATTACCCGACATTGGCGGAGTGCTACAAGGCAGCGGCTTTCAACGGACTCAACAAACTGGCGAAGTGGTGAACGGGAGGTAGCGCAGCGTCGCGCTTCGAAAACGAAATGGCTCGGACAATTGGAATCATTACCACCGCCGATGGCATTGCAACCGGGCTAGTGGAAGGCCACGAACTGGTAGGGCAGCTGCATATATACGACCAGGGCCCGGAAGACGAGCCGCTGCTCAGCCTGCCTCCGGAGGGAATCGCGCAGCGCTTCGCCGCCGAGATCCGCGCGGCGGCCGACGGAAACAAAATAGAGGCCATCGGGGTCGGGCTGCCCGGCATCGTCAACTGTGGCTTTATTGAAGAGTCCCCGAATTTACGCCAGCTCAAAGGCGTCCACATGCAGGACCTGCTGGCGCATGCGCTGCGAGAAGGGGGGACCACCGCACCGGTTTACGTCTACAACGACGCCGACGTCCTGGCCGCCGGGCTGGCGGCCACGCACGGAAATCTGGATCGATTTATTCGCGTTTGGACGCTCGGCAACGGTGTGGGATTTGGAGTTTATCCGCGGCGCGATGGAGTGTGGGAAGGCGGCCACGTGGTGGTATCGCTGGATCCACGCGAACGCTACTGCGGCTGCGGCGGCGTGGGCCATTTGGAAGGCATCATGGGGCAGCGCGCCATGCGCCTCCGCTTCCTGGACATGGAGCCGGATGAAATATTCGAGAATGCGCAGAAGCGCGACCAGCGCTGTGTGGAATTCGTCAAGCTATGGCATCGCGCGCTGGCCGCCGCGACAGCGAATTCCATTCACCTGGCCGGTCCCGGCAAGTTTTTCATCTCCGGATATAACGCCAGGCATCTGGATCTTAATCTGCTTCATCAATACCTCCACGAAATGGTGAAGATGAGCCCGCTGCAAAGCTACGTTTTTGAGGTGGTTCCCTCCAGCGACATAAATGGCGTGATCGGCGCGGCGGTGAGCGCCAGCCAGAACGCGCCGGCGTAGCCAGCGGTACGCTAGACTCTAACTTTCCAATGCATCAGAAAATTTCCCCGGCCACCAGCGTCAGTGGCGCGATCCAGCTTCCCGGCGACAAATCCATTTCACACCGCTACGGCATGCTGGCTGCCATCGCCGAAGGCGAAAGCAAGATATCGAATTATTCCACCGGCGCCGATTGCCAATCGACGCTCGCGTGTATGCGAGCGCTGGGAGCCGGAGTTGAAACCAAAGACGGCGTGGTCTTAATTCAAGGCCGCGGCTTGGATGGATTGCGGCAGCCGGCCGGCGCGCTGGACGCGGGCAATTCCGGTTCCACCATTCGCATGCTCTCAGGCATTCTGGCCGCGCAGCCGTTTGTGACCAGCATCGGCGGCGACGAATCGCTTTCTAAACGTCCCATGGCCCGTATCATGACGCCGCTGGCCGAAATGGGAGCGCGCATTGACGCCCAGGAAAATCG
>DATHNM010000009.1:0-4689 GCA_035486095.1 Bryobacteraceae bacterium
CTCGATCCACACGGGCTTGGCTTATCTCTCCGCTCTCCGACTGAGACCAAGCGGGAACCGTGCAAACCAGTGCCAAAATCCATGCCGCCGATTTCATCCCGTAAACCTCCCACTACCAATAGACGAACGATTCTTCCTCACAGATCAGTATCAGCGGTTGACCACCGCTGGAGATAGTTTGAGCGTGGGCGATTACCTCTTTGCCTCCGTCTGAATCGACGCAAGCCTGCAGGTCTACCATGGAAGAAAAATAGGCTTCCGCCAGGCGATAAGCCGCGATCTTGCCTTGCGGCGAGCCGGTTACCTTAGTGAGAACCAGCCGCGTAAGGCCCTTCAGCTTACTCTCCACCAGCGGCACGTGCTCGGTTAGATAGGCTTTTTCGAAGGCCTGTTCGTCTTGAGGCCGTGGATAGATGATTACCACTTTTACGCCGTGAGTGCCCATGGAAATGAATCACACACATCTTAACACCTAGGAATTGGATGAAGGTGGAGGAATTGAATAAGGACGAAAGAATGGAGGATGCCAGGGACCACTCCCTAACGGAGTGGTCCCTCGCCATAAAACGCTACACACGACCCATCAGCATAAGGATAAGCACAATAATTAGTATTAGGCCCAAACCACCGCTCGGATAGTAACCCCACCCGGCGCTATACGGCCACGCAGGAAGCAGCCCCAGCACCAACACAATCAGAATAATCATCAACAGCATTCGTGGCATGGGGTCTCCTATGCCACGGAGCTGTGCATGGCCGTAACGGCCGGGGCGAACTGCCTTGCTCCAACCGGATTCAGCACCGCATCCAGGCGAAGAGCACGCTGTTGCATGTCGGCCAACTGCCGCAGAAATTGCGGGCGCAACTGCGGTTTCGCCTTCAGCCGAGGATACATCTTCTGCAAAGCCTTTTCGCTTTTTCGAAGATCTTCCAGTTCGGCCATCAGCACGTTCTCAAATTCATCTTGCGAGGATATTGATCGGACGGCTTTCATATAAAAACGCATGCCTCCATTTATTGATTCGCTGCCGATGTGGGTAACCGCTATTTCCGGAGCCCGCAGCCTGCAAAGCTTAGTGCAATCCGTCTGCCAATAGCGCTGGAGCCACAAAAGGCTTCAAGATGAGTTACTTGGAAAAGCCAGAAGCGGGGGACTAGCAGTACTACGTGTCGGTCTTGGCGGTATTTACTTCAGCAGCTTGTCAATTTCTGCGAACAATCCCGCACCCTCAAAAACATTTCGGGTCGTTTCGTCATAGCCGAAGTCATTGCGTATGGTGCCGTGCTTATCGATGAGAAACAGGTGAGGAACTTCGATGTGCTGCATGGTGGCTGGGGTGGCCTTGAAATAAGACGCCGTCATTTGTCCCATATCGCAGACCACCGGAACGGTGACGTTGTTGGTTTGAATGAATTTCGTGATGGTGTCCTGGTTGTCGGGCGGCAGCACTACTTCTAAGATGGCCACCTTATCTCCGTAGCGCGCTTTCACCTGCTCTAAGGTTGTGGACGCCAGCAGGCAGTGTGGACAGCGGGTGGACATGATGTCGATTAACACTACTTTGCCGGCATAATCCTGCAGATCATAGTAATGCTCATAGGCGGGGTCGGGCAGCGCGAAGCCTGGTGCGCGGCGGTCTGAAAGTTCACCCGAAGCAGCCCACAACGAACCGCAGGCTGCAGCGGCAAGCAGGCAGACGGCGGAGCGAAGCATAATCACAGACCTAACCTACCAGCTTTCGCAGAGTGTCCAGATAGGGCGCACGGGCCACGCCGCGCTCGGTGATGATGGCGGTGACGTAGCGATTCGGCGTAACGTCGAACGCGGGGTTTTCAACTTCGGTGCCCTCCGGCGCAACGGGCACACCGTGAACGTGCGTCACTTCAGCGGCGGCGCGCTGTTCGATGGGAATCTCGCTGCCGGACGAGAGGCTTAAGTCGAGAGTAGAGATGGGCGCGGCGACATAAAAGGGCACATTGTTTTCCTGGGCGAGCACGGCCACCGAATACGTGCCGATTTTATTGGCCACGTCGCCATTGGCGGCGATCCGATCGGCGCCCACCACTACGCAACCGATGCGGCCGGAATGGAGGAAGTGTCCGGCCATGTTGTCGGTGATGAGCGTGGCGGGAATATGGTCATGCTGGAGCTCCCACATGGTAAGGCGCGCGCCTTGCAGGAAGGGGCGCGTTTCATCGGCGAAAACATCGATCTTTTTGCCGGAAGCCACCGCGGCGCGGATCACGCCCAGCGCGGTGCCGTAGCCGGCCGTGGCCAGCGCGCCCGCGTTACAGTGCGTGAGCACGGTCTTGCCATCCGGGATCAGCGCTGCGCCGTTTTTCCCGATGCACTCGTTGATGGCGATGTCTTCCAGACGAATCTGAATGGCTTGGGCCACCAACTCTTCGCGAATCTCGGGAAGGCTGCGGCCGGCCAGCGACCGGAAAACACGCCGCATGCGTTCGATGGCCCAAAACAGATTTACGGCGGTGGGCCGCGTCACGCGGATGACTTCGCAGATTTCTTCAAACTGATCCGCGGATTTCGCATGCTGCATACCCAGGGCGATTCCCATGGCAGCCGCCACGCCGATGGCGGGGGCGCCGCGGATCACCATTCTGCGAATGGCATCGGCAACCTGCAGATGGTCTGTGCACGTGACGTAGACTTCCTCGCGCGGAAGGCGTGTTTGATCGATCATGACCACGCCCGAATCGGTCCAAAGTATGGTTTCAATCATAGAGTCCGGGATTGTACTAAGAACGCTGCGAATTGCATGAGATTGAAAGTGGAGTGCATCAAGGAAGAAGCGACCGTGGATCCAGTTTTGTAGCGGGCCCAGCCGAATACACATCCGGCCAGCGATATGAGCGACATATACTGCCACGACCATTGATATTCGTAGCCGTGTACGCTTCCGAAAATGACGCCGGTGAGGATGACTCCGGTGGCCGGGCCCAGGCTGCGCATGAGCAGCGGCATCAGAAAGCCACGGAACGCGAGTTCCTCGGCCACCGGGCCCAGAATCACAACCAGGATGCCGAGCAAGACTTTTGTGCTGGTAGAGCCGAGCATCTGCTCGAAGGGAAGATTGATTTCGGGGGATCGCAAAGCGGAACCCAGCAGCCCCACTACCAACGCCAGGAAGGGACCCGCCAGTATCGCGCCCGCCGCGGCGCCCACGGAAATGGGCCGCCAGCCGAGTGATCGCCAGAAAGGCCGGTCATAACGGAATCGGAACAGCGCGGCGAGACATCCGAATGCGAGAAAATACCAGATGCTTTGCGCCAGCAGCAAACGAATTGGCTCTCGCAGCGGGACCAGCCAGCGGAGGCCGCGAACCAGCAGTGCCGCGATCAGCAGGCACGGGATTGAGAGACCGACGAATAAAAAGAAGTCGGCGTAGTCGAAAAACGGTTCAGCTGGAATTGCAGGCGGGGGATTGGGGATCGGATTGACGCCGAACTCGCCGGGTGGGGCCGTGGGATTTTGATCCGTGGGGTTCATGCAGTGCGCTCAATGAGGGCGGCCGCCAGCAGCGGCAGCATGATCTCATGATGGCCGGTGATGGAATAGCCGTGCCCGCCGGCTTGCGCGTGCGGCCGTTCCACTACATTCACCTTGGGCCGGTAGTGCTGCAGAAAGTCGAAGTTCACCGTGGTGAATTTGGCCAGCGGATGGCCCAGGTTGCGCACCACGGAAACGGCTTTTAAGAAAACCTCGGGCAGCACCACGGCCGAGCCGATATTGAGATAGACGCCGCCATCGTTAATATCCTTCACCAGCGAACAGAGCAGGCGAAAATCATGATGCGTGGCGCGGCCCAGCGCTTCGCCGCTGGCGGTGGGGTGCGTGTGCGGCGTGTCTGTGCCGATGGCGACGTGAACGGTTACCGGAGTGGAGTGGCGGTAGGTTTCGTGCAGCAGGCTGGAAGCGGCATAGCGCGGATCGGCGATGGTTTCCAGATGCCGGCCGAGCGATTCGCCGAAGCCCGGCCCGTGATTCAGCGCTGCGTTAAACTCGCGGCCGGTTTCTTCGGCGGCGCCAAAGCTGCCGTCGGGGAGCACGGCTTCGACATCTTCGCTGGTTTGTCCGGCGATGGCAATTTCAAAATCGTGGATGGCGGATGCGCCATTCAAGGCGAACGCGGTGGCGTAACCGCGCTGCATGAGATCGATCAGAATGGGCGCCAGGCCGCACTTGATCACATGGCCTCCGAGTCCCCAAATGATCATCTTCTTGCGAGCGCGGGCGCTGGCTAAGGCATCGATAACGGAACGAAAAGAGCCGGCCGCCAGAATATGCGGGAGCGAATCGATCAGCGCGGAAACGCCGCCGCCGGTGTAAGGCTTTCCAAAGTCTTCCACCCGAACCTTGCCGCCGCGCGCATGAATGGCGACGGTCTTTAAACCATCGAAGCTCAAGGGCTGATGGGCGTACTTGCTCACGCAACCCTGCCCGAGCGCAGCGCTTTTTCGAGCGCATGCGCGGTGTGGCTTTTCTTGAATCGCAGGATCTGCTCGGGCGTGCCCGAAGCTACAATGCTGCCGCCCTTTTCGCCGCCCTCGGGGCCCATGTCGATGATCCAGTCGGCTGATTTGATCACATCCAGCTGATGTTCAATCACAATGACAGTATTGCCCAGATCGACCAGGCGCTGGAGCACATCCAGAAGCCGCTTGACGTCT
>DATHNM010000010.1:0-10341 GCA_035486095.1 Bryobacteraceae bacterium
CGGAAAAGCGGTCACCCCACTCTGCGCTACGCAGCCAGTGCCGCAGTTGGCGGTTACGTTGTGCCCTACCGTTAACGCGCCGGTGCTCGAAACATAGATGAACGCCAACCCGCTCCCCGCCGATATAGTCACTGAAGCACCGGCGCCAAACGAGTAGACCAGCGCCCCGAACCGTACCGTGCATGGGGTGGATGTGGAGCAGCCCGCTCCGATAGCCAGCGTGGTTGTGCTGGTTGCCGTAACCGAAAAATCGCCCAACTGGCTCGCCATGGATGCGGCCGGCGGCCCTTGTTCCAATGTCCAGGAGTTCGACGCGGTACAGCCATACACGTTCATACCAGCGCTGGCATCCAGCCGGTAGTACATTTCGCCCTGCCCACAGGACGACGGCAGCCCCGTGCCCGACTTGAATGGCTTGGTCGCGCTGGCCGCGGAAAAATCCACATCCCGGCTTTGCAAGCGCAAATCCAGTTGGGTCAGTTGGCCGTAAAGCGCGCCAACGCCGCCAAATATCGTGAGCAATAGAATCCGAAAAGTAGGCATCCCTCTCAAAGTTCTCCTCTGGCGCCTACAGTCTCCCATGTGAATTGGCGATTGAATGCCGCGCGCCTGGGTCATTCATGCAATCGAAAGTAGTCTGAGTATTCTGTTTGCCGGTCCGGCAAAAGATCTTGCGAGAAATGTGACTGCCAAAACAGCACTTACTCCCTGGACTTTGAAATCAGCTCATTCCACCAAAGTACAGACCGCCATCGTGCTGGCGCAGGCGGGACGTTCCAGCGCGCGTTCGCATCCCATTGAAAACGCCGGATTCGCCTTGTACTGCATTTACGTTCTTTCCGGCTTCGCCAACGATTGGTCGCTGCATGTTTTCGGCACGAAAGCGTATCTTTCCACCGTCACGCTGGTTCTGCTGCCGCTGGCGTGGCTCTTTTCCGGCAAAGCCTTGCGCGGTTTGCACTCCGCCACCGGCCTCTGTTGGGCAGCTTTCCTGTTGTGGATGATCCTGGCCACACCGCTGAGCGTCTGGAGAGGCGGAAGCGCTGCGCTGCTGGTAAACTACGTGCCGCGCGCCTACCTGGATTTCTTCTATACCTGCGCCTTCGTCACTTCACTCAGACGTTGCCGCCAGTGGATGTACGTTCAGATCGCCAGCGGCGCCGCTCTCTTGCTCAGCTGCCTCGCGTTCGGAAACATGGGCGACGACCCTAGCCAGGCCCGTTTCAGCATTCCGCACAGCTTGTTCTATGCCAACTCCAATGACCTGGCACTCGCCCTGCTGCTCGGAATCAGCTCATTCCTGTTTCTCTTCCACCAGCCGTCACGCGCCGGCAGGCTGGCCGGCATGGCTGGAATCCTGTGCTCCACCTTCTATGCGTTCCGTACCGGATCGCGTGGTGCTGTCATCGCCGCGTCCGCGATGCTGATCCTGATCTTCCTCTTGAGCCGCAACAAGTGGAAGGTCACCGGTCTTGGAATCGCCGCGCTCGTGGTTGCCCTGGCGGCCGCTATCGGTGGCGAATCCTCCAGCTCGCTGCATCGCCTGGCGCTTCTTACGAGCGACACATCCTCGCCGCCGGAAAGCGAATCGGACGTGTCCAGCGTCGCCTCTCAGGTACAGCGTGAAGAGCTGTTTAAAACCAGCCTGCGATACACCCTGCGTCATCCTTTGTTCGGTGTTGGCCCCGATCAATTCGCTACCGCAGTCAGCCAGGACGCGGCTCGCGCCAGCCAGCACCTGCCCTGGCTTGGCACTCACAACACCTACACTCAAGTCTCCAGCGAATGCGGCATTCCGGCGCTTATCTTCTACGCTGCAGTCATCGGCCTTTGTCTGGAATCGAACCTTCGGCTCTATCGCCGCACTCGCGATCGCCCGGCCTACCGCGACCTGGCTGGGCTTAGCCGCTGTCTGTTGGCGGGCACCTTGGTGTTCGCCGTTAGCGCCTTCTTCTTTCACATGGCCTACAGCGCCTACCTGCCCACGCTGGCCGGCTTCACCGTCGCGCTAACCCAAACAAAACAGCGTGCTTAGTTGAATCCAAAGTCGCACGCAAGCGGGCTATACTATACTGAACATAGATCCCGACAGGGCTTACTGAGCCGTGACCGTAGCAGCCATTGCCGAGCGGTCTTTCTTGAGGAGTTTCACGTATGTTTGATTTATTTCGTAGCCGCGCCAAAGCCGTCCGCATTATGCTGGGCGCCATGCTCGCTATCGTCGCGCTCTCCATGCTGATCTACCTGATTCCCGGAACGGGAATCACCGCAGCGGATTCGAGCGCCGACCAGGTGATCGCCGAGATCGGCAAGTCCACAGTCACTCTGGGCCAGGTTCAGACCCAGCTAAAGAATGCTCTGCAGAACAGGCGCCTGCCTCCCGAGTTCGCCGCCACTTATATCCCCCAATTGGTGGATCAAGCCATCGCCGAACGAGCCGTGGCTTATGAGGCGGAACAACTCGGTTTCCGGGTATCGGATCGCGATTTGGCGGACACCCTGCGCTCCTTCCCTTTTGCCACTCTGCCGGTGGATCAATATCAGCAATATGTAGAGCAGCAATATGGAACCACGGTCCCCGATTTTGAAGAAAACGTGCG
The DNA here is from genome assembly GCA_035486095.1 of Bryobacteraceae bacterium. Classification (GTDB taxonomy): domain Bacteria; phylum Acidobacteriota; class Terriglobia; order Bryobacterales; family Bryobacteraceae; genus Palsa-89. Next base: position 2,601 of record DATHNM010000010.1, read on the forward strand.
CTCGCTCACTTACGAAGACGCGCTGAATCTGATTGTCACCGAGGGCATCATCGTCACTCCCGCCGATGCGGAGGCCGAATATCGCAAGCGCAACGATAAACTCAAGGTGGATTACATCGGTTTCTCGCCCACCAAAGTGATGGCCGATATGAAGCCCACCCCGGAACAGCTGAACGCGTACTTTACCAAGAACAAAGGGTTCTACAAGGTGCCCGAGACGCGCAACGTGCAATTTATCGTGGCCGATCAAGCCAAGGTCGCCGAGACCATCCAGATCACCGACGCGCAGGTACAGGATTATTACAACGCTCACAAAGAGGAATATCGGACGCCGGAGCGGGTACGCGCGCGTCACATTCTTCTCAGCACGGCCAACAAACCGAAGGAAGAAGTTCCCAAGATCCAGGCGCAAGCCGAGGCTCTTCTGAAGCAGATCAAAGGCGGCGGCGATTTCGCCGAACTGGCCAAGAAGAATTCTCAAGACCCCGGTTCGGCCCAAAAGGGCGGAGACCTGGGCTGGGTTTCCAGAGGCCAGATGGTCAAGAACTTCGAAGATGCCGTCTTCACTCTGAAGCCGAACGAGATCAGCAATGTGGTGAGCACCGAATACGGCTTCCATATCATTCAGGTGCTGGAGAAGCAGACTGCTCACCTCCAGATGCTGGATGAGGTGAAGCCCGCCATTGTGGCGACGCTCAAGAATCAGACTGTTTTCGATCGCATGCAGGAGCTGGCTGACAAGGCGCGTGCCGAGCTGGTGAAAGCTCCCCAGAATGCCCAGCAGATCGCCACCAGCTTGAACCTGTCATTTGTGAGCGTGCCGGCTTACGCTCCGGGCGCTCCCATCGCTCAACTCGGCGCCGATGCCCAGGTGGGTGCGGCGGTACAAGCCTTAAAGCCCGGCGAAGTGAGTGACTTGCTGCAGGCGGGGAACAAACTGGCGGTCGCGGTGGTTACCGGCGTTGTGCCGTCGCATCCCGCGGAGATGGCCGAAGTGGAAAACCAGGTTAAGCAATCCTACCTGCAAGGCGAAGCCAATCGGATTGTCGCGGAAAAAGCCAGCAAAGCGGCGGAGTTGCTAAAACAGAATGGCGGCGATCTGAATGCGGCTGCCAAAGCGGTTGGTGGCGAAGTGAAGAGCACCGATTTCTTCAACCGCTCAGGCGCGGCCGAAGGCATCGGTTCAGCCAGCCTGCTCGCCAGTGTCTTCGACAAACCCGAAGGTACGGTTTTCGGTCCGTTGGCGGCCAGCAATCAGACTGTGGTTGGAAAAGTCTCGGGGCACCAGGGCGCCGACATGTCGAAGTTTGCGGCGGAACGGGACACCGTGATCGAACAGCTCAAGGGAAAAGCCAAAGCCGATCGGCTGGCTCTTCTGCAGGACAGCATTCTCACTGATCTGATACAGCGCGGCAAAGTGAAGAAGCACCAGGCCGTCATCGAGCGGCTGATCGCACAGTATCGCAGCTAGCGGCATGATTCATGCCCTGCTCGATTTCCTGCGGACGCTTACCACGCCCGACCGGTTGATTCATCTGCTGTCGACCGTGCTTTCCGGCTGGCTGGGTTATGCCACGCTGACTGCCATTGTGTTCGCCGAAACTGGGCTGTTAGTCGGATTCGTGCTCCCGGGCGATTCGCTGCTCTTCACCATCGGGGTGGTGGCCGGCGCCGGCCAATTGAACCTTCCCCTCATCATCGTATTGTTAATCGCGGCCTGCCTGGCTGGCGATTGGTGCGGCTATCTGCTGGGCCGGCGCGCCGGTCCCGCCATCTTTAACCGCCCCGATTCGCGCTTCTTCAAGCAGGAACACTTGCAGCGCACGCAAGCGTTCTATGAAAAGTACGGCGGCAAAACCATCATCTACGCGAAGTTTGTGCCGGTGATCCGCACCTTCGCCCCCTTCGTGGCGGGTGTGGCCAACATGCGCTACCGCAGCTTTATTTCCTTCGATGTTTTCGGCGCCATCGGCTGGGTGGTGTCCATGACCGTGCTGGGCGGGCTCTTAGGCCGGATCCCCATCGTGCAGCGCAATTTCGAAAAATTCGTGCTGTTGGTTGTTGTGGTTTCCGTGCTGCCGATGATCCTGCAAGCGGTGAAAGGGATGTCGCAGCGCAAGCCCGCTCTACAGCCGGGTGACTAGCCGTTCCAGCGCGGCGCGCACCGCCGGATCGCGTTGCGCTTCCACTTCATCGCCCTTGGCGACGCCCAGCGCCTGATTGAAAATCTCCTGCTTCAGGCGGCTTTGCAGCCAGCCCCGTTCCTGCGTCCATTCACCCACCGATGGTTGAATGTTGCGCTGGCCGGCGTACACCTGAAATTCTTCCAGCAGCCCGGGTGTTACCTCAAAGTCTGGCTTTGTCTCGTGCTTCTGTATATATTCAGTGGCGAACGCCGTCATGATGCCGCTGGCATCCAGCGCCACGCGCAAGCGCGTCAGCGGTTCCGGCCCCACCGCGATATCGGGCTGGATGCCGCCACCGCCAATCACGCTGCGCCCAGCGTCGGTTTGAAAATGTTCGGCTTGTTTCTCAATCTCCAGGTGGCCGCTCGGCAGCGGCTTCTGAATGGAGCGTCCGCTGGGCGTGTAGTAGAACGCCGTGGTCAGCGCCAGAGCGGTATTGCCGGTTAACGTAAATACGTTTTGCACCAGGCCCTTGCCAAAGCTTGGTTCTCCAATCACCACCGCGCGATCGTGATCCTGCAGCGCGCCCGTCAGGATCTCCGACGCGCTGGCCGATTTCGCGTTCACCAAAACCGCCAGCGGGAAAAGGTAAGGCGTCGCCGTCTTGGGAACTTCTACCGATTGGTCCGCGATGCTTCTGCCTTTCACGCTGAGAATCTTTTGCCCCGGCTGCAGGAAAAAGGAGGCCGCTTCCAACGCCGCCTGAACCACGCCGCCCGGATTATCGCGCAAATCCAGCACCAGCCCCTTCAGCTTTTCGCCGCCCAGTTTCTCGATGGCGTCCTTCAATTGCCGCGAGGTCTGCGGATCAAATCCATTAACCCGCACATATCCCAGGCCCGGCTGCAGCAGAAAGGCGCGATCCACGCTGGGCGAATCCAGCAGCTCAGGGTCCAGCACAAACTCCAGCGGCCGCGCGTTCGCCGGACGCCGCACAACCAGCTGCGCGCGGTGTTGATGGCTCTCGCCCAGGTATCCCACAATTTGATCGAACTCCAGCCGCGCCAGCTCTATGCCATTCACCGCCACGATCTCATCGCCCGGTTCCAGCCCCGCCTTGGCCGACGGAGTTCCCGGCATCGCCTGCAACACGATAACTCGCCCCGGTAATATAGAGACGATGGTTCCGAAACCCTTGCGCTCGGAATTCTCCATCTGCTTCAGCTGTTCGTTCTGGTCCGGATCGAAGAAGATGGAATGCGGATCCAGCGTGCGCAGCATTCCCGGAATCGCGCCCTGGTAAATGGATTGCTGCGTGTTCACCGGGTCCGCCGCTTGCGTCTCCACGATCGAAATCAGGTTGGTGAAACGCTTGATCGCGCTTTCCAAGTCCTCGGTGGAAGGCGGCGTGGCGAATAGCAGAAGAGCAGGTAAAAACATCACTTCGTATATCGGAGACGTTGTTTCGTGCTATGCCGCTCGATCGCCAGCTGAATCAACTGGTCGATCAGTTTCGGCATAGGCAATCCCGAATACTCCCACATTTTAGGGTACATGCTTATGGAGGTGAAGCCTGGAATGGTGTTGATCTCGTTAATATATAGCTTCCCCGTTGCGCCCTCCAGCAGAAAATCCACCCGCGCCATGCCTTCGCACTCCACCGCCTGATAGCATTCCACGGCCAGACGCTGCATCTCCGCGGTTTGTTCGGGCGACAGATTCGCAGGGATTACGGTTTGGGCCTGGTCTAGAAGATACTTATCTTCGTAATCGTAAAAATCGCGCGAAGGCAGAATCTCACAGGGCGTCGCCGCGACGGGATTCTCATTGCCCAGCACCGCGCATTCAAACTCACGCCCCGTGATGCCGCGTTCCACAATCACTTTACGATCGTAGGAACTCGCCAATTCGATGGCCTTCATCAACTGCGCTTCATCCTGAACTTTCGAGATACCCACGGACGATCCGAGATTCGCGGGCTTCACAAACATCGGGAAATTGGGTGCGAACTCCCAGGATCCGCAGTTCGGAACGACGAAATATTCCACCACCGGCAGCCCGCGCTCCTTGGCTACGCGCTTCATCATTTCCTTATCCATGGAAATCGAAGACGCCAGCACCCCAGCGCCAACGTATGGCAAATCGGCCAGCTCCAGCAAACCCTGCACCGTACCGTCTTCTCCAAACGTGCCATGCAACACGGGAAAAACTACGTCGATTCCCGGATTGCCCCCGGGCTCGGGCTGGATCGGCCGCGGGCTCCACTTTCCTTCCTTCGAAATCACGTAATGCAGCACCTTGTATTTATCGGTGTCCATTGCCTCGATGATGGATTTTGCCGATCGATGCGAGATTTCGTGCTCGCCCGTGCGCCCCCCATAAACCACGGCCACATTCGTTTTCATCCGCTACAGAATCCTTTTCCCCATGGCCGACATCACCAGTTGCACCGCTAAAATCGCCGTTCGGTTCGCTTCATCGATCACCGGATTCACCTCCACCACTTCCATCGAAGTCAGCCGCCCTGTGTCCCCCAACATTTCCATGGCAAGGTGCGCCTCCCGATAGGTAATCCCGCCTTCCACCGGTGTGCCCACCCCCGGCGCCTCCCGTGGATCCACGGAATCCATGTCGAGCGAAACGTGAAAGCCCGCCGTTCCCGCGCCGGCCACGCGAATGGCTTCCTCGAATACAGACCGCATGCCCCGCTCGTCGATGTCGCGCATCGTAAAAGCATGAACCCCGGAACGCTGCACAATGTCGCGCTCCTGGCCATCCACGGATCGAATGCCCACCAGCGCCACGTTGGCGGGGTCCACCTTGGGCGAAAATCCAAAAATGTTCGTCAGCTCCCCGGGCCCCTGGCCGATGCAGCAGGCCAGCGGCATGCCATGTACGTTGCCGCTTGGGCTGCTCTCCGGCGTATTCATATCCGTATGCGCGTCAATCCAGATCAGGCCTAGTTTTTCGCCCCGCTGGTGAAAATGCCGCGCTGCGCCGGATACGCTGCCCACCGCGATGGAATGGTCGCCGCCCAGAACCAGCGGGAACTTGCCCGTTCCCAGCGCCTCCGCCACCATCTCCGCCACCAGCGTACAGGTTTCTGCAATCTGCGGCAGATATTTTGCGCGCGAATGCACCTCGGCCTGGCTCTCACGCTGGATCACCGGCACGTTGCCCAAATCCTCCACCTGATAGCCCAGTTCCACTAACCGGCCATTCAGGTTGGCCACGCGCACCGCGGACGGTCCCATATCCACGCCGCGCCGTCCCGCGCCCAAGTCCAGCGGAGCGCCGATGATCGCGATGTGTTTCACGTGGCATACGCACGCATGCGTGCGCCACATTTGCACATTAGATATTGCTGCGTCATGCCATTCTTACGGTCGCGTGCGATACAACATCCGTGGGAACGCGATAGTCTCGCGAATATGCTCCAGCCCGCACATCCAAGCCACAAACCGTTCGATGCCCATCCCAAACCCGGCATGCGGCACGCTGCCAAACTTTCGCAGGTCCACGTACCAATCGAACGCCTCCCGCGGAAGCTTGTGCTCTTCCAGGCGCTTCAACAGCAAATCCAGATTGTGGATGCGCTGCCCGCCGCCGATGATTTCGCCGTAGCCTTCCGGCGCGATGAAATCCACTCCGAGAGCCAATTCCGGACGTTCCGGATCCGGCTCGAAGTAAAACGCTTTGATCTCAGTGGGAAACCGATCCACAATCAGCGGCCGGTCCAGACCTTCGGTGATAAGGGTTTCATCGGTGTTGCCAAAATCGCCGCCCCATTTGATCTCGCTGCCCTTTTTCTGCAGCTCCACCACCGCGTCATCGTAGCTCATGCGCGGAAACGGCGATAGCACGCTCTCCAGTTTGCCGGTGTCGCGCTCCAATTCGTTCAGCTCGGCGCGCCGGTTCTCCAGCACACGGCCCACCACGAACACCACCAGCTCTTCACCCACCCGCTTCACATCGTCCAGATTCGCGTATGCCATTTCGGGTTCCACCATCCAGAACTCCGTCAGATGGCGCCGCGTCTTCGATTTCTCGGCGCGAAACGTGGGCCCAAAACAGTACACCTTCCCGAATGCCATGGCATCGGCCTCGTTATACAACTGGCCTGATTGCGTCAGGTAGGCCTTCTCATCCTCGAAGTAGTTCACCTCGAAAAGAGTCGATGTGCCTTCACAGGCAGCCGGCGTGAAAATCGGCGTATCCACCAGCGTGAAGCCGTGCGTGTCAAAGTAATCGCGCACCCCCTTGATCACTTCGTGCCGCACCCGGATGGCCGCATGCTGCCGCTTGCTGCGCAGCCAAAGATGGCGATGATCCATCAGGAAATCCACGCCGTGCTCCTTCGGCGTGATGGGATACGGATCGGATTCCGGAATGCGCTGCACAATCTCCGCGCCTTCCACGTCCATCTCGTACCCGCCCGGCGCACGCTGCTCCGGGCGCACTTTGCCGCGCAGAATCAAGCTGGATTCCTGCGTCAGATTTTTCAGCGCTTCAAACGTGGCTTCGTCCAGGTTGGCCTTCACGGCCACGGCTTGGATGGTGCCGGTGCCATCGCGCAGCAGCGGGAACACAATCTTTCCGGATTTGCGCAGGTTATACAGCCAACCCGCCACTTCCACCGGCTCGCCGGTGTGCCGTCCGGCGTCTTCAATTCGAATTCGCGAATATGCCATCAAACGGTCTCAAGCTTTTCAAAAATCTGTTTCACCAAATCCAGCGATTGCGGCAGCGGAAATTCGGGATAGTCGCGCAGCTCCAGCAACAGCGGATACTGCTGCGGCAAAGAGCGCAGCAACGCCATCGTCGCGCTCCAGTCAATTGTCCCGCCCGCTGCATGGAACGGCCAAAGATGGCTATCTTCCCGGCCGTTGTTGTCGTGCAAATGCGTGGAACGTATGCGGTCCTTCAAAATTCCGAAGGCCGACGCCACCCCTTCCTTCATGTTCGCGTGTCCGACATCCAAACAGAAATTAAGCTTCAAATGCGTTTGCCCCAGAAAGTAAACCAGGCGCTCGGCGCTGGACAGATCGTTGGGCGTGTTCTCCAGCAGCACTTCCACTCCGCGTGCCTTGGCAAACAGGTGTATCTCTTCCAGCGACGTGAAGGCGGCATCCACTTTGCGCTCGTCGTATTCCTCGTCAAAGACGCCGATATGCTGGATCAAATAGCGGAACGGAATCACCTCGGAAATATCCAGCGCGCGCTTGATCTCATCCAGCATATCCAGCCGCTTCGACTTTACCGGCTCAGTAATATTGATATGCGCATTGGGTCCGGACCGTCCCCAAATGTCGTCGCTGTACATCGGCGAATGCAGCGAGTGCAGCTTTAACTTGGAATCCCGGAACCAATGGCCCAGCTCATTGATCTGCGCCTTGTCCCGATAATCCAGATGCTGGCGCGCACAGAAAATCTCTACCGCGGGTATGCCCGCCTGCCAGATCTTGTCCAGCCAGACGGTGTTCAAGCGATGATTCACCAACAGGTGCGTCGACAGAACGTGGTCCATGCTTCAATACCCTTCCGCTTTCCCATTGCCGCGTTTATCAGTCGCGCCCTGCAGCCAACCGCCCTCGTTCAAAATCGCCTCCACGCGC
>DATHNM010000011.1:0-5731 GCA_035486095.1 Bryobacteraceae bacterium
CTCGCTGCATCAAAAAGTTAATTCCTATTTCCTGGTGAATCAGGACAAACCCGTCGAGATCAGTTCCCTGGTGCTGGCCGATCCCACCGGCAAATACTGGCTGGACTACGGCATTTTGATCGACGATGCGAAGTTTGGCCAGCCCGATGGCAACCAGTTGAAGTTGAGCGTCAGCTACCGGCTTACTACCGCATCCGGCGAACCGGTAATGGAAGACTCCGAAGATCGCGCCTTCACTGCTTTTGACAACCCGTCAACGGGCGAGAAGAAGTTCGTGCCCTTTGTCGTCGCCAGCCGCATTCCCATCGAACCGGGCGCCTACAAATTAGTAGTGGAACTCAGCAACCGGCAGGCCCAGCAAACCTTTAAGGGCGAAGCCGACATCACTGCCGGTCCGGTGACCAAGGCGTCGTTCTCGGGGCCACTGGTGACAACTTCGGTGGATAAAGTTGCGCGTCCCAATCCATTCCAGCCGTTCGAATATTTCGGCGTCCAGTTCCACCCCGCGGCGCGTCATGAAATCAATCATCCCGATCCGTTGCGCCTGCTCTTCGAACTGCATGTGCCGGCGGGCGACACAACCAACTATCAGATGGAGTATATCGTGACCCATCTGCTGGATAAAGAGGGCCGCCGGGCGATTACCGAAGAGATCCCCCAATCGCAGTTTAAAGATGGGCGGCTGCTCAAATCCAAAACCATTGCCGTAAACGATCTGGAGAACGGCGATTACCGGCTGATCGTAAACCTGCGCCAGTCCGGATCCACGGAAGTGGTGGCATCGGCCAACATGCCGCTGCGCATCTCGGCCGACAAGAGCGACCTTCCGTTGTATTTCCTGTCCGACACGCAGGCCTTGGCACGGCCGGGCGTGGTGGCGTATATGCGCGCGCTGGAAGCCATCTCGCAGAAGAACGACGCCGCGGCGCTGGAATTGTTCCAGCGGGCCCTGGATCAAAACCCCGCCAATCCTTTCGCCGGCCAGTATCTGGTGCAGCTCTATTTCAGCCAGCGGAAATATGGGCCCATCGCGGACCTGTACAAGCGTCTGGGCATCGCCGCCTTTAAAGCGTCGCCCGTTACGTTGGCCCAGATCGCGCTCAGCTTCCGCCAGAGCGGCGATGCCGTTCAGGCGCGCGATGTGATTACCGCCGGCCTGGGGATGTACCCCGGCAACTCCACGCTCACAGCGCTGCAAAAGCGCGCGCCCTAGCCACCAACGTTATTGTTTTTTATCGCCGATGTCTGGAGCGCCCGGCGCATAGTATCCGCGCCGCACCGATACTCGCAGCCCCGCCGAATTCACCTTCACCGCCAGCTTGCGAAACTTGCCGTCGTGTTCCTGGTTGCTGGGCACATAGCCGATGGCATACTGGCTGCGCAGCTCGTCTTCAATGGTTTGATAAATCTCGCCCAGTGATTGGCGCTTCTTGCCCGCGTCGAACATGCGGCCGCCGGTGGGCTCCGCCAGGCCTTTCAGGAAGTCGCAGCCGAAGAATTTCTGGTCGTAGCAAATTCCATAAACAATCGTATTGGTGGTTTGAACGGCTTCCAGCGCCTCTTCCAGGTGCATGCGGCTGCCGTTGTCCAGGCCATCGGAAATGATGATCATGGCTTTACGGCCGGGCACTCCCTTCAACTTACCGGCGGAAGTTTGATACACCGCATCGTAGAGCAGCGTGCCGGGCATGGGCTGGCCGTCTTTGGGAAGGCCGCGGAACGGAATCGCATGCAGTTGCGCCAGCGCATTGCGAAGGCGCTCGGTGGATGAAGTAAAATCCTGCCAGAGAACCAGGGTGCTGGAGAAACCCAATAGCAGCGCATGGTCGGTGGGCCGCAGAACGACGTCGAAGAACCTGCCCGCCGCCACGCGCTCCGCCTCCAGCGCCTGGCGCACGCTGCCGCTCACGTCCATCAGCATGGCGATGGTCAGCGGCAGATCCGTATCGCGCGCGAAATAGCGAATCTCCTGCTTGCGCCCATTTTCGCGGACTTCAAAGTCTTCCTTGCGCAGATTCGTGATCAGCGCCCCACGTTTGTCCGATACGGTGCAAAGCACGTTCACCACATCCACATCGACGCGGATGGGCTGGTCCGTGGTCTGCGCCAAAGTCTGAGCGAAGATCGGCCCCAACACGGACAGCACGGCTACACTAGGGATTACCTTCAAAGCTTCTCCGAAGGTCACTGTTATCGGTTTCGATCCGCCTATGGAACTGACAGTTCAGAACGGCGCGTTCCTGCTTCTGATCGCGGTGGTGGTCGCGATGCTGACGCAGAAACTGAACCTGCCTTATAGCGTGGGGCTGGTGGCGGCCGGCATTGTTCTGGCATTGTCGCGATTCTCGCCGGCCATCGCGCTCACCAAAGACCTGCTGTTCACGGTGCTGCTGCCTCCGCTCATTTTTCAAGCCGCGTTTTATATCAAGTGGTCCCACCTGCGGCGGGATCTTGCGCTTATCGTCGTTCTGGCGACCCTGGGCGTGGTGCTTTCGGCCGCCATCACCACGGTCGGGATGCATTATCTGGCCAGCTGGCAATGGGAAGGCGCGCTGGTTTTTGGAGTGCTTATTGCAGCTACCGACCCGGTATCAGTGATCGCGACATTTCAGGAAGCAGGCGCCCGTGGCCGTCTTCCTCTGCTGGTGGAAGCTGAAAGTTTGTTCAACGATGGCACCGCCGCCGTGGCGTTCGTCATGGTGCTGGATCTGTTGCAGGGTCACTCGCCCACCCCGCTGCAGGCCACCGGCCAACTGCTGCGGATGACGGGCGGCGGCCTGTTGGTTGGCGCGGCCCTGGCAGGCGCCGCTTTGCTATTGGTCGGAAATACGCAGGATCATTTGGTGGAGTTGGCGCTCACCACCGTGGCTGCCTATGGGTCATTCCTGATTGCCGAGCGATTTCATATGTCGGGAGTGCTGGCCACGCTAAGCGCCGGTCTCACGCTCGGCAACATAGGTTCGCGCGGAACAATATCGGACCGCGGCAAGGAGGCCGTTCAGGATTTTTGGGAATACGCCGCCTTCGTGGCGAATTCTCTTATCTTTCTTTTGATCGGCATGCGTGTCGCGATGGAGGATTTTCGCGCCGTGTGGCTGCCGGCTTTGATTGCGATCCTGCTGGTGACTCTGGGACGCGCGGCCGCGGTCTATCCGTGCTGCGCGCTCTTCGCGGGCTCTGAGAGGCGCGTACCGGCGCGCTACCAGCATCTGCTGTTTTGGGGCGGTCTGCGCGGCGCCCTGGCGCTGGCGCTGGCCTTGGCGCTGCCCGCTGAAGTTCCCGAGCGGGACGCCATCGTCACCATCAGCTTCTCCGTCGTGGCGTTTTCTATCTTCGCCCAAGGCCTGACGATGAAACCGCTACTGCGCGCTGCTGGACAAATTCCGAGCGGCCGCTGAATTGTCGCACTCAACACACGCTTTCCGATTCCTAATATGACTGCAGAACGGTGCCGTCGGCTAACTTCACCTTGGTACACCGCATACGGGGCGAACCATCTTTGGCTCGCGCTCCGGAACAGATCACCTTGTCGCCAGCCTTCAAACTGTCCTTGGACCAGCCTATGCGATCGAGCGAATTGGGGCTGGCAACCTCAATCACCCAATGCTCCACCGTACCGTCTTCGGTAGCCGCGTCCAGATAAATGTGCGCGTGCGGATTAGACCATTCGAAGCGAGTAATCACGCCCGTGACGCTGGCCGGTTGTTTCAAATCATAATCGGCGGTGGAATGATGCGCCAGCAGCGCGGGCACAATCAGCAGGGCCGCAAATAGCCGTGGCATAATCACAGTTTGGCTCACATTCTTCCACTCAAACAAGCGATCCAGGAGATGGTTCGTGATGGTGACGTGGTGGCTCTTGAAGGCTTCACACATCTGATTCCTTTTGCCGCCGGGCACGAGATCATCCGTCAGGGGCGCCGCGATCTGACGCTGATCCGTATGACGCCGGACTTAATTTACGACCAGCTCATCGGGTCAGGCTGCGCGTCGAAACTGATTTTCTCCTGGGGCGGCAATCCGGGAGTTGGTTCCTTGCATCGGCTGCGCGACGCCGTGGAGCAGCGTTGGCCCGCTCCGCTGGCGCTGGAAGAAAACGCGCATGCCGGGATGGCGGCCGCTTATGCCGCTGGAGCGTCGCATCTGCCGTTCGGCTTGTTGCGCGGATATTTGGGAACCGACCTTCCGAAATACAACCGCGTGAAGTTCATCGAATGCCCGTTCACCGGTGAAAAACTGGCAGCCATTCCCGCCATCCGGCCCGACGTTACGGTGATTCACGCGCAGCAGGCCGACCGTAAAGGCAATGTGCTGATGTGGGGCGTGATCGGCGTGCAGAAAGAGGCCGTGCTGGCAGCCCAACGCGTGATCGTCACGGTGGAAGAAATTGTGGATCAACTCAACTCTCCGCCCAACGCGGTGGTGCTTCCATCGTGGGTGGTGGGCGCGGTTTGCCAAGTGAGGGGCGGCGCGTTTCCGTCGTATGCGCAGGGTTATTATCCACGCAACAACGCCTTCTACAAACAATGGGACTCCATCGCGCGCGAGCGCGCCACGTTCCAGGCCTGGATGCAGCAGCACGTGCTCTCCACCAGCGATTTCGACGAGTTCAAGCGCAGTCTGGAACAAGTGGTGACGCATGTCTGAGATCAAATACACCGCCGATGAAATGATGACCATTGCCGCGGCGCGCATGATCCGCAACGGTGCGTCCTGCTTTGTCGGCATCGGCCTGCCCAGTGCGGCGGCGAATCTGGCGCGCCTTACGCATGCCCCCGACACCGTATTGATTTACGAATCGGGATGCATCGGCACCAAACCCACGGTGCTGCCGCTCTCTATCGGCGATGGCGAGCTTTCTGAAACCGCCGACGCAGTGGTTTCCATTCCCGAGATTTTCGCTTACTGGCTGCAGGGCGGCCGGATCGATCTGGGATTTCTGGGCGCCGCGCAAATCGATCGCTTTGCCAACATCAACACCACCGTGATTGGCGATTATTACCACCCATCGGTGCGCCTGCCGGGTGCGGGTGGAGCGCCGGAAATTGCCGCATCGTCCAAGGAAGTGCTGATTACGCTGCGGCAAAACAAGCGCGCGTTTATCGAGAAGCTGGATTTCGTCACCTCCGGCGGCCATTTCAGCGGTGGCGACAGCCGCGCGAAAATGAATTTGCCCGGCAAAGGGCCCACAGCGGTGATCACCGATCTTGGCATCATGACTCCCGACGAAACCACCAAGGAGCTGACGCTTACCAGCCTGCACCCGGGAGTAACCGTCGAAAAAGCCATTGAATCCACCGGCTGGGCCCTGAAGGTTGCGCCCCAGCTGGCCACCACCGAAGCACCCACCGAAACCGAACTGCGAGTGCTGCGCGACCTGAACGAACGCACCGCGCGCGCCCACGCCGGACAGGTCTGATGCTCAGCTTCACTTACGACATGCTGCCCTCGCGTGTCGTGTTTGGCGTGGGTTGCCTGGATAATTTACCGCAAGAGATCGAGCGCCTGGGCGCACATCGCGCATTGGTATTGTCGACGCCGGAGCAGCGCAAAGAAGGGCGGCAGATGGTGGATCGCCTGGGCGCCGGCGCCGTTGGATTGTTCGACAAGGCGGTAATGCACGTCCCGGTAGAGATCGCCGAACAGGCCCGCGAACAAGCCCTGGCGCTGGGCGCGGATTGCTGCGTCGCGGTGGGCGGCGGTTCTACCACGGGCTTGGCTAAAGCCATCG
>DATHNM010000012.1:0-7174 GCA_035486095.1 Bryobacteraceae bacterium
CCTTGGCTTTTTCGATGGACGGCTCGGAAAGATCGACACCCACCACCCGATGGCCAAAAAGGCGAAGCAGTTCCGCCCCGTGTGTGCCCGAACCGCACCCCACGTCGAGCACGCGAAGGCCGCGCGGAGAGCCCTGCAGGATGTTCGGTATTTCAGGGTTGGCGATTTCGAAATAGGGCCGCGGGGATGGTTTCATACGGAAATTTCGAGGGGCGCCAGCGGCACAGGGACAGCCCGGTTGAGCCGGCCGGCCACGTTTTGCGCGCGCTCGATACAAACATCCATGTTGATGTATTCGAATTCGGCCACCCGGCCGCACAACGGAATGCCGATCTGCTCGAAATAAGCCTTGGCCTGCTTCAGATAGCGGCGGCAATCGTCGTTCTGGACCACATAGCCATACTTGGTTCTCAGCACGCGCCCGTAGCAGACTTCCGACTGGCGGGCCAGATCCATCGCCTGCAGATCGCCGACAACATCCGCGAGCAGCGCTTCGTCGCTCATCTCATGCGAGCCGTCGCCCGGATTGGTGGTGATTTCAGCCTGAATAATCGATTGGCCGCGCGGCGCATTGTGCGGGCTGAAGGCGGCCGGGAAGGAGAGGCGATGGAAACGCACCTCGGGATCGGGGACGTAAATGGCCGTGTAATCGGGGACGCGCGCGGCATCCAGACCCACCGAAACCGTTACCAATGAGTTGTAGCGCAGAGCGTTCACGGCAGCCAGAATCTCGGGCGGCGTGCCTTCCAGCGCCGCCGCCAGTTCCTGAATGGGAATGGTGCAGACTAATGCATCGTAGCGGCGAGCGCTGAGCCCATTGCTCACGCACCAGCCGTTGCCTTCCCGCCAGATGCTTTCCACCGTGAAGTCTGAAACAATTTTGTGGACCCGGCCTGCCATGGCGCGCGGCAGCGATTCGATACCGCCCTGCGCCGGGTAATTGAAATAAAGCTGGTGCGTGTAGCCTTCGGTTTCCACGCCCACCGCGGCCTTGATCACGTCTTCAATAGGCGGCTTGGGGACGCGGCCCTCCACCCATTCCAGGCCCAACTCCTCGGCTGGAACGTTCCAGATTTTCTCGTTGTAGGGGATCAGATATTTTTCGGCCAGGCCTTTGCCGAAGTGATGATAGATCCACTCCTTGAAATTGGTCTGGGGCGGGGGATAGTCGTTCTTGATGTAGTGATAGAGGCACTCAAAGCGATCCTGCGGCTCCAGATCGAAGAGGCCGTTCTCGAAGGGGTATTTTACGTAGCGGCCCTTGTAGAAAATCTTGTTGTTGCGGCGTGCGCGGTGCACATTATCGCCCAGCAGCGAGACCATGTAGTCCACCATCTGCTGATTGCGCGAGAAGATGATGTGCGGGCCGCCGGCATCATAGGTGAAGCCGCACTCCTGGACGGTCTGGCAATGGCCGCCGCCGCGGCTTTCCTTTTCCAGAACCTCGCAATCGTGCTCCAGATGCGCGGCGATGGTAAGCCCCGCCAACCCGCCGCCCAATATGCCAATCGCCAAACGATTCTCCCTTGCTCGTTGATTATTCGGCCTTTTGGGCCACGCTCTGTAGTGCTGGAGCGTCCTGATACGGCGTAAGCCGCGGAGGCGATTGATCCGGCTCAAGCAGCCAGACGCTGCGGCCGCGAAAATATTGGACCAGCGGCGCGTCTTCGGACGGGCTCATCTCGCGCGCCCAAACAATCTGGGCAGAGTCGATGTCGGCGCGATTGTAAACCCACTCTTGAAAGACATCGTGGCTGGGAGCGTAGCGCACCAGCACCAGTTGGCGTCCTGGAAGAGCTTCCAACCGCTGCAGCATGTTGTGATAAGGCTGAGCCATGGGCGGCGCGTACTCTCCGTCGGCGAAAAGCTTCCAGACGTCGCGGCCGAATTGAATCGGAATAAGCGCAATGAGCAGCATCGCCAGCGCCAGGCCCCAGGGCTTCGAATTGGGACGCCAGTTCCACAGGCGGCCGATGGAGTGCAGAAACCGCAGGTAAATCAGGGGCATGATCGCCGCCGCGTAGTGATACTGCAAGCCATTAATGGGAAAGAGCGACAGCAATCCTCCGGCCAGCAGAAAGACTCCGAGGCGCTCCTCGGGCTTTTGCAGTGGATAGGGCCAGATGAGCGCTGGGAGAAACAGCGGATAGAAGCAGAACAGGAAACCGTACAGACTGGCGAGCTTAATCAGGTAAGCCGGCAGCAGATTCGTTTGCGTGTCCCGTACCTGGTCGGCTTCAATCTTGCTCCAAAAGATTCGCATGACCGCGTGGTCATAGACAGGCGCCGGCTTCGCCGATGACCAGGCGAATACGGGAGCGGCCCCATATTGCAGATCGTGCAGTTGATAAGGCAGCTCAAACGGATGGCCCGTCACGCGCGCGTTGTAATAAAGCATGCACACAGCGACGGGAATCAGCACCGCGGCCGCCGGCAGCGCAACGCGGGTTGCCAGAGCCGGAATCCGGAAGAATCTCCAAACCAATACCGCGCCCGAAAGCACCGCCAGTACCGCGCCATCATAGGGGCGCGAATTGAGCAGGATGGCCAGCCCCACAGCCCAGGTTGCGCCATGCGCAAACTGGCGGTTGAAAACGATGCGGCCCAACGCGCCCAGCAGGAGCGCTCCACCAATCGCGGGGACCGCGCCGCCCCAGTAGGAATTCATCCAATAGCTCAGAATGCCGACCCGCAGGGCCACCAACAGTGCACCGCTAAACGCGATACCGGGCGTGGTCCAACCCTGGAACATCCAGCAGACTGCGGCGCACATTAGCCCGGCACTCAGCCAGACCCCGATCCACGCTGCTTCTTGGGATTCATCGGAGGGTCGATGAAAGACACGCTCGCCAAATGCCAGCACCAAGCCTTGCAAAGGCGGGTATTTCGAGGCATAAGTGGGCTGCTGGATGATGTGGAACGATTCA
This sequence comes from Bryobacteraceae bacterium, assembly GCA_035486095.1. Lineage (GTDB taxonomy): Bacteria > Acidobacteriota > Terriglobia > Bryobacterales > Bryobacteraceae > Palsa-89. The sequence continues at coordinate 2,928 of DATHNM010000012.1, forward strand.
AAGTGCTGCCAAAAGGGATGCGGCGGGTTCGCCAGGCGGCCTGCGGCATAAGTATCGCCCGCCAGAAGATAACTGAATTCGTCGTGCACGGCGGGCATTGGAACGTGCAACACCGGAAGCAGCGCCGCGCGGATGCCAATGGTGAACAGGAATACGGCCAGGCAGGCCAGCAGAGGCCGCTGGGCCAGGCGCACCGATATCCAGCTTGCCGGAAGGGACGGATCGCCCATGATCTTGGATCGGCGGGTAGGTGCTTTACTTTAGGCGAACCCGCTGCTTACGCGCGCGGTTGCGGACCCAGGGAACGGCGCCGTTTACCCTGAGTGTAGGGGTTCAACATAGCCTCTTTGGCGGCCAGGCGATGGCGGCAGGCGTCACAGCGGACCAGATGCTCGCGGACATCAATGACCTCGGGAACCGAAAGGCCCTTGCCCACGGCATACAGGGAAAGCGGGTCGTCAGCGATGTGCTGGCTATTGCGGATCGAGGGGCGCACCAGATCCTGAATCTTGATGCCGGCCTGGAACGCGCCTGACACCGCCCGGCAGTAGCGTACTTCGCCGAAAATGACGTTGTCGTGCAACTTCACTTTTACCTGCTCGCCGCGATCAATGCGCTGCGCAAGAGCGACCCGCAATCCGGAGCGGGAAACATCGAGAACTGTTCCGTAGATCGGATCGGCGGGGCCGTTCAGCAGCTCCAGTTCAGCGGGATCCTGCGTAGGGTACCGGGCTTCGGAGCGGCGCTCGGCATCTTGTTCAGAGGGAATCGAGTGTGCGAGAGCAGCCATCGTAGGATTGAATTGGTTCGGCAACGGAAAACCACTTTCAGACTAAAGACCAATATTATCCGAGAAAGTTACGAGTGTACCGTCTCTAAGTACATTTTCTAAGTTCGTACTAAGAGCGTGACCCGAGAAGTTATGGCGGGAAATACCTTACGAAGCACTGGATCCACCCGTTAGCCAGTCCTCAGCGCGTTTTTCGAGCGCGATGCGGACCAGTTGGCTCCGGGTGCGGACGCCGGTTTTATCGAATAGTTGCTGCATCACAGCTTTGATGGCGCCTTCGGAGACCTGCAGTTGGGCAGCGATTTCTTTGTTGGTAAGTCCCTCGAATACGCCCTGCAGAACGAACCGCTCGCGGGGAGTGAGCAACTGCGAGCTGCGCTGTTCCTCGGATTTGCCGGTGGCGCCGGCGATGAGCGACCGCATGGCGCGCGGATCCAGCCAGAGTTCACCGGCCACCAGCCGGCGGATGGCTTCCGTCAGTTGCGCCGGCGAGCTGTGCTTGAGGAAGATGCCCTCAGATCCGCTTTCGAGTACCCGCACGGTTGCGGCATCGCTCATCCCGGCGGTGACCATCAGGACACGCCCTTTGAATCCATGCTTGCGAATTTCGTCCAGCGCAACGGTCCCCTGCTCCTCGCCCAGATCGTAATCCAGCAAAATAATGTCAGGCTGTTCACTCACCACCAGGGGCAGCGCCTCCGCAATGGTGGCGCAAGAGCCCACCATGCGAAAGCCGGGCTCAGTCTGCAACAACCGGCTGAGGCTGTCCCGGAACAGGCTGTGATCGTCCACCAGCAGAATCCGGATTTCCATAAGTCTCTTTCTGATTATTTGCTCCGGGCTGATTACTTGCTCCGGGCAAATTACCGGCCAGCACCGGCGACAGCTCCACCACGAAAGTAGCGCCGCGCGGTTCCGGTTCATAGCGCAGGTCGCCGCGGAAGGATCGCATCAGGGCGCGCGAGAGATAGACGCCCAGGCCAGTGGATTGGGCGCCCGGCTGAAATGGCCGGAACAGATGTTCGGGATGCGTCACACCACCGCCGGTATCTTGTACCCGAACTGCGATGCGCTGCCCCTCGGCACGGGCGATAATCTCGAGCTGGCCGGCAGGCCGATCCAGCATGGCGCGCTGGCTGTTCTTGGTGAGATTGAGGAACACCTGCATCAGGCTCTGCCGATCGGCCCAAACCGCCGGCAGGCCTGGTTGGATATTCCAGGAAACCTCGATGCCTTGTTCCCGCAGGGCCGGTTCGATGACGATGCGCAGCTCTTCCAGCAGGGCCGGCAGGTCCACGCGCGCCGCTGGATATGGGGTTTGGCGCAGCTCCAGCGCGGCAATTTTCTCGAGTGTTTCAATCAGCGTGCCCAGCGCTTCGAAATCCTTGTTGTGGGCCAGAGCGCTGTTGCGCGTCAGATTCTCGTGCACCACCGCGATGGCGCCGCACACGTTGCGAACCTCGTGGGACACCGCGCCCACCAGAATCCGCGACGCCGCCAGCAGCTGGTGGAGGCTGTATTCTTCCCGGTTGCGCAGGTCTTCAGAGGTATCCAGCACCATGGCGGCCAGTCGCGAGCCGACGCTGGTGCGGTAGGTAGAGAACCAGATATCGGCCAGGAAAGCTTCGCCGTCCTGACGCAGGCCGCGGGATTGCATGACGGTACGGAACGACGTTCCATTGGGCTCGGGCGCCGGGACATTCACCAGCGTGGGCAGATACTGGCGGATGGACCGGCCAGGGAGCGATCCAGGATGGAGAGCAAACAAACGGTGCGCCGCATCGTTGGCCTGCAGGACCAAGCCCTCGGAATCGGCGGTAAAGATGGCCACTGGGCTGCTATCCACCAGCACCTTCAGCTGCTCCTCGGCCGCTCGCCGGGCTTCACTTTCCGTTTCAATTTGCTTCAGATGGATGAGAGCGGCCTGGCGGCTGCGGACCATTTCAAAGACGAAGAGCCCCATGCCGAGAAACGCGGCGAAAATGAGAATATCGCGCGGGATGCCGGCGCTGGGCCGCCAGTCGAACGAATCGAAACTTTCGGTGAGCAACGTGCAAAGAGCGGCTACTATCGCGATCTGCCAGCGCTTTAAAACGCTGCCGACCATCAACATGGGGAACAGATAGAGGAAGCCGAGCGTGACGTCCCTGTCGGCCGCCCAGTCCGCGCACGCGATAATGGCGATTAAGGCTCCCGTCTTGAGCAGGACGGACCTGGTACCGCCGCGAAGAAAGAAGGAAAGCATGGGGATGTGCGCCGGTTTAGTCATATTCTAGACATGCCCCCGCCACCTTTCGCAATACTCTAGCGCTCCGATAGCAGAAAGACCCGTGACTGTTGGCCAAAAGATAGTGGTTCAACGTAACCGAACGATACTGGACTCGTCTTTAAATAGAACGCTACCTTTAGTTTAGATCCAGATCCGCCGCCAGCGCCAAGGTACGGCGATGCCCTGGCTGTAAAAGGCTCTGTAACCGATTAATCGAGTGCGCGGCATAAAATCGGAATTAGCGAATGAGCCAATTACAGAGCAGAGACCCTAAGAGAGTAGTGCGGGCAGGGTTGGGATGGAGTTTGCTGATGGCGACGCTGGGATGGAATGCATTCGCGCAAACTCAGAGCTTCAGCTGGGAACAGCTTCGCGACCGTTTTCAAGCCAACAATCCGACGCTGCGGGCCGCGCAGATTAGTATCGACGAGTCGCGCGCGCAGGAAATCACGGCGTACTTACGGCCCAATCCAGATTTGACCGGCGCCATAGACCAGATCAATCCGTTTTCGACGCAGACTCCTCCCAACGGAGGCTCCAAGGAGTACGCGCCTTTCGCCTACGCGTTCCCGGCCGGCTCCATCAACTACCTGCATGAGCGCGGGCACAAGCGGGAATTGCGGCGAGAGAGCGCGCAAAAAGAGACTGAGATCACCGTGGCCCAGTATGCCGATCAGGAGCGGAACCTGCTTTTCAACTTGCGCAGCGCGTTCGTCCAGACTCTGCAGCAGAAGGCCATCCTGGATCTGACGCGGGAAAATTTGGCCTATTACAATCATTTACTCACCGTGAGTAACGACCGGCTTAAGGCCGGCGACATTGCCAAGGTGGACTACCAGCGCCTGGAACTGCAGCGCGTGCAGTATGAGACCGATGTACAAACAGCCACCGTGAATCTGCGAACGGCGAAAATTCAGTTATTGATGCTGTTAAACGACCGGACGCCGGTGGAGCAGTTCGACGTAGCCGGAGCTTTCGATTTTCCGGATCAGATTCGGCCGCGCGAAGAACTGCGGCGCCTGGCGATGGACAGCCGGCCGGATCTGAAAGCCGCCATGGAAGCCGTGGACAAGGCGCAGACCGATCATCGTCTGGCGATAGCGAATGGGTCGGTGGATCCTACGTTCAGCCTGGATTTTGCTCGCAATCCACCGATTCCGGTTTACTTCGGGCTGAGCGTCAGCATCC
>DATHNM010000013.1:0-4711 GCA_035486095.1 Bryobacteraceae bacterium
TGCATGCGATGGTACGGCCCGTGGTGGATGGCGACGGCCGCCTCGCCCGCTTGCGTTTCGGTCGCGTACACCTCCCCCGCAGTTTCAAATGTGCGCGTCACCTCCACACCAAAGTCGCACAGGATCGGCGCGCCCGGCTGTGTCGGGTGGTGATAGACAAAAATGTTGTGGCCATTGGTCCACAGGCCCGGCTGGCTGCGAATCAAATCCCAGACCTTGCCCAGTGCCGGCCCCCATTCCGAGGCAACGCCGCCCGGAGCCACCTGGCGCCGCACCGCAGCCAACTTGCGCGGGTGAACGGTCTGCAAATTGACGAAGACGGCCATTCCTCGATCGTAAATCATGCTCGCGAGCGCGCGCCGGTTAGCGCCCGCATCTACACAGCACTGCGCCTCACGAAGACTGCATTTTGATATATTTGGCTACTGTCCTGATGTGCTAAACCAAGACCATGGCGCTCGTTGTCTTTATCTCGTACTCCCATCGCGACGAGGCGCTTTATGACCAACTCGCCAGACACCTGAAGCCACTGGAATACGAAGGCGTAATACATCCGTGGAGCGATCACCGTATCTCGGCGGGAAATGATTTCGGCGCGGAGATTGCGGCGGCGCTGGACACCGCGAACATAATTCTGCTTCTGGTAAGCCCCGACTTTATCGCCTCCGAATATTGTTGGGGCATCGAGATGAAAAAAGCCCTTGACCGGCATGCCGCCGGACAGGCCCGCGTAATCCCCGTCATACTTCGACCAACCGACTGGTTTCGCTGCCCGTTCGGCAAGCTATCGGCTGTGCCCATGGACGGTAAGCCAGTGACCACCTGGTTGAATCTTGACGAAGCGTTCTTGAAAATCGCAACTTCACTTCGCGCCGTCTGTGAAGAGATCACAAGAAAGCCGGCTCTCGAGATTGCCCAAGGTGAGATTGCCAAAAGTCCCTCGGTAAACATTCGTGGCGTAGAGGAAGTGCCGCCCGTACCCGTCGTGAATCGCCCCACTCAAACCGCCACCGGCGCCGGGACGGCCCATTTGTCGATTGAATTTCATCCGATGATTGCCGGGCTAACGCTGGGGGCTTCGATGTCACCTTACCGCATTGAAATCGACGGGATAAAAGTGGGTTCAGTTTGCCCCGGCGACACCGCCGACCTGGAAGTAGCGCCCGGCGAACATGGCATACTGTTGCAACAATTGTGGGCGAAAAGTAATACACTTGCGTTTCAAATAAGCGCCAATCAACGTCTGCGTTTGGAGGCTCGCTTTCGGACATTCCAAAAGGGGCTGTCAATTGGCACGCGGCTCGCAACCGTGTACGGTTTCGTCGAGAACATCAGCCTCGCTCCCGTTACAGAGTAACCAGCATTGCCGGAACAGTTCGGTGCGAAATCCAGGAAGATCGCCGCCGCCTTGAGCGCCGCCAGCTCACCGAAGCGGCCGAACTCTTCCTGCGCCATCAGCGCAAAGGACTTTCCTGGCAGCCCGCCGACGATGGCTTCGTTTTTTCAAAACAACAAATCGAGCGCCATGCACGCCAGTGATGCGCCAGAATCCCATCTATTACGCCGACCAACCAGCCAACCATTAACACATCGGTACAGCCAACTTGGCGCTAGACGGCCAAACGGTAATAATGGAAGTAACCTCAATGCCCAGCGCGATTCGACGCCGCACCCCCGAAGAATTGCTGCAACAAGTGCAGGCAGAAGAGGACTACGAGCGCCGGGGCCGGCTGAAAGTCTTTCTGGGGTACGCCTCGGGAGTCGGCAAATCCTATCGCATGCTGGACGAAGGACGGCGGCGGCGCGAACGCGGCCAGGATGTTGTCGTCGGCGCCATTCAGCCCAAGACGTCGCCCGAAATCGAAGGGGTGTTGAGCAAGCTGGAAGTGATTCCGCTGCGCGAGGTGAACGGGATCTACGTGATGGATACGCCCGCCATTCTCAAGCGCCACCCCAGTGTCTGCCTGGTGGATGGATTGGCTTACGACAATCCGCCCGGATGGGCCCACGCCAGCCGCTGGGAGGATGTAAACGAACTTCTGGACGCCGGCATCTCTGTCATCACCTCCGTCAATATTCAATACATCGACGATCTGCGCGAGCGCGTGCAGCGGGTGACCGGCAAGCTGGTAACGCAAACCGTGCCGCGCAGCTTTCTGAATTCAGCCGACGAAATTGTCGTGGTGGATGCGCCGCCTGAAATGTGCATCGCCAAGGACGGCCAGATGGCCGCCGGGCCGGCGCAAAAGCTTTCTGAACTGCGCGAGATTGCGCTGCTGCTGGCGGCCGACGTGGTGGACAAACAGCTGGAAGCGTACCTGCATCGCAATGGCATCGCGCAAACCTTCGGGGCGCAGGAGCGCATTCTGGTGTGTATCACGCCCAGAGCCAACGCCGCGCCGATGATCGCCAGCGGCAAGCGCAATGCAGATCGGTTTCATGGTGATCTCACGGTGGCCTACGTGCGCCAGGCCGAAATATCCGCCAGCGACCAGGAAGCCTTGGAGCGCAATCTCGCCATCGCGCGCGCCGCGCAGGCCCGCATCGAGATTCTGGATGGACAGGACCCCATTGAGACGCTGCTGAAGTTTGCACACGAACACGGCGTGACGCAAATTTTCGTCGGCCACAGCACGCGCGAGCAGTGGTGGGAACGGTTCACGGGCACGCCGTTAGACCGCTTGATTCGCGGGGCGAACGATATCGACGTGCGAGTGTTTCCCCACTAGCCATGCCCGATCGCCCACCGTTGGGAAAACTCAAGATCTTCCTGGGCTATGCCGCGGGCGTGGGCAAGACCTATCAGATGCTGGAAGAGGCCCAGGCCGCGAAACGCGCCGGAATAGATGTGGTGATCGGTTATTTCGAGCCGCACGCGCGCAAGGATACCATCGCCAAAACCGAAGGGCTGGAAGTGGTTCCGCGCCGCAAGGTCGATTACCGCGGCGGGCTCTTCGAAGAAATGGATACCGCCGCCATCATCCGCCGCCGTCCCGAGCTGTGCGTGGTGGATGAATTTCCGCACACCAACGTCCCGGGTTCCGAAAGGCTAAAACGCTGGCAAGATGTGCAGGCGCTGCTGGAGGCCGGCATTGACGTTCTCACCACCATGAACATCCAGCATCTGGAGAGCCTCAACGATCAGATCTGGAACATTACCGGCATTCGGGTTCGCGAGACCATTCCGGATTGGGTGATGCAGCAGGCCGATCAGGTGGTGATGGTGGATCTAACCCCGCGCGCGCTGCTGAACCGGCTATCGCGCGGCGTGGTGTATTCGCAGGACAAAGCCCAGAAGGCACTGGAGAATTTTTTCCGGGAATCCACGCTCGTGGTTTTGCGCGAACTGGCGTTGCGGCAGACGGCGCACGAAGTCGATATCCGGCAAGTGGACTACGACGCTCCCGGATTTGAGCCGGAGCCGGGCTATCGCGACGAGGCCGAACCGCCGTCCGACAACGGCGATCGGATTCTTATTTTAGTGTCGCCGGAGCCGGCTACTGCCATGCTGCTTCGGCGTGGCAAACGCGTGGCCGATTATCTGCACGCGGACTGTTTCGCCGTCGCCGTATCGCGTGAAATAGACTTGCACGACATGCCCACTCGCGATCGTGAGATGGTGGAGCACCATCTAAACTTCGCCCGGAATCTGCACATTGAGACGCGTGTGCTGCAAGGCCAGGACGTAGCCAAGACGCTGGTGGAGTTCGCGCACCTGAACGGCGTCACCCATTTGTTTATGGCGCGGCCGCAGACCAGCCAATGGCCTGCTTTGTCGCGCCGCAGCCTGGTGCAGCAAGTTGTACACTTGGCGCGCGATATGCAAGTGACCATCGCCGCTGACCGGGCCAATCGACAGCAGCCACAGCCAGTCTGAGGACCAATATGCCGGATAACAAGACCGTCTTTCTCTTTGACGTCGACAATACCTTGCTCGACAACGATCATGTCACGGCCGATTTGAAGCGCCACCTGCAATCCCGCGTCGGCCCGGAACGGTCCCAACGCTACTGGCAGCGATTCGAGGAGATCCGCGAGGAGCTCGGTTATGCCGATTATCTGGGAGCGCTGCAGCGTTATCGTTTCGACTATCCGCACGATCCCAATCTTCTGGCGGTGTCCTATTTTCTGATGGGCTATCCGTTCGCCAACCGCCTGTTTCCAAATTCGGTGGACGCCGTGCAGCACGTGGCGCAATGGGGCCAGCCCGTGATTCTTTCCGATGGCGATGTGGTTTTTCAGCCGCACAAAGTGTATCGCTCGGGCCTGTTCGAATTATTCGACGGCAATGTGTTGATCTACATTCACAAGGAACAGGAACTCGCGGATGTGGAACAGCGCTATCCGGCCGATCATTATGTGCTGGTGGACGACAAGCTGCGAATCCTGCACGCGATCAAGAACATTTGGAATTCGCGTGTCACCACGGTGTTCGTGCGGCAAGGGCATTATGCGCACGACCCGGAAGTTTTCAAGAAATATCCGCCGGCTGATATCAGCGTGGATCGAATCGGCGATCTGTTGAATTATGGGGCGGATAGTTTCAGCCCGCTGGCATTGGCGGCCAAGTAAAACACTCTCTCAGACGGCCACGCCGTTGAGCACGGTGCCCACCATGGACTGCGCCTCTTCCTGAATCTTTTTCAAGTGATCGGAGCCGCGAAAACTCTCGGCATAAATTTTGTAGACATCTTCGGTGCCGGATGGGCGG
>DATHNM010000014.1:0-34304 GCA_035486095.1 Bryobacteraceae bacterium
CGGACGCGGGCTATGCGGATCAAGCGCATATGACTCGCGAAGTCCAGCGCTTTTCGGGCAGCCCGCCGACAGTGCTGCTTGGATCTGCACGGTGCGCTCTGCGATTGTCAGATCTTCTCAACACAACCGGCGGCGAAGACCGCTAAGACGCTTGTCCGATTCATTCAAGACAGACGCCAGTGTTGCGATCTATCTTCAAGACGATCACACGACGAGAAAGACGTACTAGCAAGAATGATCGCAGCGCGGCACTGTGCAGTTGTCATCTGACGGATTCGGTACCTCTTCGGCAAGCGCATCGGCCATGCATGTTTCGAGCTGGAACGAATCAACGAGAAAGGGAGCCACCATGAAATCATCCATCGTTTCAGCACCATTTCTGATCCTTAGCCTGACGGCTGCGATCACGGTCTCTATGCCTCGTGCAACCGAAAGCAGCAGTTCTCGGTCGACACCAAACGCTGCTCCCGCGCTCATCAACACCTGCCTCATCACGAACGATGTCAACAGGCTTGCCACTTTCTACGCGCAGGTTTTGCGGATGGAACCACACAAGGCAGATGAAACCTACGTCGACTTTCGGACCGGCACAGGAGTTCTCGCGTTGTTCGCAGCCGAGGCCCAAGAAAAATATATCCCTGGCTCCACGATCGCTGGACAGAATCACAGTGCGATCTTGGAGTTTAGAGTAGAGGACGTCGACCATGAGTATGCGCGGCTACACAATCTTGTGAAACAGTGGGTCAAGCCGCCTACCATTCAGCCATGGGGTACCCGCTCGATTTATTTTCGTGATCCAGACGGTAATCTGGTCGACTTTTTCGCGCCAATCGCTCCTCAGTAGCCTTTGCACAATCTAGATGGCTGCATAATCCCAATAGTTATCATCTCCCCACCCGGTCAGTGCGCGATCCGGTGAAACCTCTTCAACCTCTCAAGAGTTTCGCGCGTAACCACGCCCTCCATTCTTTCTCCGCGAGTTCCAGGTAGCCGGGTCCTGCTCCTCCCATGACCAGGTTGCCACATCAAAAGGAGGGTAAAAGGCAAACCCGCCCTCTGAAGAGAATTTTCCGGTCGTTGTCCGATTCATTCAAGACTTACCCTGGCACTCCAATTTAGCTTTGGGAGATGATGAGCCGAAGGGAGCTTCTCACTAGCTTTGCGGCAGCATCACTTTTTCCTTTCGCGTTAGGAGAATCGAAGACCATGGAGCAGCGAATTAGCCTGGTAACACTCGGTGTGAAGGATCTCGGCGCTTCGAAGCGATTCTATGCGGACGGGCTTGGTTGGAAGCCCGCATATGAGGATAAGGAGATCCTCTTTTTCCAGGCTGGCAGCATGGTTTTCGCCCTGTTCCTGCGTGAAAAGCTCGCCGAAGATTTTCAGGTTGATCCGGCAACGTTTGGGATGGCAGCAGTGGCTCTGGCTTACAATGTGCGCGCGAAAAGCGAAGTCGATCCCCTCATCAGCAATGCGGCGGCAGCGGGGGCCACGATTCTAAAGCCAGCGCGAGAGGCATCTTGGGGAGGCTATTCGGGGTACTTTGCGGATCCCGATGGCTTTGCATGGGAAATTGCCTGGAATCCAAGCTGGCGATTGGCGCCGGACGGCAGCGTGGAGGTACGTTGAGACGCGTCCGAACTGATTCTCTCCGTGTTGCGGTTAAAGATGTGAATCGCAGCTTCCGCTGCGTGGTCAGCGCAAAGCCAGAAAGCTCCGATTTCCCCGCGCGAAGTGTAGTAGGCTCCAAAAAATAAGCGTCGTATGTTTAGCGTATGGACCGCGAATCCTTCAAACAGTGGCTGGACTCTTACGCTCGAGCCTGGATGGGCCGCGACCCCCTAGCCGCGGCCGCGCTGTACACCGACGACGCCACCTATCAAGTGACACCGTTCAGCGAACCCTTACGTGGTCGCGATGCAATCTACGAATATTGGGACGATGTCGCAAAAACCGAGGAAGGAATCCAATTTGACTATGAGATCGTCGCGGTCACCGACGAGCACGGTATCGCCAGGTGGTGGGCATCGTTTGTCCGCGTGCCGCCTGGCCTGCAAACAAAGCTGGATGGGATCTTCATGATCTCTTTGGATTCGAACGGTCGCTGCCAGGCTCTCCGGGAGTGGTGGCATAAGCTGCAGTAGAGCAAGCGGCGACTTTGCGGAGATTACGCCGATTTTGTGCCGAGTTTCGCGGGCCAATTTGTTATCCTGCGTCGCGTGAAAACCCCCTTTCTTATCGATACCGATACCGCTTCCGATGATGCCGTGGCGCTGATCATGGCGCTGCGGTCCAAAGACGCGAACGTCATCGCAATTTCGACCGTGGCGGGAAACGTGGGTGTCCAGCAAGCCACGCGAAATGCGCTCTATACCGTGGAACTCTGTGGCTCGAATACGCCCGTATACCAGGGCGCCCCTAAGCCGCTAGCCCGCAGCCTGGCGACCGCCGAATGGTTTCACGGCAGCGATGGCTTAGGCGACCACGGCTATCCGCCGGCTCGGCGCAGCTCCGAAAAACGGCCTGCGGTGGAAGCCATTATTTCGATAGCGCGCAGCAATCCGGGAATTCTGCTGGTCACGCTGGGCCCGCTCACCAACATTGCGCTCGCTTTGGCGCAGGCGCCGGACTTGGCCGATCACATTGGGCGCTGCGTCATCATGGGCGGTGCGCCATGTTGCGAAGGCAACGTCACTCCGGCCGCTGAATACAACATCTGGGTGGATCCAGAAGCCGCTCGCATGGTCTTCCACAGCGGTTTACGCATTGAAATGGTTGGCTGGCATCTGTGCCGCGGCGCCGCCGTTCTTCAGCCCGCGGACATACAGTTCATCCAGAATATGGGCACGGAACTTGCCCGCTTTGCAGTGGAGTGCAACAGTATCGCGCGAACCGCGTACCACTCGCAGACTGGCGAAGATGGCATTTCCCTTCCCGACCCGGTGGCGATGTCTGTCGCGCTCGATCCATCCATTGGCACCGAATCGAGCCGGCACTGCGTGGATATTGAAACAGCTTCCGAACTGACGCGCGGCATGACAGTGGTGGATCGCCTGGGCGTTGCAGCCGACCAGCGAAATCGCGCCACATGGGCAGAGCTAATTCCACGCGGCCCAAACGCCAAGGTGCATTGGGCCATCGATGTCCCGCGATGGAAACAGGCGCTCTACTCGGCTTTACGTTAAACCGGCGGCCTCACGGATTCTGCGCCAGGGCAACGGCCTTTTTCGGATCGATCAGATTGCGGCGGCCGTCAGCGGTTTTCTCGGCCGTCTTGCGGATGACGTCGATCACCTGCGGCGGAGTCAGTTTCGGATTCACCACCAGAATCTTGGCCGCAAGATTGGCCACGTTGGGTGACGCCATCGAAGTACCCGACATCTTGAGACGGTCACCACCGGGGATGTAACTCTCCACTTCGTAACCGTTGGCGTCCACCACCACGGTGGGCCCATAACTGGTGAACGACGCCTCATCGCCGGCCTTGTCCACGGCTCCCACCGTCAGCAGATTCGGCACCTTCAGGGCTGCCGGAATGGCTTCCACAAAGCTGGAATCGGAATCGCTGTTGCCGGCCGCGGCCACGAACAGAATCTCCGGCGCCGAGAGCATGGCTTTCTCCAGCGCGTTTTTCTCGACTTCAAACCATTCGCGCGCAGTGCTCTTTCGTTCCTGGATATCCTTGCCGATACCGCACTTCTCCATGCTGTCTTCGTAGTCTTTTACTGCTCCGCCCCAGCTCATGTTCACGACCTTCACCTGGTTCCTCTTGAAAAAGTTCACGTAGTCCTGAACGGCCACGGCGTCCCGCTCGATTTCCGCGCGCGACGGGCAGGGGTCGGGAATCATTTTCCAATCAAAAGTGATGCGGCCCACCACCAGGCGCGCATAAGGATTGCCGGCCGTCAGGATGCCCGCCACATGGGTGCCGTGCGAGTAAACGCTAAACAGATTGAGTTCTTCAATGAACGGCTTCACCTGTTCCGGTTTCAGCTTGGCGATGGCCTGTTTCAGTTCGCTGGATTCCGGGCTTTCCACATTGGCTTGCATGTCCGACATGCCCTTCAATTCTTTTTTCGCTTCTGAAAACCGGGCGGCCTGCGCGCTGCTGAGCGGAAACAGATTGCCTGTGGTCTTGCGACTATCAATGTCGTAAGCCAGCACCTCCGGCCGGCCTTCGGAGTTCTTGAGCACCCGGTCACGGAAGATCGGCAGGTCGACGCCGCTGTCCCACACCGCCACGTTGATGGGTTGATATTTCCCAGGCTCTAGATTCACCGCGCGCGCCGCCCATATGTCTTGTTTCTCCTTGGCGTGCGCCGAAAGATAAGTGCCCAGCGCCTCGGTCAGTGTGTCCTTCAGAGGGATTCGTTCCACCAGCAGCATGCGCAAGCCGGGCAGCGTGTCCGCCAGGTCTGACGTAAGCCCACCGGTTTTCTCCACCACCGGATCGAAGCTGGCCTGAATCTGGCCCAGCACAAACGGCTCCGAAGCGATGTCCACACTTCTTTTGGCTAATTTCAAATCGTTCTGCACCACATCGAATGGCAGACCGTCCAGCGTGCGTGTCAGGGCGGCATAAACGGCCCTTCGGTAAGCGGGCGAATTGCGGTCGCTTGCTTCACGCCGCGCGTCCAGAATGGAGCGTGAGATCAAACCGCTCAAAGCTTTGGCTGCGGGTTTTTCCTCCAGTGATTGCAGTTCGTCCAGGCGTTGGCGCGCCGCATCGTCGTGGCCCTCTAGCATGTCGAGCGCAATCAGTGTCGAGAGCAGCCCCCGTTTGGTGGCGGCGTCGTCAATTTCATAGTCGCGCAGTACGGACTCCACGTTTTTCCTCACCTGGGCCGCAAACGGGCGAAAAGCCTGCTCGGAGCTCACCATGTCTTCAACCTTCCCGTTGATGGAGTACTGGAACTTCGGCAGGTCGTCCGCACGCAGGATCTTTTTCTTCGGCTGCTGGGCCGGCAACAGCATCGGAAGAAACGCACAGGCAAATCGCACGACGAGACTGGTACGCATGAGTCCGATGATGCATTATCCCGAAACAGCACGCAAGCCAGTATGGCAAGGCCTTATTCCCAAGACGTCGCTCGACTGAAGTACGATTGATTAATAATTCCAATTCAAAGGATGGGGTGATGAACACGCTTCAGCGCCAGTTTCTTATCTGTTCCCTGGCGGCTTGCACCGGCCTTGCGCTTAGCGCGCAGGAGCAAGACCAAAAGACCGAAACCAAAGTAGTGGTCACGGCTGCGCCTGCGCTGCCCGTGGCTCCGCCGACTCCAGTTCAACCGGACTCCAACACCGAGGGAACGGTCACCGTTGGCGGCCAGGCGATCGCCTATCGCGCGGTGGCCGGAACACTGACAGTGGGGGCCACCGATACGCAGGACGCTGCGCTCGGAGTGGATGGAAAGCTTCTGCCGGATTCCGGCGAGAAACCGCTTGACCCAACCAAGCCGGAGGATGCCCCGCCCACGGCGCGAATTTTCTATACCGCCTACTTCAAGAAGGGTGCTCCATCGGAGACGCGGCCCTTGATGTTTCTGTACAACGGTGGGCCGGGATCGTCCACCATGTGGCTGCATATGGGCTCTTTTGGACCGCGCCGCGTATTCACCACCGATACCCAGCACGATCCGGGCGCCCCGTACAAAATCATCAACAACGAATACAGTTTGCTGGATGTGGCCGACCTGGTGTTCATCGACGCTCCCGGCACCGGCTTCAGCCGCATCCTGGGCAAGGATAAAGAAAAAGCCTTTTGGGGTACGGATCAGGATGCGCACGCGTTTGAGCGCTTCATCCGCCGGTTTCTTACGAAGTTCAATCGCTGGAATTCTCCGAAATATCTCTTTGGAGAAAGCTACGGAACTCCGCGTAGCGCGGTCTTGAGCGCCATGCTGCACAATGTGGATCTGAACGGGATTGTGCTGTTGTCGGCCATCCTGAGCTTTGACAATTCGGTGGATGGGCCGCGCTGGAATCCGGGCGTGGACCAGCCTTATGCGCTGGCGTTGCCCACCTATGCCGCCAGTGCGTTTTATCACCACAAGCTTCCGCAGCAGCCCGCATCGTTCGAGGCTTTTCTCAAGACCGTCGAGAAATTTGCCATGGGTGAATATATGTCGGCTTTGATCGAAGGGGCGGAACTCCCTGAGGCGCGCAAGCAGGCCGTGGCCGAGAAGCTCCACCAGTACACCGGCCTGCCCGTGGCATACTGGCTGAAATCGAACCTGCGCGTGAGCGGCGGCGCTTTTTCTAAAACGCTGCAGGATGACACCGGGATCACCACCGGACGGCTGGACACGCGTTATCAGGGCCCGGATTACGATCGGCTAAGCGAAGAAGCCGAATATGATCCGCAAAGCAATGCAGTTTCGTCGGCCTACACGACGGCGATCAATCATTACTTGCGGACGGAATTGAAGTTCGGCGAAAACCAGACTTATAAGCCAAGCGCCTATTCGGACTCAGACCCGTCGGCATTCCAATGGGACCTGCGGCATCAGTCGCCCGGAGGGCCGCCGGCGCAGTTTGCCTCTAGCGGCACGAACGTAATGCCGGATTTGGCCACCACCATGAAATCGAATCCGAAAATGAAAGTCCTGCTAACAGGCGGGTATTACGACCTGGCGACACCTTACTTTGAGGGCGTGTACGAAATGCGTCATCTTCCCATTCCGCCTGGCCTGCAGGGCAACATCAGTTATCACTATTACGAGGCCGGGCACATGGTTTATGTAAATGAACAAGTGCTGAAGCAGTTCCATGACGATGTGGCTTCGTTTGTACGCGACTCCACAGCGGCGAAGTAAACGGGGAGGCAGTATGAAAGTTTGCGTCGGGATTGTGTGCCTGGTTTCGGCTGGGTGGGCGGCAGACAATTCCACCGCGCGCATCCAGGAAGCCGCCAGCAAGGCGGTGGCGATCATCCAGAAGAGTCAACAAAACTGGTACGCGAAGCAGAGCTGTTTCTCGTGCCATCAGCAAGTGCTGCCGGCGCTGGCATTTCGAACTGCGCGCGAGCATGGCATTGCCGTCGACGAACATGCCGCGCACGCCGATGCCGCCGCGGCGTTCGGATACTTTTCCAAGTTCCCCAGGGCCGTCGAGTACAGCAACATCATCGATCCGGCGCTGAGCGACGGCTACGGGATGATTGCCGCGAATGCGGCGGGAGTGCGCCCAAGCCTGGTGACGGCCATTTACGCGCGCTTACTAGCGGCGCGCCAGGAGGCGGATGGACACTGGGAAACCATCGATGATCGTCCGCCCCAGTCCTATAGCGCCTTCACTGCTACCGCCATCGCTCTGCGCGCCATTCAGATTTACGGCCATCCCAGCCAGAAGGCGGCAATTCAGGCCCGAGCGGCGCGTGCACGAAACTGGTTGCTCACTCACCAGCCCGCAGCAACTGAAGAGCGTGTGTATCAACTGCAGGGTGCGTCGTGGGCGGGCGCGGATCAGACGGCGCTCAAGAAAATGACGACGGCGCTAAAAGGCATCCAGCGGGCCGATGGCGGCTGGAATTCGCTGGCTGGCCGCTCCAGCGATGCGTACTCCACCGCGCAGACGCTGCTGGCATTGCACGAAACGGGCGGCGTTGCCGTCACCGATCCCGCGTGGCAGCGCGGCATCGCATATCTGTTGGACAGCCAGGCCCCGGATGGCACATGGCACGTGGCATCGCGCTTGCATCCGCCGGCGCCGGTGAGTCCGGCGTATTTCGAAACCGGCCACCCTTACGGCCACGATCAATTCATTTCCATGATGGGTGAGAGCCTGGCCGTGATGGCTCTGGCCACTGCGCTTGGTCCCGGCAAATCCAGCCCGGTGGAACTCAAAGAAGCGCAGCCTCCGAGCATTGAGCCGTGGGCCGAAACGCTGCTGTTCGGCAGTGCGGCCGATGTGAAAAAGCTTCTCGACGGCGGATTCGATGCCAACTCCGCCACCCAGGAGGGCGGGGTGACGGCGTTGATGCTGGCTGCGCCGGATGTGGAAAAGATGAAAGCCCTGATCGATAGGGGAGCGAATGTCGAAGCACGAGCGAAAGACCGTTTCTCCGCACTGCTGGTTGCTGCTCAATATCCTGATTCCGGCGCCGCCATGAATCTTTTGTTGGACCACGGCGCCAAAGTTCGCCTGCCGAAGGGCGAAGGTGCGCCGCTGTACAACATGTACCCCACCTTCCTGGCAGCCTTTTCTGGCAATGCCGGAATCATCCCGCGGCTTCACCAGGAGGGCGACCGGGTGGACGACAAGATTACGGTTGTCGGCATGTTTCCTTCCACGCCCATGTTGGAACTGGCGAGCACGCATCGGGTTGATTCGGTCCGCGCGTTGCTGGATGCGGGCGCGCAGGTGGACGAAGCCGATGAAGACGGCATCACCATTCTTTCGTGGGCGGCGATTGCCAACCGTGTGGAAATGGCCCGGATGCTGATCGAGCGTGGCGCCGACGTGAATCATGTCGATAAGAGCGGCATGACGCCGCTGTTATATGCAGCCTCCGTCGATTTTGGGGACCCCGCGATGATCGACCTGCTGATTCAATCGGGCGCCCGCCCAGGCACCCGAACCAAGCAGGGGCTGACGGCGCTGGGCCTGGCGCGCAAATATCACCACACGCATTTGCTCACCAGCCTGGAAGGCACGCGCGCATCATTCTAACGAACCAGCGGGCGGCTTACTGAATAGCCTGATAAGCCATGCGCTGGAACTGCTGCGCCGGCTCACTATTGGGCGGTAAAACATTGATCAGGAAAATTCCGAACATGTTCTCTTTCGGATCGATCCAGAAGCTGGTTCCCGCCGCTCCGCCCCACCAGTAGGAACCTTCTGACGCCGGTTCGCCCGATTGGCCGGGCGAAGGATTGATCGCGAACGTCAAGCCGAATCCGGCATACGCGGGCAGAACGCCCAGGTGCGGCAAACCGCCCAAGGACTCCGTGCGCATCATCTCAACTCCCTTTGGGCTGAGAATCCTGACGCCGTCCAAATGGCCGTTGTTGACCAGCATTTGATAGAAGCGGGCGTAGTCGTCCAGAGTGGAAGTCAGGCCCGCGCCGCCCAGCAGCAGGATCGGTTTTTTCTTAAAACTTTCCTGCGCCGGCGCTGTGGATTTCTGGATTCCCCGCTGCCCTTCGGGCTTGGGCGCATACAACGTCGCCAGGCGGTTCCACTTGTCTTCACTCACGAAAAACGCCGTGTCTTTCATTCCGAGCGGCTGGAAAATCCTGGCTTCGAAAAACTTGTCAAGCGTGGTGCCCGAGAGAACCTCGACCAGCCGGCCCAGGACGTCGATGGAATATCCGTAATGGAACGCCGTTCCCGGCTGCTCGTTCAGCGGAACGCTGGCCAGGCGGCGGGTGGCTTCGGCCAAATCGAAACTCACTAGCGGAGCACCGCCCGTCATTTCGATTTTGCGGTACGCGCTTTCGCCCGTTTCGTCCTTCGGGCCCGCATAGTCCAGTCCCGTGGTGTGGCGGAACAGATCCTTCACCAGAATGGGACGGTCAAGCGGCACCGTGTAAAACGTGCGTTTCCCGGCTGCGTCTGTTCCCTCTTTGCCTACCCGGGTATTGGCGAACTCCGGTAGATATTTCGATACCGGATCGTTCATCGAGTACAGCCCTTCCTCATATAGGATCATGGCGGCAACACCGGTGACGCCCTTTGTCATGGAGTACATGCGCACGATGGTATCGGGCTTATATTCGCCCCACACGCCGCGAAAAACGATCTTTCCGTTGCGCGAAATCAGCCCCGAAGCGCCCGCCAGATCTCCGGCATCGATATGCTTTCTCATCACCGTGTTGATGCGCTCCAGCCGTTCGGTGGACATGCCGTTCTGTTCCGGCGCCCCGGAGGGAAGCGAAGCCGAAAAGCATAGCGAAAGGGTGAACAGGGAAAGGGCGAGGGGCTTTTTCATGGCGTCACGAGTTTATCAAAATATCCAGGGCAGTCCCGCATGTGGCTGCCATTCCCTAAGCCTCGCTCCACTATATTCCCCAGAGCTGTTTCGTCGCCAGCCGGGCGCCTTCCGCCATGGCGCGAAATTTGGCCCACATCACCGAGGGATGAATCTCGGGCTGATAAGTCGCCTGGGATGAAAAGCCGCAGTCCGTGCCAGCGATCACGTTCTCGCGTCCCACCAGGCGCGCAAAACGAACGATGCGCTCCGCGATCAGCTCCGGATGTTCCACAATGTTGCTGGCATGCGTGACCACGCCCGGAATGATGGCCTTGCCATCCGGCAGCTTTACGTCTTCCCACACATGATATTCGTGCTCGTGACGCGCGTTTGCCGCCTCAAAAGAGTATGCGCCCGCGTTCACTCTTAGAATCACCGGCAGCATATCCTTCAGCGGCGCATCGTGCACGCGCGGCCCTTCGTTAATCCCGTAACAGGTATGAAAGCGCACCTTCTCCGCCGGGATGCCGCGCAGCCCGTGGTTCACTGCCTCCACATAGTTCTCGGCCGTGTTCCGCCGCTCGCTTGCGCTAAGAGCCGAGTAACTGTAGAGCTCCGTGAGAAACGGATCGTCGATTTGCAGCAAGAAGCCGGCTTCTACAATCGCCCGGTACTCATTGCTCAGCGCATCCGCCACCGCGTGCATGTATTCTCTGTCGCTCGGGTAATACTCGTTTTTTCCCACGCCACTGGGGGCCACCGCCGGCATGAATACATCCGCGGGCTCCCAGCCCCGCAGGGCCGCTTTAAGATTATCGATATCCCGGCGTAGCGCGTCGTGCCCACGATAAGACACCGGACCGGTGCACACAAAGGGGACCAGCGGCGCGATGGTAACGCCCAGCATCGCCGTGCTGAAATATTGTTTGTAGTATTCCGGGAAGGCCTCCACCTCCAACTGGAACATCGCGGCCCGTGGCCCTGGTCGCGCCTCAAAACCAGCCAGACGCTCGTTGACATAAGCAAAGAACCCCGGCTTGCTTTGCTCGCCATCAGTAGGAATATCGATACCGCACTCCATCTGCTGGCGAACCATTTCAGCCACCGCGCTCTGAACCCGAGAGGCGTATGCCTCGGCATCGTAAGGTTGTCCGAAAATCTTGGCTTTCATCAAATCCAAGAGATCCGTGGGACGCGGCAGGCTGCCACAGTGGGTGGTCAGTATACGGTCGGCGCTGCGATTCATTGTTTCTCCTGTTGTATTCTGGATCTGATCGAGCCAGGAGAATCATTGTATAACGCAAAGATAACCGCGCTCGGCTGCTATACGCCGCCGGGGGTTTTGACTAATCAGGACTTAGAAAAGATGGTGGACACCAACAACGAGTGGATCGTCCAGCGCGTGGGAATTCTGGAGCGCCATATCGCGCCGCCGGAAATTGCCACGTCGGATATGGCCGTGGAGGCTGCCAAGGTTGCCTTGGAGCAGCGCGGCATCGACGCCGCTGAACTGGATGCCATCCTGGTGTGCACCGTGACGCCGGACATGCTGTTCCCATCCACTGCCTGCCTGGTGCAGGACCGGCTGGGGGCCAAGCGCGCCTGGGGATTCGATCTGGTGGCCGCCTGCTCGGGATTTATTTATGGACTCACCACGGCTGCCCATCTGGTCTCCGCGGGCTCCCATAAGAAAGTTCTGGTGATCGGCTCAGACACGATGTCGCGCATCATCGACTATACGGACCGCTCCACCTGCATTCTGTTCGGCGATGGCGCCGGCGCGATGCTCATTGAGCCGGCCGAAGATGGCGAGGCGGGGTTCATCGACTTCGTAAACCAGATCGACGGTTCGGGCGGCAATTATTTGAAACAGCCCGCCGGCGGCAGCCGTATGCCCGCCAGCGCGGAAACGGTCGCCAATCGATTGCATTATGTGAAGCAGGATGGGCAGCAGGTTTTTAAATACGCGGTACGCAAGATGGAAGAGACCTCGCGCGAACTGTTGGAGCGTAATCATCTGACGGTGGACGATGTAGCCGTAATGATTCCCCATCAAGCCAATCGGCGGATTATCACCGCAGCGGCGGAACGGCTGGGCATCAGTTGCGATCGCGTGGTGATCAATATCGATCAATATGGAAACACCACGGGCGCGACCATTCCCTTGGCCACGCGCGACGCGCTGCGCCGCGGAAAGCTGAAGAAGGGGGATCTGGTGCTGTTCGCCGCGGTAGGCGCGGGCTACACAGTGGGCGCGAATTTATGGCGCTGGCAGATGTAGCCTGGTCATCGAAACAGAGCACATGCAGACAAAAAAAGCGGTGGTGTTTGGGAGCCGTGGACAGCTGGGCATCGAACTGGTTGCGGTGCTGGCCGAGCGTGGCTATTTAGTAACAGGGTTCGATAGATCCCAGGTGGATATCGGCGATAACGCACAGGTGGAACAGGCCTTTGCAAGGGAAGATCCCGCCATCGTCATCAACGCGGCCGCCTACAATCAGGTGGATATTGCCGAAAAGGAGCCGGCCCCGGCCATGATCGCCAACGGCCTGGCGGTTCGCAATCTGGCGATGTGCTGCCGCCAGCACGATGCCCGGCTGGTGCATTTTTCGACCGACTATGTTTTCGACGGAACGGCCGGCCGTGCCTACACCGAAGAAGACCCCACGCATCCCTTGGGAGCCTACGCCGTTTCCAAACTGGCCGGCGAGCTGTACGCGCAGGCCTACTTGGATCATCCGCTGATCATTCGCACCTCAGGAGTTTTTGGCCCGGGTGGATTGAAAACGGCGCGCGGTAACTTCATTGAGCTGATGCTGCGCCTGGCCGCCGATAAGAAGCCGATTCGCGTGGTGGACGATCATGTCGCTTCGCCCACTTATGCGCCGCTGCTGGCCGCACGCTCCGCAGATCTGATAGATCGCGGACTAACCGGCGTCTTCCATGCCGGCGGCGGACAAGCTATCTCGTGGTTCGACTATGCGTCCATGATTTTCCGAGTCGCGGGAGTTCAGCCGGAACTGAAGCCCACCAGCGAGCGTGAATTCCGCACTGCCGCGCGGCGGCCGAAATACTCGGCTTTGTCAAACGCCAAGATGGAAAGCTGCGGTATAGCGGCCTTTCCGCCGCTCGAGACGGCCGTGCGTCTGTACATGGAAGCACGTGCGCATTCGACGGCAACTGCGCTCCCCGGTTAAGGAACCACCACAGTCGCCTGGTTCGAATAGCTGCTGACATTCCCCAGATTGTCAACCGTTGAACAGACGTAGTACAACGTATCGCCCGCCGAAACTGCGTCGTCCACGTAGTGGAGCGCCGCAATAGGTGAGGCATTTAGTTGCGTATAAGGTCCGCCGGAGACCGGACTACGATACACGTTGTAGCCGATCACAACCTGGCCGGAAACCGGGTTTTGAATCTTCCCTGCCCCCCATTTCAAGTCGACCACATGCGGCGTTGGAGTTGCGGTAAATATCACTCTGGTAACGTTGGCGTTGGTAATTGACGCAGTTTGACTGGCTGGGGTGAAGGTGTATCCGGCCAGACTTGGTGTGATGGTATAAGTGCCCGCAGCCAGCCCAGTGAACCGGAATCCACCCCTGCTGGCCGCCTTGGTGCTGGCTTCCGAGGCTCCCGATATAGCCACCGTGGCGGCAGCAATCTGCGTGGTGCCCGTGATGCTATAAGTGCCTGAAGACGCGTTGACCGTAACGTTTACGCTGGAGGATCGCCCGCCATACGAAACCACCACCCTGGCGGTACCATCGCCTACAGCAGTTACTAACCCGGTCTGAGTCACCGTAGCCACGGATGTGCTGTTGGAGACATAAGTAGCAGTTTGCGTTATATCCTGTGAGGCGCCGTTTGAGTAACTGGCTTCCACTGCTAATCGCTTAGTGGCGCCGGCCCCAGTAAGAACCATGGTCGCCGGCGAGGCTACCAGATCCGTCTCGGTAACATTACTGGCGCCGGCTTCCACGCCACTGGCATTGCCACTACTATTACTGGCAAACGCTATGGACTGACTCGCTACGCATATCGAGAGCACTGCGCTTTGAAGCAGGCATAACGTGCTCCTCATCGTGCAGCTTCCAGCGTCCTGCGCTCGCTTAACGCACAGTCCGATCCTTCACGCGGGAAAGCGAATATGCCCTTGCGTTCCAGATACGCCAGCAGCAATCCCACCTGGGTGTGCACACGACGCTTCCGGTATAGACTCAGCGCGTGCGCGGAAATGGTATTCACGGAACGGCCGAAAATAGCGGCGATGTTCTCTTGCGAGTAGCCGCGGCAGAGCAGGTCCTCGACCTCCAGCTCACGCGGGGTTGGCTCGTCCATCGAAGACTCCGTGGTATGAACGGCGTTGGGGAACTCAGCAACAGGGGAAAGAGTCTTCGACTCGAAACGAATCAGCTTAAAATTAGACATAGTTTTTCCTTATGAGATACAAGGCTCTCAGACACTCGACAACCGTATTGAAAAAGCCGCCGCTCACTTTTGCCGCGAGAAGACACACGTCGGGCTAGGGTGTTAGCACACCACAGGACGGAATTATTGCGGACGTAGCGGTGGTATCTAGAGAATTAACACTTACTGACTTATCGCTGATGACTTACAAGAACGTAGTAAACACAATGCACCTTTCGGCCCCTGGTACCTTCTTCCCAGAACTGCTAGTACATACTTAGATTAAACTGAGAATATCATCGGGGTAGTGCTCGGTCAACCACACAATTTACGACATTTCTTAGCGTTTAGTGATAAGTTGCACTAAGCTTCGGTGCTCATGCTATCTGGCTGAAGCCGATAATGCTTCGGCGACTGGGCGAAGCGCCGCTGAAACGCACGCACGAAGCTGGAATGGTGTCCATATCCAACTGCGTGGGCAATTTCCTTGATGGAAAGGTTACTTATGGTGAGAAGCTGCGCCGCCTTCTGAAGACGTTTCTCCGCCATCAGGCTACCCAGCTGAGCGCCAGTCTGCTGCTTGAACAACCGTTGGAGATGCGCTGGACTTAGGGACACCCGCTGCGCCAGGTCCCGAATCGAACAGGAAGGCTCCGACTCGATGATCTCGACCACCTGGCGCAAGCGCCGCTCCTGAACAACGGGCGTGGAAGCGGCGGCCTCAGCGGAGCCCTCAGGCTCCGGATTCCGGCTGAAATAGGTAGACAGCTTCATGCAGTTCTCCTGGACCAGCTAAGCCCTGCGAGTTACTCAAAGGTGAGAAAACAGTCTAGGACCGCGTTGGAAACGCGATCACATTACACACGTGACGTTAGGAACGTTTGCTGGTTCCCTGTTCGGCTTACTGGAGATAAAAGGTGATGCTAGCACGCAAGCGAGGGTGTGTCAAAACTAAAACGAGCGTAGTACCAGTGGCGTTGCGTTGGCAGGAAACGAAAGAACTGAACCCCACGGTTCGCGCGTCCTTAAGTTTAATGGACCGCACGGCGTCTTTGCATGCAGCCGGCCAAGATCACGCCAGGCGTGTCGAATTCGAAGATCTTCCCACTTACTCCCGCGACGCTCGATATCTTCCACTTGGCAACCCGCATTATGTGGACAATACCGGAGAACGGTTTTGGTTTTCCAGGAAATACACACACATTTGGATTAACGGCTTCGGGTGGAGTTCGCGGCAGCAACATAACCCGTAACACCGGGGTCCGCCTGACGTTTGGAAGGGAGTTTTACGCACTTCGACCAGTAAGCCACAAATCCGGCAGCCGTGGCCAGGATCTCATCCAGATGGATAGGCTTACTAATATAGGAGTTCGCGCCAGCCTCATAACAGCGGTCGATTTCGTCGACGTTCGTTGAACCGGACATCACCACAACTGGTAGTTTCCTTAAAGCGGTGTGGCTGCGGATATGTTCCAGAACCTCGAACCCACTCAACCGGGGAAGGTTCAGATCCAACAGTACTACATCGCAAGATTGAGACAAACTTGGGCCTTGGGCGAGATACTCAATGGCTCCCACCCCATCGTCCAGGTGGGTAATCTCCACAGGCATGCCCGCTCTTTCCAATGCGGTACGCAGCATTTGGGCGTCGGCGGGATTATCTTCAATTAGAAGAATCCGAAGCATGCGTTAGGATAGATCCATCCGGACCTACTTTTGTTTCGGATCCGGCAAAGTAAAGTAGAAAGTGGCTCCCGCGCCCGGTTTCGATTCTACCCAGATGCGGCCGCCGTGCCGCTCCACGATTCGTTTGCTGACCGCCAGGCCAATGCCTGTTCCTGGATACTCCCGGCCGTGCAGCCGTTTGAAAACCGTAAAAATATGCTGGGCGTATTTCGGATCAAGACCGATTCCATTATCCTGCACTGAGAAGATCCACTCCGGACCAGCCTGACGCGCCGAAAGGTGAATGCGGGGCGGTTCCGAGCCATGATATTTGATTGAATTGCTAATTAGGTTCTGCAGCAGACGAAGCATCTGCCCCTCGTCAGCCTGAACCACCGGCAAAGGATCGAAGGTAATGGCTGCGCGCGTGCTGTCGATAGCCAACTGCAGGTTCATAATCACCATCGACAACGCCGCTTCCACATGAACTTCCGTTAAATTCATTTTGGCACGAGCAGCTTGGGAGAACCCCAGAAGGTCCAGCACCAGTTGCCGCATGCGAACAGCGGCGGTGGTGATGTGTTGAATCTGTTCGTCGGCCTTGGCTCCGAGTTTGCCTTCGTTCTCGTTTTGAAACAGCTCCAGGAAGCTGGTGATCGTCCGCAAGGGTTCCTGCAGATCATGCGAGGCGGCGAAGGCGAATTGCTGCAAGTCCAGGTTGGATTGCCGCAGCGCCTCTTCGTTGCGTCGCCTTTCGGTGACGTCGCGAATGTTGACCTGAATGAGTGAGCGTTCCTTCACGCTATAGGCATTGGCGACAATCTCGACCGTCACATCGCGCCCGTCGCGCGCGCGCAGCGGGACTGAATCGTAGCGCGTAATTCCTTTTTGGATGGTTTCAGGTACCAGCCTCCGCATCTCCTCGGAATCCAGAAACAAGGGTAGTTCGGAAAATGGCCGGCCCAGAAACTCTACCTTGGGATATCGCGAGATCTCCAGGATAAACGGATTTACGTCCACCAGCCTTCCCGAAGGCGACTCCAGTACGATGATTCCGTCCTTGGCCGATTCAAACAACCGCCGATACTGTATCTCTGCCGCCTCCTGGCGATCGGTGACATCTTCGATCGCCAGAAGCACCTCGGCAGCCGCGGCGTCCCGGGCCGTGATGCGGCGGCCGTTCAGTCGCATGGTCTTGGTGCCGATATCGGGAAAATCGTGCGTCAGCTCCAGATCGCGGAACGGTACATTGCGCAGCAGCGCATGTTCCAACAGCCGCCGCAATTCGGGGACCTTCCACTGGCCGTTTCCCAGATTGTCCACACTTTGCCGCAAAGTGCTCTCCGGATGGACGCCGAAGGTCTGATAAAACGCTGCATTGGCGCGCACCACGTGCAGATCCGCATCCAGCACCAAAAGCGGATGCTGCACGGTTTCGACAATACCGTCCGCCAGCGCCCGCGCCAACTCCGCTTCCTGCAGGGCCCGTACGGATTCATCGATATCGAGCAAAGCCATTACCGCGCCGTCGATCCGGTCGTCCACCGTGCGATAAGGACGGATTAAGAGCGTGAACCAGCGCCCCTGCCGGTCTTGCACGCGCCGCTGTTGAACGCCCAGGGTCTCAATTGTTTCCAGCAGCATCCCCGCCAGATTCGCGATCTGCAGCGAGTGAGGGATGTCGGAAATCGGACGTCCCACGTCGGCCGATGCCACTCCCAGCACCCGCCCGGCAGCGTGCGTGAAACGGCGCAATCGTATATCCATTCCCACCATTGCAATGGGGATCGTGGCCGCATTCAGAATATTGCTCAGATCGTTGGTGGTGACGTCGAGTTCCCCATTGCGGTGCTTCAACTCGTCGTTGATGGTGGTCAGCTCTTCGTTCGATGACTGCAGTTCTTCCTTGGCGGTGCGGAGCTCCTCGTTGGTGCTCTGCAGTTCCTCGTTGGCAGAACGGGCCTCTTCATTCGCTGCTCTTAACTCTTCCGTGGTGGCTTTGTTTTGCTCGATGATTTTGCGAAGGTAGCCCCTGGTTTGGCTTAGTTCCCGTTCGGTGTGAACGAATTGCGGTGTCAGGGCGCTGGATTCCGCCGATGGTTCGCGCGATGCCATCCTCCCGCTAGCAACCGGGGAATCGTCCTCGAACAACACGAGGCAGTTGCCGGATTCGTCCGCAATCGGAATCACGCTAAGCCGGATCGTCCGTGTTTCCCCGTCGTGCTGTACCTGAATTCCGGATTGATGCACCGGCTGCTTGCCCGAGAATGCGGCATCCACAGTCTTACGCAAGGGATGGACCAGGCTTTCCCGAACCAGCCGCAGCAGGTTGAGATTTGTCTCGTCGGGTATCTGGGCTAGGAAAAACCCGGTTTGACCGTGGGAATGCAGCACCTGCATGTTGGCATCGATGAGCACGCCCGGAGGCGAGTACAGATCGCGCAAGATACGGGCAGCCCGCGCATCCAATTCGAGCAGCGCGGGAATCGGCATCCGGTTTCTCGGGGACGACTCGGGGAGCGGCAGGCGTTCGGGTTGCGATAACTTCGGCTCCATCATGAACCGGGCCGGAACCGCTTTCTTGCTGTAGATCCGATTGTCGGTATCGACAACGGCAAACAGGTCAGAACGGTTACCAATGGTCTCGGCGGTACCCAACACCAGCAAGCCATTCAATTTAAGACTGTAATGGAAAGCCGGCAGCACGCGTTGTTGCAGCGCGGAACTGAGATAAATAAAAACGTTGCGGCAGCTTACCAGATCCAGGTGTGAAAACGGCGGATCACTGGTAAGATCGTGCCGGGCGAACACGCAGCTTTCCCGAATCTGTTGGCTGATTCGAAAGCCCGTGTCGGCGCGCGAGAAGAATCGCCGTAAACGCTCAGGCGAGATATTCTGCTGCATCTTTTCTGGATAAATGCCGGCCCGCGCCCGGTCTATCGCCGATTCGCTGATATCGGTTCCGAACACCTGCAGGGGCACTTCCCGGCGCGCTGCCTGCAAGATTTCAAAAGCGGTGATAGCGATGGAATAGGCCTCTTCTCCAGTTGCGCATGCGGGCACCCATATTCTGAATGGCTCCTCGCCGGACCTGGCTTGCACATATCGCGAGATCGCCGTGCTGAGCGCTTCGAACATCTGCGGCTCGCGAAAAAACGATGTAACGCTGATCAGCAGATCGCGATACAGGTCGTCGGCCTCTCCCGGATGGGCCTCCAGAAACTCCAGGTATTCGGCCAGCGTAGTCAGGTTATGAACCACCAGTTTCCGGCCGATCCGCCTGCGAATCGTGCTCTGCTTATACTGGCTGAAATCGACGCCGGTAGCCTGCTGAACGCGAACCAGTATTTTCTGCAGCTCGCCATCCGCCTCGCCGGCCAACGCCACTTCCATTGGATCCGCCGGAAGAGCCAGATAGGGATTGGACTCGATTCGGGCAAGTTCGTTGGCGATCCCGGCCGGTGGCAGCACAAAATCGACCGCCCCGGTGGCAATCGCACTGTGCGGCATTCCCTCCGATTTCGCCGATTTCTCGTCCTGTGAAAAAGTAATGCCACCCCTGTGCTTAACCAAGCGAAGCCCCTGCGCGCCGTCCGACGCATTTCCGGAAAGCACGATGGCTATGGCGTTCGGTCCCTGATCGGCGGCCAGCGATTCAAGAAAGATGTCGATTGGATAATGCGGCCGGGCACTTTGCGAGCGCGGCGCCAGATGCAACGCTTTACCCTGGATAACCATGACTGAGTTGGGCGGGATAACATACACGTGGTCCCGCTCGACCTGCATCCCTTCACTGGCCTGAACCACCGGCATAGTAGTCGAGCGCGACAGGATCTCGGCTAATTGGCTTTCGTAGTGAGGCTCCAGGTGCTGTACCACCACAAAAGCCATCCGGGTGATTGCTGGAAGGGCGCGCAACAGCTCAAGAAAAGCTTCCAATCCACCAGCTGAAGCGCCAATACCGACGATGTAGAATTGCTCGGTTGGAGGAGCAGACTCGTGGGACCCTTCATTTGTGTGAATCATCTGGGCGCCTGATTCTGCACCATTACAGCTTTTAGTCTACATCCTCAGATGTGCGTATCCAGGAGAATCGCGGATCCAGGAGATGCGCGGATTCAGGCCAGCACGTGGTTACGAGGAAGTTAACCACGCCTGAGGTTGAACAAATGTCGTAACAAAAAGCCTATAAGAACTGTCTAAGAGTTTCGTGGCAGTTTGAACGAAACCCTGGAGGGGGATGGGCATGCCGGGTCAGCTTGCTAGACTGCTTGGGTGCGTGAAGCCACACTTACGCAGCCAACAGCCAACAATCAGCTCTTCCTTCGATAGCCCCTTCCGGCAAGAGATGACGAACGAAGTGTCCGAATATGCCGGAATCCTGCTGGTGCGGCTGGGAGGCTGCTCCGCGATGCAGGTGCGGTTGCAACCGGATGGGCAGAGCGTTCTGATTCGAATTGTCCCGATGGCCAAAGCCACCAGGGTGGAAGGCGATGCGCCGTGGCAAGCGGCTCCAGACGCCCAGATGCGGGCCTGGATGCAATCCGAATCGGCCGTCTGGCAATGGCTAATCGCGAAGGGTATCGACGAAGCCAGGGCTAGATGTCTTGCCGAAAGCGCCTTGGCGGTGACGCCTCCGGCCCCGCGTCCCCACATCTTCGCGCTCAGGCCCAAGAGCTCCCCGTCGCTGCCGTAACGCGGAGGCGGCGCGGGGCGAAAATCCAAAATGCCCGTCCAGCAGGAGCATGGCATCATCGAAAGCGACGTGCCAGCGCGGCTGGACCGGCTTCCTTGGAGCCTGTGGCACTGGAGAATCGTAATTGCTCTGGGCATCACCTGGCTGCTGGACGGGCTGGAGACCATGCTCGGCGGCGCGTTGGTGGGAATCCTGAAGGATCCACGCACGCTGCATCTCACCGACGCCGATATCGGGCTTAGCGCCACAGTATACCTGGCGGGCGCGGTCATCGGCGCTCTGGTGTTCGGCTACGCGACGGATCGGCTAGGCCGCAAGCGCCTGTTCTTCATCACTCTGGGCGTGTATCTTTTCGCGACGGCGGCCACCGCGTTTTCCTGGAACTTCTGGAGCTTCTGCCTGTTTCGCAGCCTCACTGGCGCGGGAATTGGCGGCGAGTATGCGGCCATTAACTCAGCCGTCGATGAGCTGATTCCGGCGCGCATTCGCGGGCACGTGGATCTGGTGATCAATTCCACATTCTGGATCGGCGCCTTCCTGGGATCGCTGGGAGCCGTGCTTCTGCTGCACATGAAATCCGTGCCGCCGACATTGAGCTGGCGCTTCGTGTTCGGCATCGGCGCGGTGCTGGGCCTGGGCGTTCTCATGATGCGCCGCTACGTGCCGGAAAGTCCGCGCTGGCTGCTGATTCATGGCCGAAAAGAGGAAGCCGAGCAGGTGGTCGGCGAGATCGAGCAACAAGTGTCCGCAGGGCGCCCGCTGGCCGCGCCGGAAGGTGTAATTCGTCTGCAAGTGCAGGATCACACACCCTGGCGCTCCATCTGGGAGGCCATGACCGGGCAGTATCGGGAACGTTCGATGCTTGGGTTCTCGCTGATGGTGTCCCAGGCATTCTTTTACAACGCCATCATGTTCACTTACGGGCTGGTGTTGCTGCGCTATTACAATGTGCCGGCGGAATCGGTCGGCTATTGGCTTCTGCCGCTGGCGCTGGGCAACTTCCTGGGGCCGCTTCTGATCGGCAGGCTGTTCGACACGCTGGGGCGCAGGCTGATGATCACCATTACGTATTCGGCGTCGGGCATTTTGCTGGCCATCGCAAGCTGGTTGTTCCTGAAAGGCTGGCTCTCGCTATACATGCAGGCCATAGCGTGGAGCGTCATCTTTTTCATCGCATCGGCAGCGGCAAGCTCGGCGTACCTTACGGTCAGCGAAGTGTTTCCGCTCGAGATTCGCGCGCTGGCCATCGCCGTATTCTATGCCTGCGGAACGCTGCTAGGCGGCGTGGGCGCGCCGGCTCTCTTCGGAGCGCTCACGGAAACTGGCTCCCGCGCGATGTTGTTCTGGGGCTACATCGTGGGGGCCGCGCTCATGGTGGGCGCGGCGCTGATCGAATGGACGTCTGGCGTCGCCGCCGAGCGCATGCCGCTGGAATCTGTTTCGGCTCCGTTGTCCAGCCGCAAAACGGCCGGCACGTCCATCCAGGCGACTCTGCTACCGTGACCTCATGGAAGTGAGTAGCTCCGCCAAGCGGCTGTTGCCGTGGCTGATCGCGGTCGCGTTCTTCATGGAGTCGCTCGACACCACGATTTTGAATACCGCCGTACCCACCATTGCGGCGGCTCTCAAGGTGGCCCCGCTGAGCATGAAAGCGGTGTTGTCCAGCTATACATTAAGCCTGGCGGTCTTCATCCCCATCAGCGGGTGGATGGCGGATCGGTTCGGCACGCGGCGCGTTTTCGCGTCAGCCATCGGGATCTTCACCTTGGGTTCGCTGCTGTGCGGCTTATCCAACAACATCCACGTATTAGTTGCGGATCGAGTTTTGCAAGGCTGCGGCGGCGCCATGATGGTGCCAGTGGGCCGGCTCACCCTGGTCCGAACCTTTGCCAAGTCCGAACTGATTCGCGCCATGAGCTTCGTGGCTATTCCAGCGCTGGTGGGGCCCATGCTGGGACCCATCGCCGGCGGCCTGATCGTCGGATATCTGCATTGGCGCGTTATCTTCTTCTTGAACCTGCCCATCGGCATCGCCGGTTTGATCCTGGTTTATCTGCATCTGCCCGACTACCGCGAAAAGTGGCATCCCCTCGATATCATCGGCCTGATTCTTTTCGGCTCCGGCATCGCCCTGCTGTCTTATGTGCTGGAGGTGTTCGGCGAACACACTCTCGGCATCGGCGAAATCCTTGCGCTGCTGGCAATTTCCATCGCGCTGCTGGCAGGCTACGGACTACACGCATCGAAGATCCAGTTTCCACTGCTCTTGCTCGGGCTGTTTCGCATTCGCACCTTTCGCGCCGCGGTGA
Organism: Bryobacteraceae bacterium; assembly: GCA_035486095.1. Classification (GTDB taxonomy): domain Bacteria; phylum Acidobacteriota; class Terriglobia; order Bryobacterales; family Bryobacteraceae; genus Palsa-89. Next base: position 22,994 of record DATHNM010000014.1, read on the forward strand.
GCGGAAGCTTTTTCACGCGCCTGGGCCTGGGCGGAATTCCATTCATCCTTCCGCTGCTCTATCAGGTGGGGCTGGGGTTCACCCCGGTTCAATCCGGACTGCTCATCATGCCCCAAGCCATCGCCGCGATGAGCCTGAAGATGACCATGCCGCGCATTTTGAGCCGCTTTGGCTACCGCGCCGTACTCATCTCCAATACCGTGATTCTCGGTCTGCTCATTTTGCTTTTCTCCACCATCGGAGAGGGCACGCCGGTCTGGTTCATTGTGATCCTGGCGTTCTGTTATGGATTCTTCAGCTCGCTGCAGTACACCAGTATGAACACTCTGGTTTACGCCGACATTACCGACGCACAGACCAGCAGCGCCAGTTCCATCGCCAGCACCACACAGCAGATGTCCATCAGCTTTGGCGTGGCAACCGCATCCTTGCTCACCGCACTCTTCATTCCGGATCGTTTTCGCACCAGCCCGGGCGAAATGATCCACGGCATCCACTACGCGTTTTTCGTCCTGGGTGGGATCACGGTCTTGTCGACCATCATCTTTCGTGAACTACGAAGCAGCGATGGCGCCAGCACCAGCCAGCACAAAGTTCTGGAACATGCCGGCTAACGCTACTCCGCCGGCGCGGCGGGTTGCGGACTAGAATACTCGATCGTCATCACAACTTCGTGGGATTGCGGCGTAACGCCGTCTTCGGCGTCCTGGCCCATCATTCTGCCCTGCCATTTGGAAGCGAACGCCAGCGCCGCCTCATTGAGCGACGCATCGGAGGAGGCTAGAAGTTCCACGTCTGAAACTTGTCCGGAGGGCGCTTGCATCCCATGCAGCACCACCATCTGCGACGTGGCGCTCTGCACCGTTGATGGCATCCCCACCCGGGAGCGCCACGCCGGTGTCATGACGGGCCCCACGCCAATCTGGTTCAAACCCGCGGTCTGGAAGGCGGCTGGATTGTTGACGGGGTCCGTTATACTTTCCGTCTGCGCTTCGATAACCGTTTGCCCCGCTAGCGAAATAGTAAACGCATTTGCGATCTGCTTGCCATGAAACTGCAGCGCCTTCGAATAATCGTAGAGCACATAGTAGCCGGGCGCGGGAGAATAAGTTATCAATGTCCCGGCCTTCGGATCCACGCAATACTCTTCCTCTTCCCAGCGGCGTCCGCCGGTTGCGGTGGGCGTCACGGCATTGTGAACAATCAGCGCGCATACCAAATCGACACCATTCAGGCTCGCGTTCGCCGTCCGGATTGCCGCGTGGGGTCCCACTACCGGCGCCGTATAGAAGATGGCCTCACGAAACTGCAGCAGCCGCAAAGGCAGCGCGCCCGACGGCTGGCTGCTGTAGAAAACGCGGTTCACATTCATGTTTACCGCGGAATAGCCAGGGCCCTGGATGTTCCAGCGATAGAGCTTTTTCGCCGGAGACATGTCTTCCTCCTGCCACACGCCGCTGGACAAAGATCCGGAGACAGTGAAGGTGGTCTTCAGATCGTAAGCCTGCGCTCGCACGTTGGAACGCTGATGCGCATCTTCCAGCAGATTTACAATCTCGGCGCGATGGCTCACATCCTGGACCGGTTGGGCATTACCAGTGACCAACTCCAGCGGATCTGACGGGACGGGCGGTTTAGGCAACTCCTGCTGCGCCCGGCGGCCCACCTGAGCCATGACTGGCGCCTGCAGCAAGATGCTTCCAATTACAATTGCATGAAAGCACCAAGGCACAGCTAACCTCCAATAAACATATATAACCCACAAACCGGCGCTTTGGTTACGGGCTATTGAATCTTTGCCACCTTGCCATTGGATGTAAATACGCTGAAAATCCCGGCATCGATTCCGGGCGAGCCCGCGACGCTGAAGCGGTTCGATGCAATCCCGGCAATCTGAAGGTTGACGCCCGGCTCGGTGGGGGTCCCAAAGCCATTGGCGGGAAGCACGCTCAGAATGGCGGAGGGAATAGTGAACGTCCCGGCTGCGCCGCTGGCCGTACATAGAATATAGGCGAAAGAGCTCAAGGTCGGCGTCACTTTAATACCATTGAACGCGATGATACTCACTACCGGGAACTCCGCGCCACCGCTCCAGGCGAGCGTCAGATCCTGCGAGCGATTAATACTGGTTGGGATATTGGTAGGCACCACGCTGCCTGGAAGCGTCAAGCTCCAGTTAAACGGCCCCACGCTGGTTCCACCAGTTCCATTTCCCACCGAAAAGGGTCCGGGTTCAATGTAAACAGACGGCTGGGTGGCTAGCGTGGAGGAGAAGAAACCCGTGGAAGTGGCATCGATGTCCTTGCTACCGCCCGGTCCGGTAATCGCGAGCCTCGAGCCGGCATCCAGATGCGGCGCCTGAATAGGGTCCGCAAACTCCAACGACGTGTTGAGAAACTCGTAGGCCAGACAACTGCCGATGGACGGGCCGAAATCGCCCCCGTAGGAGCGAATCAGGCTGTTCAGCGGATAACTCTGGAATTGCGCGGTAAGAATGTCATTGCCCTCCGCGATGCGATCCAGTGCGACTGTCGCAATGTTCAGGGTCCCCGTAGTAATCGCCTTTTGCAGATTATCCGTGGTCAATGCGTCAAAAGTGTCGCCACAGGTGGTTTGTCCTGCTGGTGCGATGGACGTGGTGGTGACGTTGCCGGTCACTCCATGGACGATAACGGCAATGGATGTCTTGCAGCCGCTGACCCCCGCCGGAACCACGAAGTTGATTTGATCCAGCCCCGGCGAGTTGCCCCGTCCACCATAGGTCACCTTCGCCGGTTGGTTTCCAATCAGAACTTGTACTCCAGTGCCCAAATCCACCTGCGTGGGCGGCTCGGTTTCAATGCCCATCACCGGGCCCAGACCGGTGCCCCACAGGATTAACGTGTCGCCGGGATGCGCCGCGTTAATCATCGTGATGGGCTTGAAGGAAGGATCGGTGACTACTGCCGGGCCTGTTCCGCCTTCATTCAGCGTGAGCGTACCGAAGTTCGCAGGCACCACATCGATTTCAATGGAGCTGCTCCCACCCTGGAAAAAGAGAGTTAACGTACCGGCCCCCTGCGGCGTGATGGACGGCAAAATGGCAGCCACCTGCGTGGCTGAGGCGTAGACCATGATGCAGTCGACCGTGAACCCTCCATTCGCTCCACCAGGCCCCGGAGGCACCGGGATGTTCACCTGAACGGTGGTCCCGCCCAGACCTTGCGTGACGGGCAACGGATAGCTCTCAGCCTGCTGCAGCGTACCGGGGCCAAGGCCGGTGCCCGTCAGGGTGAAGATGGCGCCTTGCGCTACTCCGGAATTTGGCAGCGACGGAGGCAGCCAGCTGGCCGCATTGTAGATGCCTGAGATGACCGGTGCCGCGCCTAGAGCAGCCGCGTAAGCGAAGGCCAGGGCAGTGAGACGAAACGGCGTCACCGTTTCATTCTACTCTCCCGCGATCTTAGACTTGACCCATTCCACCGTCGACGAAAAGTTCAATGCCAGTCACAAAACTGCTGTCATCGGAGCCCAGAAACAACACCGCTTTCGCGATATCGTCGGCCTCGCCCATCCGGCCCATGGGAACATATGACGCGAAACGTGCCTTGGTCTGCGCGGCCTCCTCTTTACTCTCGCCATGGGCCTCATAGATGGGCGTGTCAATAGGACCGGGACTCACCACGTTTACACGAATCTTGCGATCCTTCAGATCCAGAGTCCACGAACGTGCGAACGATCGAACCGCGGCCTTGGTGGCGCTGTAAACACTGAAGGCGGGCACTCCTTTGCGCGAAACCACGGAAGCGTTCAGAATGATGGAACCACCGTCCCGAAACAAGGGCAGCGCCTTTTGTACGCTGAAGACCAGGCCTTTGACATTGATTCCGAATACCCGGTCGAAGTGCTCCTCGGTGATCGCTCCCAACGCCGCGTATTCGCCGACTCCAGCGTTGGCGAACAGAATGTCGATGTGGCCTTTCTGCTCCTTCACAACGCTATAAAGCCGGTCCAGATCGCCCAGTTTCGACGCGTCGCCCTGGACACCGGTCGCGTTTTTGCCAAGCAGCTTCACGGCAGCGTCCAGTTCACTTTGCCGGCGGCCGGTTATAAAAACGTAGGCTCCTTCGGCGACGAACCGCTGAGCTGTCGCCAGCCCGATGCCGCTGCTGCCTCCGGTAACCACTGCCACCTTACCTTCAAGTTTCTGCATGAACGTTTGGATGCCGCCGGCGGCACGAAGATGCGATCATTTCTCGGCCCGGCACGATTATATTGGAAGAGTGATCCGTGTTCGTTATCTGCTACTGCTTCTCTTTGTCTGCCGGGGCCTTCCCGCGGCCGAGCTAAAATCGGAGACCGCTGCCGCATTCGATCGCTACGTGAAGCTCACCGAAGATGGCTTCGCGAAAAATCAGGGCTTTGAAAATTTCCTGTGGCTGGATCATCATCCCAAGGAAAAATCGCTGGCGTGGCTGCAGCAGCCCACCATCTCGCCGCTCGAGACGCTGGATCAAGGTAAGGAGATCGAAGTTCCCGGCGGCATGATTCAGCATTGGCTGGGAGTGGTGTACCTGGAAAATGCCGACATCGACCACGTACGTGGCCTGCTCATGAACCTGGCCGGGTACAAGGACTTCTTCAGACAGCAGATCGTCGAATCCAAGGTGAACAAGCACGAGGGCGATCAATACGACTTTTTCCTGCGCTTCTACCGGAAGCAGGTTAGTACAGTGGTGTTGAACGCGGACATGACTGGTAAATACACCCTGATCGATCCCCAGCGATGGTCCTTCGCTTCCCACTCCACGCGCATCGGGGAAGCGGAACATCCCAAGAATAAGAAGAAACTGGATCAGGAGCGCCCGGCGGAAGACGCGGCGGGATATCTGTGGCGATTCAACTATTATTTACGGGCGCAGCAATCCGACAACGGTGTATATGTCGAAATAGAACTGATCACGCTGGCCCGGGAAGGGGGCGGACTAATTAGTCCTTCCCGCTATTTGAGCGGTTTCCAGAACTTTCCTCACGACCTGACGGCGTACTTCATCGATGTGCTGGAGTTTATATTTCCCCACCATCGATGAGCAACGCCTATTCGGCCTTGGCGGTCTCTTTGATTTCCTGTCCCGGCTCGCCGCCCGCTTGCTTGATGAGGCCGGCAATGACGTCATGCACCGGGCCAAGTGCGCCATTGTAGCCGCCTTTGCCCATGGCGAGATCCAGCGGCGTGAATCCACGTTTGTTGCGCGCGTTCACGTTGGCGCCCTTCTCAACCAGATATTTCGCGATGGAATCGGCTCCCCGGTGAGCGGCCCCGTGCAACGCCGTCTCCCCTTTGTCGGTGGCGGCGTTTACATCCAGCCCGAGCGAAACGCATAGCTTCACCGCGTCCAGCGCTTCCTCTTCGCTGCCCTTGATATGGTCGTTCCAGGCGACCCCGGCTGCTACCATCAGGGCCGTCTGATTATCCTTGCCCACCAGTTTGGGGTCGGCCCCTTTATCCAGCAGCAGGTGCATCAACTCAACGTCGGCGCTGCGGGCGGCCCGGGTGAAGGGCGTGGTGCCCGCACCCATGGTTTTGTCCCCCATGTCCTGCGCGTGTTTCTCAATCGGCGCCGGCGCGGTGAGCTGCGCATTCACGTTGGCCTGGTGATCTAAAAGCGCGTGGATGACGTCCATGCTGGTAGCCTGGTCGATTTCCTTGTGCGCCGGACGCGGCGACCAATCCACATCGTGCATTTCGACGGCGCTGTAGAGCGCGGTGCGGCCATTCTTGGCCGCGATATTGACATCCGCTCCACGCTCGATCAGCAGCCGTGTCAGATCGTAGTGAGTATTCAAAATGGACAGCGTTAATGCGTTGTTTCCATCCGAATCCAGGGCGTTCATGTCAGCCTTGGCGTCCAGCAGCGCCTTGGCAGCGTCTATCTGGCCTTGACGGACCGCGAATAACAGCGCTGTCAACCCTCCGCGCGCAATCGGCGCGGCCGGGGTGCCCGCCGCCATCTTCGGCAGGCTGGTGTCCCGATCATAGGAGCGCACGTTAAGATCCGCTCCGTGCGCGGCCAGCAGGCTGACGATATCGGCGTGCCCCTCGGCCGCCGCCCACATCAGCGCCGTCTGCCCGCGAAAGTTTTCCTTGGCGTTCACATCGGCATCGTGAGCCAGCAAAACCTTAACCGCTTCCACATTGCCTTCGCGCGATGCTTTCATCAGCACGGTCTCGGCCTGGGCGGTAGTAAACGTATTGGGGTCGGCGCCGGCCTTCAACAATTTCTCGATCAGCGGCGCTCCGCCCACCCGCACGGCCTCCGACAGCGGCGTGGCTCCGTAGCGATTCAGAGCCGTCGCATTCGCGCCTTCGCGCAGCAATGCGTCGGCGGTCTCCAGATCGCCCCAGTGCGCGGCCCAATGCAGCGCCGTGGTGCCGTCGGCTTCCGGTGCGTTCACGTCGACATGCTGTTTCAGGAGAGCTTTCACAGCCTCGGCGTCTTGATTCTTTACCGCATCCACCAGCGCCGTGCTGCCGCCTGTGGCGGCGAAAGCGGCGACGGACAACATCGCCGCGAGTGAGCATTGGATCAAGCGTTCAATTCGCATGCTGGTCTCCTTAGACTTCGGACAAAATGCCGGTGCTGTCGCCGATGTGGTCTTCCGTCAAGCCGGCCTTCACCAGTGTGGTTGCCAGCAGGTTGGCCATGGGAGTGTCCTCCGGATACTTGATGTGACGGCCGCCCTTCATGCGTCCACAGGCGCCGCCGGCTACAAACACCGGAAGCGGCGAATGATTGTGCATGTTGCTGTTGCTCATGGAACTGCCGTACAGAATAAGCGAATGATCCAGCAGCGTTCCGTCGCCGTCCTGAATGTTCTTCAGTTTATCCAACAGATACGCAACCAGGCTGACGTGATAGGTGTTGATCTTGGTCAGCTTCTCGAGCTTTTCCGGATTGTCCTGGTGGTGCGAAGTGGCATGGAACGGATCGGGCACGCCGATCTGCGGGAAGGTGCGGTAACTCACCTCGCGCGCCATCATGAAGCTGGAAACGCGGGTAATATCGGCCTGGAACGCCAGCGCCATCAGTTCCATCATCAGCTTGGAATGCACTACGTGATCGTCCGGGATTCCGATGGGCGTGGCCGGCACCTTGATGCTCTGGCTGTTCTTGGCTTCGGTGATCTGGATGCGGCGCTCGATCTCGCGTACATTGTCCAGATATTCGGCCACGCGGTTGCGATCGTTGGCGCCCAGGCCGCGCTGCAAGTGGCTGACCTGCGCGGTAACCGCATCCAGAATGCTGTGCTCGCGCTGTATGCGGGCTACCCGCTCGGCGGCGTTGGAGCCGTCGCCAAACAGCCGATCGAACACCACGCGCGGATTGATCTCCATGGGAAGCGGCGTGGTGGGCGTGCGCCAGGAGATGGTGTTGGTGTAGGTGCAGCTGAAACCGACGTCGCACGCGCCGATCAGGCCGGTCATATCTTCCGTCGCCATTTCGAGCGAAGGCAGCGGCGTGTCCTGGCCGATGTGCATGGCGGCAATCTGATCCACCGTGGTGCCGGCGCGAACATCCTCGCCTTCTGTGCGCTTGGGATGCACGCCATTCAAGAAGACAGAGGGAGAGCGGCCATGGTCGCCACCGCTGTCGCCGGGGCCTTGCGCGCCCGCCAGCTTATGTGCCAGATTGCTAACCACCACCACCTGATCGCGGAAAGGCTGCAGAGGCATCAGAGTGCGCGAAAACTCGAAATCGGAGCCCTCGGCCGTGGGAGTCCAGTTGCTCATCACTCCGCCATGCGGGATATAGCAATAGCCCAGCCGGACGCGAGGATTGGCGGCGGTTTTAGAAAGCAGCGTCTGTGCCGGGACCATCGAATCCAGAAAAGGCAGTGCCAGCGTGACGCCCATGCCGCGCAAAAACGTGCGGCGGGGAAGATGCTTCTTGGTGATAATCATGCTCCCAATCTCCTCTTTCAAACTGAGCTAAGAAAATATCAAGCTATTACTGCTGAACACTGGCGGTCACGGTGCGGTTCTCGCCCTCCGTTCCCTTCACTTTCATCTGGAACGGCGTGCTCTTCACAATCCCCAACACCATGGACGAAAAACGGTAATCGTTATGCGACGCCTCGCGCACGATGGCCCGCACGGTTGGCATGTCGTAATACTGCACTCCACGGCCCAGCGCATAGGTCATCAGCTTCTCGGCGAATACGCTGGCGAATATCTCCGGCTTGGCCATCAGGATTTCGCGCAGCGCCACCGGCCCGTCCACCTTCGCACCGTTGAACATCACGCCCGCCGGGTCAATCTTCGACCCTTCATCGGTGGTTCGCCACTGGCCCACGGCGTCGAAGTTCTCCAGCGAAAACCCAATCGGGTCCATTAATTTATGGCAGCCCGCACAGGCCGGATTCTTGCGATGCTCTTCCATGCGCTCGCGCAACGAAGTTGGGTGCCCCGCGTCGGCGTGCTCTTTCAACGCCGGAACATTAGGCGGCGGCGGATCGGGAGGCATGCCGATCAGGTTGGTCAATATCCACTTGCCGCGCTGCACCGGCGAAGTACGCGTCGCATACGACGTGATGGTCAAAATGCTGGCTTGCCCCAGCAACCCGCGGCGCCGTTGGTCGGTAATGGGCACGCGGCGGAAGTCCGTTCCATAGATGTTCGGAATGCCATAATGCCTGGCCAGCCGCTCATCGATGAACGTGTAATCCGCGTTTATAAGATCCAAAATGCTGTGGTCTTCGCGGATGATGCTGCCGAAGAACAGATCCGTCTCGTGCCGCATCGCCTGGCGCAAGTTGTCATCGAAGTCCGGAAAGGTTTCGAAATCGGGATTGATGTTCTTCAGGTTCCGCAAGTACAGCCACTGGTCTGCGAAATTGTCCACCAGGGCTTTCGATTTCGGATCGGCCAGCATGCGTTTCACTTGGCCATCCAATACCGCCGGATCCTTCAATTTGCCCAGCGTCGCCATATTCAGCAACTGGTCGTCCGGCCCCGTGCTCCACAGGAAGAACGAAAGCCGCGAAGCCAGTTCCAGGTCGCTGATGTGATACACAGCACCGGCGGCCAAGGCCAGTGGGTCGGGCTCGAAGCGAAACAGAAATTCGGGACTCGCCAGGATAAGCTGTATGGCGGCTTCAATGCCGGAATCGAACGTGCCGCCTTCGTTGCGGCCCTTTTGGTAAAAGCTGAGCAACGTTTCGAGATCGTTATCCGACACCGGCCTGCGATATGCCCGGCGCGCCAGCGTTCCGATAATCTTCCGGGCACACGGAAGTTCGTCCGCATGGCCGCTGGGACGGCAAACGAAGATCAACTTGCGGCTGGGCGTATCGCCGGGGCCGGTTGAGTTCAGCGGACCGGTGATACTCACGCGGTCCACCGCCGGCAGGCCGCGGAAATCCAAAGGATCGAGATTGGCGCGTTCGAACGGCTGCAGGATGTTGTCATCCTGCGATTCGCCCTCCGCCATGAAAGTGGCCAGAACGGTGCGCGGCCCCGCCTTCACGGGAACATGCACGGTGAGACGGGCATCGATTTCCAGAGCCGATTTTCCAGAATTGGTGTAGCTCAGCTCGGCTTCGTCTTTGCCGCCAATGGTGGCCAGCTTCACGCGAGTGCCATCCACGCTGATTTCCACCTGGTGGACTTCTTCCAGGCCCTTGATGGCGTCGGCGGTGGCTCTCCACAGACGCACTCGAATCACATACTCGCCATCCAGCGGAAAGTAGTGCCGGATGGCCATACCGCCGCGTGTTCCCAGCGGCAAGCCTTCCATGTGGCCGTTCTGCGACAGATCGGGCTTGGCGCGATAGGTCTGCGTGTCGGCGCCCAGGTTCGGATCACCCACCGCCAGGCGGCTGAGATTCCAGGACGCTGACATGTAGCGCTCCAGCAGCGAAGGCGATGTTCGCAGCACGTCGGCAATGTCATCGAACCCGTAGCTTTCGTCGTCGGCCGGCAGCAGGGGCGCCGGATCCACATCTAATGCCAGCAGATCGTGGATGGCGTTCGCGTACTCGGTGCGGTTCAGCCGATGCAGCGTGGCGCGCCCGGGGTTGGGATTCGTCGCCGCCGCATGATCGATGGACGTTTCCAGCCACGACACCAGGTTGTTTAGCGTGGGCTGATCCGGCCGCGGCATACCCTGCGGAGGCATCGCCCCGAGACTAACCTTGTGGATCACCTTTTCCCAAGTCTCGGCGCCCGCCGGAATATTGGTCATGTCCGCCGATTGCAGCGAAAGGCCGCCCGTTTTTAGTTTGTCGCTGTGGCAGGTAACGCAGTATTTGTCCACCAGGGCGCGTTCCGCGGTGACAGAGGGGGCGTTTGATGCCGCTTGAGGTGGAGGCGCGGCTTGCATGCATGTGGAGAGGACAACAGCGAAAGTCGCAAGACAAACAATGTCTTTCCCAAACAAATCAACCCTCCAACCGCTGCCCCGGCGGTGTGTATACATAATGTCAAAAAGGAAACCTGCATGCAAGGGGGTGGGAATTCGGCTGCCCGGCCTGCATGCAAACTTCCCATGTACACTGGACTTGGGTATTTATGAACAAATCGCCCATGCAAACGACTATCCTGGTGTTGATCTCAGAGCCTTTAGTACGGCTAGTGATACAGGAGTTGCTGGAACGCGCCGGATACCTGGTCTTAAGCACGGGCGACTTGGGAGCCGCAGTGGGCCGTATCGGCGAAGCGTCCCCCGACCTGTTGATTATCTCGCCCTACGTGGAGAGCATCACCGGGAACCAGGCTGCCAAATACTTACAGACACGCTGCCTCAGCATGCGAATTCTGATGGTCGCGGGGTTCCTGAACGACGACCGGCTGCAATACCGGGCGGAATTGGAACGAGTGGAGATTTTCCCCCAGCCTTTTACCGGCGATCAGTTGCTCGAAAAAGTGCGGGGGATACTCAGCGAACCGAAAACAACGCAGCTTTAACAAGCATGCCGGTGGGACAATAGAGTTACTGATAGAAATGCCCCAGCTGGAAACATTCAAGGCCGAATTCACCCGACGGCGAATCCTTTTGATTGCGCCGTTGGCGCTGGCCGGCATCGCCGCCCTGGCAATGCGCCGAAGGACCGATTCCACGGACAACATTTCGGTGGCCGGTTCGAATGCGGAGCTTACCATTATCGAGTATGACGATCGCGGGCAGAAGCTGGGTCCGGCGCGAGTGAAGAAAGTGGTGCGTTCCAGCGGCGAATGGCACAAGCAGCTCAGCATTGAGCAATACTATGTGACCCGCCAGCAGGGAACCGACACGGCATTCAGCGGCACGTATTACCAGATCCATCAGGAAGG
>DATHNM010000015.1:0-17840 GCA_035486095.1 Bryobacteraceae bacterium
ATCGCAGGGCGTTTCGACAACGTGAGTTTTTCGCCCAACGTTTTTACGCCTTATCCCGGCATCCCCATCTGGCCGCAGCTCCGGGCCATGGGATTAAAGGAACCCCAGTCGCTCGCCGAATGGGCGGCCATCGATTTGGGAACCAATAACCTGCCCTGGCTGCAGAACAAATCCTATGCCCGGCTGCAGCGCGGCATCTCGTATTTCCTGCTCGACAATCAGATCAACAGCACGCGCCGGGGGTCACGATCTCAAGCCGTGCAATCCATTTTGCAAGCCGCCAGAAAACCGTTGCACTGGCGCATTCGAAATTATTTTTTCGCCTGGCCGCTGGAACTTTGGCTCTCCATGGCGAAGCAGTGGCTGGTGGTGAGGCGCTCTCTGCTCACCGGACAACCCCTGAGTCACCAGCTCGCCAAAGCGCGATAAATCGAAATTTTATGGCTGACGTTCTCCTCACTCACAGCAATCACCTCTACAGCGATCGCAAACAGGTGAAGAAGATGCAGCCCTATCCGCCGCTACAGACCCTGTTGGCGGCTGCCGCACTACGGGAACGCGGCATCAGCGTAGCGCTGTTCGATGCCACCTTCGATAATCCCGAGAAGGGCTTCCTAGCGGCGCTGGAGGCTCATCGGCCCCTTCTGGCCGTGGTTTGCGAAGACGATTTTAATTTCCTGTCCAAGATGTGTCTGGGACGCAATCGCGAACTCGCCTTCAACATGGCTGCCGCGGCGGGAATGCGGGGCGTCTCCATCGCCGCGCACGGTTCGGACGCCTCCGATCATGTGACGGAATATCTGGATGCGGGTTTCGATTCCGTCCTGATCGGAGAAGTGGAAACCACGCTGGTGGAACTCGCGCTCGGCCGGCCGCGCGCTTCCATCCGCGGGCTCGCCTATCGCGATAGTTGGTCGGTTCAGCGCAATCCGCCGCGCGAGCTTCGCACAGATTTGGAAATGCTTCCCTTGCCCGCGTGGGACCTGATAGATATGGATCGATACCGCCAGGCCTGGCAGCAAGCGCACGGCTATTTCTCGCTGAACATGGTCTCCAGCCGTGGCTGCCCGTATCGATGCAACTGGTGCGCCAAGCCGATCTACGGCAACAACTACCACGCGCGTCCGCCGTGGTCCGTGGCGGCGGAGATGCTTTTGCTCAAGGCTAGATTTCGGGCTGACCATATCTGGTTCGCGGACGACATTTTCGCTCTCTCGCCCAAGTGGACGCTGGCCTTCGCCAACGCCGTGGAACGCCAGCACGCCCAACTGCCCTTCAAAATGCAGTCACGCTGCGATCTGATGACGCGCGATACGGTTGAGGCGCTGCGCCGTGCCGGATGCGCGGAAGTCTGGATGGGCGCCGAATCGGGCTCGCAGCGGATTCTGGACGCCATGGAAAAGGGCGCGCGCGTGAAAGACATCTACCGCGCCCGCGAGAATCTGCGCAAACACGGCATCCGTGCCTGTTTCTTTCTTCAGTTCGGCTATCCGGGCGAAACGTGGGAAGAAATTGAAGAGACCATCCGCATGGTTCGCGAGACCCAACCGGACGACATCGGAGTTTCCGTCTCCTATCCGCTGCCGGGTACGCGTTTCTATGAACGGGTCAGCGCCCAGCTCGGCCAAAAATCGAATTGGTCCGACAGCGCGGATCTCGCGATGATGTTTCGCGGCGAGTATTCAAGCGAATTCTACCGCGCCCTGGCGGACGCGCTGCACGCTGAAGTGCGTGGCGGCTTCCGCGCCGATACCACCACATGGGACCGCGTTCTGGAACTGGAGCGCAACTCCGGCCGCCATTCTCCGCCCAACCGGACTTATTTCCAAATCCTTCGTGAATCCCCGGAATCCGTATCATGAGGCTGCTGCTCACTCACGCCTATTTCCTGAGCGAAGATCCCAAGGAACGCCAGATCATGAAGCCCTACGCGCCGCTGGGCATTCTGTACCTGTCGTCTCACCTGCGCGGCAAGGGATTCGAGGTCGATATTTATGACTCCACCTTTGGCTCGCGTGAAGAGCTGTTCGGTATTTTGGATGCCGGTCCGGCGGCGGCCATCGGAATCTACGGCAACCTCATGACGCGCCGTAATGTGCTGGATATCGCGGCGCGCGCAAAGGCGGCAGGCTGGAAAGTGATCCTGGGCGGTCCTGAGCCGGCGAATTATGCCGATGAATATCTGAAAGCCGGAGCGGATCTTATCGTGACGGGCGAAGGGGAATACGCGCTCGAACGCTTGTTGGCGGCGCACATGGACCAGGCTGAATGGCCGTCCATACCCGGTATCATTTTCCGCGCACCCGATGGCTCGGCGTTCCGCACGGCCCCCACGCAGCTCATCCCCAATATCGATGCCCAGCCTTGGCCAGATCGCGAACGAGTGGACATTCCGCGCTATCTCAAGGTGTGGCGGGAACACCATGGCAGCGGCTCCGTTTCTGTGATCACCGCGCGCGGCTGTCCTTACCATTGCAACTGGTGCAGCCATTCCGTCTACGGCAAGACGCACCGCCGCCGCTCGCCCGCATCGGTGGTGGACGAAGTGGCTTGGATCGAACAGCGCTACCAGCCGGACATGCTTTGGCTGGCGGACGACGTTTTCACCATTCATCACGCATGGATTCTCGAATACGCCTCTGAAATGAACCGCCGCGGCTTGAAGATACCTTTCGAATGCATCACGCGCGCGGACCGTCTCAACCCGCGCATCGCCGAAACTCTGGCCGCCCTGGGATGCTTTCGTGTCTGGATCGGATCGGAAAGCGGGTCGCAGCGCATTCTCGACGCCATGCAGCGCGGCGTGAAAGTGGAGCAGGTGCGCGATGCTGTTTCGCTGTGCAAACAGAATGGCATTCAGACCGGCATGTTCCTGATGTGGGGCTACGAAGGCGAAGAGATGGCCGACATCGAAGCGACAGTGGATCACGTAAAGCAATGCCGCCCCGATGTTTTCTTCACCACCGTTTCTTACCCCATCAAAGGGACGCCATACTTCGATAAGGTTGCCTCCCGCCTGGTGAGCATACGCCCCTGGGATGCAAGTACGGACCGTGAGGTTCGCGTCCGCGGCCGGCATTCCGAGAAGTTTTATCGCCACGCCGATGAACTTTTGAAGACCGAAATGGCGCCCCAACCGGACCCCGGCAGAATTCTGGCCGCACGTCAGGCGCTGCGCAGGACGTTTTATGAGGTGGAAGCTTGACGGCCGCGTTCGATCAACTGGCATCGCAATACGATCGGCTCTGGACTCACTCGGCGGTGGGCCAGTTGCAGCGCGAAGCAGTCTGGCGTCACATCGGCAAGCTTTTTCAGCGCGGGCAGGCCGCGCTCGACCTGGGATGCGGCACCGGCGAAGACGCGCTGTGTTTGATACAAGCCGGCCTCCACGTACGCGCGATCGACGCGTCCCCGGCAATGGTAAGAATGGCGCGCGATCGTGGCGTGGATGCAGAGATCCTTTCCATTGAAGATTGCAGCCTTGTGGACGGAAGCTTTGACGCCGTGCTCTCCAACTTTGGCGCTCTCAATTGCGTGGCGGATCTGAATGCTCTTTGCGAACCTCTGGCCCGCCTGGTTCGTCCCGGCGGCTATCTGGCGATCTGCGTCATCGGGCGTTTTTGTGCCTGGGAAACGGCCTGGGCTTTGCTGCGCCGCCAGCCCGCCAAAGCTTTCCGGCGCTGGCGCAAGAGTGCGTGGTCTTCGCTGGGCATTCGCGTGTTTTATCATTCCGGGAAACATCTGGAAGCCGCGTTTCGCCCTCAATTCACGCTTCTGAACTGGAGTGGTATCGGCTTGTGCGTTCCACCTTCCTACGTCACCGGACTATCCGGCGATGTCCTCCAAAAACTCGATTCGTTCGATCGCCGCGTGGCACACTGGCCCTGGCTGCGCGCTTTCGCCGATCATCGTCTCTTCGTTTTCATGCGGAATCCATGATGGCAAGCAACGCGAGACACCAGTTTCTGGAAGACTACCGCACCATCCGGTGCGCCGAGGGCCGCGGCTCAACCGATGCGGAATACTATCGCGCGCTCCCTTATCGGGATTTGAGCGGGAAAAATTCGGCGCAATGGACCATTCGCGGCAAGAGCTATCGTTATTTTGAACGCAAGATACTGGCGCAGAGGGAGCGTGAAACAGGCCGCGCGCTCGATGTGCTGGATCTGGGCGCAGGAAATTGCTGGATGTCGCATCGGCTTGCTTTGCGAAACCATCGGCCGGTGGCGCTGGATATCTTCACCGATGCCCTGGATGGTCTGGCGGCTGCGCGTCACTACGGCCGCCGCTTTGCACGCGTGGAAGCGGAGTTTGATGCGCTACCGTTTCGCTCATCCAGCTTCGATCTGGCAATCTTTAACGCGTCCATTCACTACTCCACCGATTACCGGCGCACACTGAACGAACTGCGGCGCTGCCTGCGCCCCGCTGGTCATTTCGTGATCATCGATTCGCCCGTCTATCGGCTGCCTGAGCATGGCGAAAGAATGTGCGCCGAACGCCACAATGAGTTTGAAAAACGCTATGGCTTCCGCTCGGATGCGCTGTCCAGCCTGGAATATTTCGATGAACCGATGATCGCCAAGCTAGCGGATGAATTGAAAATTCAATGGAGCGTGCATCGCCCCTGGTACGGCTGGAAATGGTGGTCGCGCCCCTGGAAGGCGCGCTTGTTGAACCGCCGTCCCCCGTCGCGCTTTTGGATATTGGACGGAGTGTTTGCCTAAGTCATGATTATCATCCTGCATCCCCGCGCCACCAAGCCCAAGAATCGCCGCTTTCCGCTGGCGGCGTTGGCCATTGCCGCGGTTCTGGAGGGTAAAGAAGACTACGTCATCGTGGACGGCAATGTAGATCCGCAGCCGGATCGCACGCTGGACCGCATCATGCGCGAAACCGGCGCAGAGATGCTCGCCGTTTCCGTAATGCCCGGTCCCCAAATGGCCGCCGCTGTCCCTTTATGCCGCGATTTCCGCCAAAAATATCCGCAGGTACCGGTGGTCTGGGGCGGATATTTTCCGTCCCTCTATGCGGATGCCACGCTCAACGCGCCCTATGTCGACTTCGCCGTTCGGGGACAGGGAGAAGACACCTTCCTGGAACTTCTGGCCGCATTGCGCGGTCCGCGGAAATTTGGCGCCATTCGCGGGCTGTCGTATAAAGACGATTTTGGTCTCCGTGTGCATAACATCGAGCGGCCGATGCGATCGCCGGACGAGTTTCCCTGGCCGCCGTTTCATCGCCTGGCCAACCCCGAAAAATATATCCTTCCCACTTTTCTGGGCCGCCGCACCGCAGTCCATCATGCCAGCATCGGGTGCCCTTTCCGCTGCAAGTTTTGCGGCGTGGTTCCCGTTCATGAAGGCCGGCAGCGCATGGAGGGCGCCGAGCGCACCGCCGCCATCCTCACACACTTGCAGCGCGAATATAATATCGACTCCGTCCAGTTCTACGACAATAACTTCTTCCTGAATGAAGGACATGCTCTCGAACAAGCCGAGCGCCTCACACCGTTAGGTTTGCGCTGGTGGGCGGAGGGCCGCGTGGACGCAGTGCTGCGCTATTCGGACCAGACCCTGCGCGCGCTGCGCCGTTCGGGCGCCACCATGATCTTCTTCGGTGCCGAATCGGGCTCCGACAAAGTGCTCAAAGAGATGAATAAGCGCATCACCAGTTCACAAACCCTGGAGCTGGCCGCGCGCATACGACAGTTCGGAATCGTCCCGGAATTCTCTTTCGTATTTGGCAATCCGGCGGATCCGGCGGGCGATACACAGGACACAATTTATTTCATCCGCCGCATCAAGAAACTGAATCCGGAAGCCGAGATTATCGTTCAGCACTACATTCCCACTCCCCATCCCGACGGCATGTACGGCGACGTGGAAGGAAAAATCGAATTTCCCAGGACGCCCGAGGAATGGGCCAGCGAGCGCTGGTACAACTTCACGGTGCGGCACGATCCGCACCTCCCCTGGCTGCCCCAGGCCGTCAAAGAGCAGATCGACAATTTCGAACTCGTGGTCAATTCGCGCTGGCCAACCATCCAGGATATTCATCTGCCGCGTTGGGGCCGCAACATGCTCCGCTCTCTCAGCTTGTGGCGCTATGCGCTGGGTGTCTACAAATTCCCCTTTGAGTTGCAGTGGGCGCAACGCCTGGTATCCTTGCGAAAACCGCGGCTGGAAAGTCTTTGAATCCCTGTGCGCGTGACCGCTATCGAAGGCCATCGAAACTGGGCAGCCAGTTACGATTCCGGCCCAAACCCGCTGCTCGCCCTTGAGACCCGGCTGCTTCGGCAACGTTTGATCCCGTTGCGCGCCGCGCGTTTTCTGGACGTTGCTTGTGGAACCGGCCGTTGGATGCAGTTGGCCCAACAATCCGGATCGCTGGTCTTTGGCGTGGATTTCTGTCCCGAGATGCTTTTCCAAGCGTCGCGCAAGCCGGGCCTCGCCGGATGTCTTACTCTCGCCGATGCCTGCCGCGTTCCCATGGCCGGCGGAACAGTGGATCTCACACTATGTTCGTTCGCGCTAGGCTATCTTCCGTCTCCTCATGAAGCCATCGCTGAAATGGCCAGAGTTTCACGAAAAGGCGGCCGTGTAGTGGTGGCCGATCTGCATCCCAGTGCCCTAGCCGCCGGTTGGACAAGGTCCTTCCGATCGGATGGACAGGTTTATGAGATGGACCATCATGACCATTCCATCGCAGCTTGGGAAGCTGCGGCCGCGTCCGCCGGCTTGGCGCTCAACTGGCGCCTTGAAGCCAGTTTTGGCCAACCGGAACGGTCCATCTTCCAACAGGCAGGCAAGGATTCGTTGTTCGCGGAGTTGAGCAGCATTCCCGCGCTGCTGGCCATGTCTTGGACAAAATCATGAAGCTCATGGGCGCACGAGTGGCTCTCGGCGCTACGGCCGCCGAGCACATCGATCTCGATATAGAACGCGGCCGCATCCGGCCGTGGAAGAGCTCCACCATAGATGGGCCGGAGTTGGATCTCGCAGGCTACCTGATCCTCCCCGGACTGATCAACTGCCACGACCATCTGGAATTTAATCTGTTTCCGCGCCTCGGCCGCGGCCCCTATCCAAATGCGAAAGCCTGGGCCCGGGACATTTACCATCCGGATCGTTCGCCGGTGAAAGAACACCTGGCGGTTCCTAAGCCGGTTCGCCTGGCGTGGGGCGGATTGAAGAATCTGCTGAGTGGGGTCACCACCGTGGCGCACCACAATCCTTACGACGCCGCGGTCTTCGAGAATGAATTCCCGGTCCGAGTGGTCAAACGGTTTGGATGGGCCCATTCGCTGCACTTCTCCCCCGACTTGGCGACGCTCTATCAAGCTGTCTCCAAACGCTGGCCTTTCCTGATACACGCCGCCGAAGGGATCGATACCAATGCAGCCGCGGAAATCCAGGGGTTAGATAGGGCCGGAGTTCTGAGTTCCCGTACCATTCTCATTCACGGCGTAGCCATTGATCGTCAATCGCTCGAAATTCTTCTGCGGCGTCGCGTCTCTCTGGTCTGGTGCCCCAGTTCGAATCTCTTTATGCTGTCTCAAACTCTGCGGCCGGAAATATTGCGCTCCACGCTGCCCATCTGTTTGGGAACGGATTCGGCGCTCACCGGTCAGGGCGATCTGGCGTGCGAACTGAAGGTGGCGCGCACCGCAGGTGGGTTGACAGCGGCGCAACTCTACCCGTTGGTGACCGCTCAGGCCGCGCGCATCCTTCATCTGAATCGAGGCGAAGGTGAAATTCGGCCGGGTGGCGTGGCCGATTTGCTGGTGGTTTCCGATGCCGGGCAGAATCCCGCGGAAGCGCTGCTGGATTTTATGCCGGCATTGGTCATCCTGGCGGGGCGAATCCAACTGGTCTCCGAAGATCTGGCCGCGCGGCTGGATCCCCTGCTCACGCGCCATTTGCAAAGGATTGAACTGGAAGGCCGCGGCGCCTGGCTTGTGAACGCGAACGTTTCTATGCTCCGCGCTGCAACGGAAGCCGTCCTAGGGCCGGATTTCCAGCTGGCGGGAAGGCCCGTGCGAGCATGAATCCGGTTCTCGAATCATTGCCTGTGCTGATTCTGTACCCACATAGCCGCTGCAACTGCCGCTGCGTGATGTGCGACATCTGGAAAACGGACTCAACGCAGGAAATCAGCGCCAGTGAATTGGAACGGCACGGTGAAGACATAGCCCGGCTGCGCGTGCAATGGGTGGTGTTTTCGGGCGGCGAACCGCTTATGCATTCCGATCTGTTTCGCTTATGCCGTTTCTTGCGCGAACGAAAGATCCGCACCACGCTGCTGAGCACCGGCCTGCTGATTGAACGGTATGCCAGCCAGATCGCCGAGCATCTCGACGACGTGATTGTTTCATTGGATGGGCCGCGCGAAATTCACGATGCCATCCGGCGCGTTCCGCGAGCCTTTGATCTGCTGGCAGCGGGCGTAACGGCGCTGCACCAGAGGAATCCGGACCTGCCGGTGTCGGCACGCTCCACTGTCCAAAATCTCAACTGCGCCCATTTGCGCGCCACCGTGGAGGCCGCTCGCAGCCTGGAGCTCAAATCGGTTTCATTTCTCGCGGCCGACGTATCGTCGGAGGCCTTTAACCGTCCCAACATCTGGAGCTCCGAACGTCAGAATCAGGTGGCACTGATACCCGATCAGATCTCCGCTCTCGAAACGGAAGTTGAGGCACTCATCGGCGCTGGGGAATGCGGCGGATTCGTCGCCGAGACGCCTGAAAAGCTGCGCCGCATCGTCGATCACTTTCAGGCTCACCTGGATCGCCGCTTGCCCGTTGCTCCGCGCTGCAATGCGCCCTGGGTCTCCGCGGTTGTTGAGAGCGATGGTGTTGTGCGTCCTTGTTTTTTCCATCGTTCTATAGGCACGCTGGGCCAGGGCGCATCGCTGCTGGAGGTTTTGAACGGCCCGCAGGCCATCGCCTTTCGCCGCGCCCTGGATGTTTCGACGAACGCCACTTGCCGGCGCTGTGTGTGTTCGTTGAACTGGAATACTGCTCCCGCGACTGCGCTGCTAGAGCCGCAGACAGAAGCGCGCCCCACCTGAGCCGTCTCCGTCCGCCCACATATCTCCGCCGTGGTCTAGCACCGTCTGGCGCGACAATGCCAATCCCAAACCCAGGCCATTGCGTTTGCTGGAGTGAAATGGCTGGAAAAGTGACGCGCGAATTTCAGTCGAGATTCCCGGTCCAGTGTCGACTACTTCCACCAGCACGCCGGACTCGTCGTGCCAGGCGGCAACCTCGATGCGGCCGCCGTCCGGCATGGCATCCAGCGAGTTGTTGAAGAGGTTAACGAACACTCGCTCCATGCGCGAGCGCTCGAAGGGGAGCTCGATGTCCTCCGGCACATCCAAAGATACTGTCACCGATTGCGTCTCAGCCAGGCCGGCCAGCACGTCCCAAGCCGCACCAATCACATCCCGGAGCCGGCACACTTCCACCGCTTTCGGCTTGCCCCGCGAAACGTTCACCAGGTCCTGCAACAGTTCCTGGATGCGCCGCGAAGAGCGATAAATGTTCTGCGCCAGCCGTTTCACCTGCGAAGGGGGTAGATCGGAATCCACCAGCATCTCGGCGCCGCCATAGATGGCCGCCAGGGGATTTCGCAAATCGTGCACGATCGAGGTTGATAACCTCCCGATGGTCGCGATCTGTTCCCGGTGAATCAGCTCCCGCCGCGCGCTTTGGATGGAGCCGCACATGTTGTTGAAAGTTTCCGTCAGCCGCCCCAGTTCGTCGCGGCTCTCCACGGGCAGCCGGATGTCATAGTCTCCCTGCGCAATCGCTTCGGCCGCGCGATCCAGCTGTTTCACGGGCGCCAATATGCGTCGCGCCAGCAAGTAAGTGAGCGCCAGTCCGGCGAGTACCGCCGCCATCCATGTGAACAGGATATTCCAACGCAGGGATTTGAGCCGTTGATCGGCGGTCGCGAAGGAACGAAAAATAGCCAACTCTCCGATGGGATGGCCGCGTACGTCCATCAGAGGCGTGGTCAAGGCCATGTATTCGGTCCGTCCGTCGGTGATTCTTCCAGGACGCTGCGAAAAACGCTTCGCCTCCGCCAGAGCGGTGCCCGATACGCCGCCGGCCAGTGTGGAAGCCACCACCTGCGAGCCGGCGACGAATGTGAAGTCGCTGCCTCCCGTGGCTTCCTTCAGTTGCCCCGCGGTGAGGTTGTTCACTTCGTAGCCGGCCACCAGCACATCAATCAGGCCGGGCGCGCCCACCGATTGCACATACACCGGCGTCACAATCACCTGATAAAGACGCCCTTCCAGAATCAGAAAGCCCTGGGAAGGCCGGGGAAAGCTGGCAGACGCCTGCTGCACCAGCGGCATTGTGCGTGGCATGGAAGTGCGCAGGTTGCCGCCCAGCGACGTAATCACGTCACCGTTTGGATCGGTTACCAGAAACAGCGCATTGTCTTCTGAAACCCGGTTCCACAACTCCGCCGCAGTGTCGCGAATGGTGGCTTCGTCGCCGGTGGTGAACGCCGCCCGCACGTCCGACATGGTGCTGAGGATCACGCTGATGGACGCCAGCTTGTCGGCGTGCGCGCGCCACAGCGATTCATAGGCCTGGAAGCTGGCGCGAACTTCATCCTCCAGGCTCTCCGAAGTGCTCTGCACCACATGGTGCTGGACAATCCAGACTGTTACGGCGAACAGCAGAGTGATGGCCACGGAGGTTGAAAGCAACGTCTTCCACAGCAGCGATAATCTTGAAAATCCAAACATCACTTGGATACGCCGGGGTAAGTCACGCCGTCCTCCGGAGTACTGGAATATTCCTTCCCGTATTTGTTTTTGTGCGAAGCCGGCAAGTAGCCGCTCTCGGATATTTGCACCGGCGGCAGCGTTACGTTTTCCGCCGCCACCGAGACTTTGCGTTCCAGCCCCTGCAATACGCTTTCGGTTGCGCGCTCGTGAAAGACTTTGAGCTGATACTCTCCGGGCGTCACCTTGGCGATCTCAAACGTTCCATCGCGACCGCTGACCGTGAAGTATGGCGTGTCCACCACCAGGATGACGGCGCTCATGGCCGGATGAATATTGCAGAAGATCCGCACCGTGCCGGAGCGCTGAAAACGGAAGCTGCGACTGGAACCGGGGGCATACAGGCCTATGTCGAACAGTTGTCCGCTGAAGTTTGAAAAGGCATTGTGGAAGATTGGATCGTAGTTCGGAAAATCCACCGTGGTTCCGGTTTGGATGGCCAGCACATGCGGGGTGAAGGTCTTGTCTTTCTGGATCAGACGCGCGTGTTTGCCCTCCACGCGCGGTAACAGTGACCCATCGGCGGGCACCAGCCAGACCACCACGCCGGAGTAGTCGCGACTCTTTCGAACGGAAGCAACGTGGGAATCTTTTAACTCCACGCGGCCCATAACAGAAGCGCCGGCAAGAGGCGCCCCGAAGACCATGGCCAAAAAAAGGATCGACGCAACCACTCCTTCCGAACCGCGACCCCAGCGGCGTGCTCCGTCCAGCAATCGAGCGTCGGAAGCGCAAGGGGTGCGCCGGCGGCGCACTCCGTTTTGCGCGATCTTAAAAAAGATATGCGACGCCGAGATCATAATGATTGTTTAGCCTTGTCCCGCTGCCCACATACGAAGTACGTAGTTGCATAGCTTCCAAACTCAACAGCACATTCGGAGCCAGGCGATAAATAGCATTCGCGGCATAGCCTTGATTCTTGAAAATCAATCCCTCGGCAACTTCCGACGCCTGATTGTTGTGCTGGCCCGCGATCAGATGAAACGTCAACCGCGGAGTCGCCAGCCAGGCGATCTGAGCCCATCCGCCGATCGCTTGCGCCGGTGTCACCGAACTCGGTCCCACCACAAAATACCCCGGCCCGATGGTTCCCAGCCCGGCGATGTTCTCTCCTCGATAAAATGCGCCCGTGAACTCGATCTTCTCCCAGGGATTCACAAACCAGTCGAAACTGAACAGGCGCGATGGCACCGGAACTCCATCTTGCCTCGTTTGGGCGAAATGAAAGCCCGGTGCAAGCTCGATGCGCGTGTGTTCTCCGAACTTGTGCCAGAACTCAAACCGGCCCTCCAAGGCGGGACCCGCGCTCGCCTCCATGTTGGGCGCTGGATAGTTGGTGCTGCCCGTGGCCGCTGTTCCACCCAATTCGAACACACCGACCTGCGCTCGCAGCCCGCTGTCGGCGCCGAATTGGAAGCGTTCCTCCACTTTCGCCTGCGGACTCCAAAGCCAGAGATTTCCGGCAGCCGTGAAGGGCGAAATTCCCACCTGGGCCAGTGAGAACGGGTCCCGTGGAGCGATCAAAGGTTTATCCTGGCCCACCATTACGCTGGTGTTGGCCCAATCCAGTTGAATGGCCGCCGTGCGCAAGCGCGCCGTGTGGTCCAGCGACGTTCCGCTGCCGCCATAAAAATCGAAGAATACCGAGCCATTAACCTGTGCACCCCACAGGGCCTGAGGGCTCTGATAGCGCAGGCCCAGCACCGTCTGCGCGATGGTGGCTCCGTTGGTCGCGGCACCGGAGCTAGCCGAGGCCACCGGCGGATCCTCTTGTCCGGCCGCGTTCCTGCCGTTCAAAAACGCGTTGAACAAGACCATGCCGGTGAGCGAAACGGGGAAGCGCTGCGAAGCTTCCACTTTTTCCTGACTCAGATCGGCAGTGCGTTGTTCGGTTACCTGCACCTGTTCTTCGAGCGGCGGAGCCGGGGTGGGAGTTGGTCCCGGCTGAGCCTGCGCGGCCTCAAGTTGGGTGGGTTGCTTGCCCTCCACTGGCTTCTCAGGCTGCACTTTAGCAGCAGCTAATTCAGTCCGCAGCGCGTGAACCTCGTCGGCTAGCGCATGATTTTCCTGCTCCAAACGATCCAGGCGTTGCAGGATCTGCTGCAGTTCCGTTTTTTCCTGTGCTCGAATTCCAGAAGGAGCAAGCAGCACGGCAAGCATCGGGCAAATCGTTTTCACAGCACGGGCGAAGGGGCGTTTATTGTACATCCAGCAGTTGCTCCAAGGCCTGCCGCACGGCGCCAGGCGAATAAGGCTTACTGAAATACGCCGCCCCTAGAGCCCGCACGCGACGCGGTGTTTCCGGTTCGCTGTCGCCACTGATGACAATGATCGGAAGTTTGGCCAGGAAGGGTTGGGCGCGCACGCGCTCGATCAGTTCGAAACCATCGATGAGCGAAAGACGCAAATGCAGATCGGTGACCAGGGCCGCGACCGGGGTCTCCGAGACGGCGAGAAAGCGCAGCGCTTCCTGAGCCGTTGAGACCACTCTTACCTCGAGGTCCCCCCGCGGCAACAACGCTACCTCCAGCGGCTCCACGCTTAAGGCGTTATCTTCGACAATCAGAATAATCCGTGACATGGGTACTACGGCAGAAATCGGTATCCCACCCCATGCACCGTTAGGAAATGCCGCGGGACCGCGGGATCCGGCTCTAGCTTTTGCCGCAGCCGTACGATATGAGCATCCACCGTCCGCGTGTTCGGAAAAGATTCATAACCCCACACCGAGTTCAGAATCACATCGCGGGTGAGCGCGCGGTCCGGGTTCTGCAGAAAGAACGTGAGCAGGTTATACTCGGCGGGCGTGAATTTCAGCTCTTCACCGCGCCGTGTCACCACCCGTCGATTCAGATCCACCTGCGTATCGGCGAATGAGATTATCTGATGGGAGTCCGGCGAAGTCCGTCGCAGCACGGCCCGGATCCGGGCCAGCAGCTCGCGCGTGCCGAACGGCTTCACGATGTAGTCGTCCGCGCCGATCTCGAGCAAAAGTACCTTGTCCATCTCCTCGCCGATCGCGCTCAGAACGATGATGGGCGTCTTGACATGCGACGCGCGCAATTGCTTGCAAAGTTCGATGCCGCTCATTTCGGGCAATCGCAGATCCGCCAGGATCAACTGCGGCTTCAGCGAAAGCACCTTTTCGAAGCCGGTGCGCCCGTCCGCCGCGTAAACCGCGTGGAAGCCTTCCTGCTCCAACAGGACGCTAATAGTGTCGCCCAGGCTCTCATCATCATCGATAACCAGAATCGTAACCACGTTTTGCCCTGATTCGCAGTATACGCAACGGCTGGACGCGATGCTGGAACCGCGCCGCCTTTTACTATTCTTTTACATCTAACCAACCTTTGCGCAAGCGGTTTTGGCCAACAATAGAAAGCAGTCACGCTCGAATTCGAGTTGCTGAGCCCCCCGTCATGGCAGCCTGAGAAATCGGGCTTTATTCGCCGAACGGGGGGCATTGCCTCCCTTTCAGCGCCCAAATTCCCCAGCGCGCGAAATTCCCGTAGCGCCGATGCAGGTATGTTTTTGAGGGTGCATCTTACAATCGCGGCAACGTTGGTGCTCACGCCGCTGCTGATCCTGCCGGCCTACTTTTTTTATTACGACGTAACACCGAAACTGGCCGTCGTGCTGATCGGGGCCGCCATAGGGCTTGTCCTGTTCTTTCGCGACCCCGCTCTCCAGGCCGTATTCCGCTTGTGGGCGCATCCGGTTGGCCGTTGGCTTTGCATTCTCATCGCCGCGCAACTCGTTTGGCTGCTGCTCTCCACTTCCTTCTCCAGTTACCCCGCCCTCTCGTGGAATGGAAGTACCTGGCGCCGGTTTGGCCTGGTTTCGCAAGCGGCGGTTCTGGCTGTGGGATTTCTAATAGCCACATCCTTCTCGGCGGCGGGATTGCGGATTCTTCTCCGTGCCACCTCCGCAGCCGGCGTTGCCAGCGCACTCTACGGAATCCTGCAGTACTTCGGCGCCGATCCGTTCTTACCTGCGGGCCTCTATCACGTGGGCGAGGGCGTTGCAGCCATCGTGCGGCCTCCCTCCACCCTGGGACACGCCGATTACTTCGCTGGATATTTGCTCTTCGTGGTTTTTCTTGGCGCCGCTCTGCTGGTGACGGAGCTAAGACCATTCTGGAAAATTCTGGGAATGTGCGCCGCAGTGCTGGGGACCTTCGCCATCCTGCTTAGCGGGACTCGTGGCGCCCTGCTCGGGCTGGCCGCCGGCGCGTTGTCGCTCTGTATCTGGAACCGTCCCCGGCTGCGATGGCGTCACGCAACCCTCGCTCTTGCATTCTGCGCCTCGGGCCTCATTTTCTACTTCTCTCCAGCCGGCTTGCAGCTTCGCGCGCGCAGCCAATGGGCACTCGAAGACCTGCGCGGAGGAGCCAGGCTCTGGCTCTGGCGCGACTCGCTGAGCATGGCCCGCCGGCGCTTGCTCATGGGTTACGGTCCGGAAACTTTCGGACTGGAATTTCCTCGTTTCCAATCGGTCGAACTCGCGCGGGCCTATCCGGATTTCTATCATGAGTCGCCGCACAACATTTTTCTGGATGCGCTGGTCTCAGAAGGCATTCCGGGTTTATGCATACTCATTGGATTCATCGTATTGGCGGGCTTCGCCGCGCGCCGCGCCGCTCTCCAAAAGCAAAAGGCCGGCCCATACCTGGCATCCGCGCTCGTGGCGGGGCTAACCGCCGGCCTGTTCGTATGCTTCACTCTGCCCGGCGCGCTTTACTTCTATGCAGTGCTAGCCATGCTGGCGGCCCTGGCGATTCCGCCCGGGGCCGGTTTGAACACCCGAACGCAAGACTTTCGACTGCGCATCCCCGCCCTCGCGCTCAGCGCGGCAGCCGTCGTGCTTTTTCTGTATCTCGCCGTCCGGTTGACCACCAGTGACTTAGCACTCGGGCTGGCACAGCGCGATCTGGATGCCGGACGCATAGAAGAGTCGTTCCTGGCTTATGCGCGCGCCCAACGCTGGCATCCAGCGGGTTCGAGCGACGATCTCTATTTCTCCCGCGCCTTGGCGCAAGCGTCAAAAACCGCATCGAATCCCACTCTGGCCGCGCAGGCTTCGCAACACGCGTTCGGCGTCGCGTGGCGTGCCGCCAGAACCTCCGAGGAACGTCCAAACGCGTGGTACAACCTGGCTGCGTTTTACGCCACCCAAAACGATGCGCCAGACGTGGAAGCGTGCCTGCGCCGTTCGGTGGCGGCCTCGCCTAACTGGTTTAAATCACACTGGGCTTTAGCGCAAGTGCTGCAGCTTTCCGGACGGCGAACGGAGGCCCTGGCGGAGGCGGCGCAGGCCGCGGATCTGGATGCGAAAGATCCTGAAATTGCAAAGTTTTTACAAACCCTTCACCATCCTCAAGCCTCGCCAGACACAGAATAGAGGCGTAAGGGTGGCAGTCGGCTTATGAAATTTTCCTTTTTGCTTCTTGTAGCTTCGAGTGTTGGCGCGGGGCTTTGCTCCGCTCAGACTCCTACCGTGGTTGACGGCGGCGTCCTGAACGGCGCCAGTTTTGCGAAAGGGCAGGCGGTCTCGCCGGGTGGGCTGGTTTCCATCTTCGGCACCGGCCTGGTGAGCAAACTTGCGGCGTCCGACACCATCCCGTTGTCCACCAATTTGAGCGGCGTCACCGTGACTTTTAGCGACTTGCCGGCTGCGCCGTTGTTGGCTCTGGTACCGGGCGTCCCCGGCCAATCCGACGATCAGCTCAATGTCCAAATGCCCTGGGAGATTGGAACCGGAAGCGGCGTGGTGAACGTCACCGTAAACACTCCCAACGGCAGATCCGCCCCGGTAACTGTCAGTTTCGCGCCATCGATGCCCGGTATTTTCTCATCCGCGGCGGGCGGGCAATTGTATGCCATTGCCGTAAACAATTCCGATTCTTCTCTGGCCTGGCCTCAGGGTCTGGCGGCGAGCGGCTCACATCCGGCGAAAGCAGGCGATGTTCTGATCATCTATGCCACGGGGCTTGGCGCGGTGGATCATACGCCCAAGGATGGCAGCGTGCCGACAGTGGTTACGAACACCCTTGCGACACCGGTGGTCTCATTTGGCAACGTCGAAGGCGACGTCCAGTTCTCCGGCCTCGCACCGCAGTTTGTGGGCGTGAATCAATTGAACGTGCAGGTGCCGAACGGCGTAACGCCAGGCAGTGCCGTGCCGCTCACCATCAAGGTAAACGGCTTTACCACCACCACCCAAGTAGTGGTTGCAATAGAATAGCGGCGCCGCGGGAGGACGGAGCAGATTGAATGCACGACTCCTTTGACGTTTTCGAATATTTCGATTTCCTACGCGCGCGCTGGAAATTCCTGGGCGTCGCCTGTGGAGTGGCAATCGTGGCCGCGCTCGGAACCGGCCTTCTGCTTCCCAAGCGGTACACGTCGACAGCGACCATTCTGATTGATCCTCCCGCTGCGGGCGACCCGCGTATCGCAACTGCCGTCAGCACGGTGTACCTGGAATCCCTGAAGACTTATGAACTGCTGGCCACCAACGACCAGCTCTTCGTGCGCGCGGCTGGACAGTTCCATCTTCGCGAGCATGATGACTCTCCCATCGAAGCTCTGAAAAAGCGCGTGCTGAAGGTGGATAAGCTGCACGACACGCGAGCGCTGCAGATCAGCGTTACGCTCCCTGATGCAAACACCGCCCAATCCGTCGTGCAGTTTATTGCCCAGGGCGCGGTGGAACTCAGCCGTTCCGGTGGAAGTGAAGCGGACGAGGCGATGATCCAGGATGCCGCCAAGTCGGCTGGGACCATGAAGGCCCGCCTCAACGAAGCCGAAGCTGCCTGGCAAAAGGCCGCCGGTGCGCATTCGGCCGACGCTCTGCGTTCGGAAGTTACCGACGATGGCTATCTGAAGTCGCACATCGAAGAGCAGCTTCTGGATGAGCAGTCCGATCTTGCAGGCCGCGGAGGCGTGTCCAGCACCCGAACCGAACTGCTGCAACGGCGGCTGGCTGACCTTACCCGAACGATAGACGCCAAGAGCACCGCGCTGGCCCAGCAAAGC
>DATHNM010000016.1:0-4614 GCA_035486095.1 Bryobacteraceae bacterium
AAGATGCGGCGCGCTTCTTCCAGCAGCACCAGTCCTGCGTCGGTGAGCGTGGTTTTTCGCCCCTGTCTCACAAAAACCCGATACCCGAACGCTCGCTCCAGTTTCTGGATCTGCTGCGTCAGCGGCGGCTGCGCCATACCCAGTCGCTGGGCCGCGCGGCCGAAATGCAGCTCCTCCGCCACCGCGATAAAGTAGCGGAGCTGCCGCAGGTCGATGCCGTGGTTGCCGGAGCGCTGCATATGCAAATCATGGCAGAATGAATACACCGCCCGCGTCCCGCCAGGAGTCTCCGTGTCTAAACTTCAACTATCGATACTGTTTGTGATCTCGCTGAGCCGCCTTCCGGCCGCAACCGCGCCCGCGCATCCGCTGTATTTCGAACAGCGGGCCGGCGGTGTGTTTGAGACCCGCGCCGCCGGGCAATCCGTAATCATTCGCGCCGATCGCATTACGTTCGACGATGTGACGCTGCGCTTCGTTCATCCTTCCAAAACCGCGCGCCTGGAAGGCACGGGCCGTCCCGCACCCAGCACCTATATCACGCGCGGCCGGACGGTCACCTTGCCGGCCTTTCCCAAAGCCGGCATCCGGCATCTCTATCCCGGAATTGACGTCGCCTTCTATGGTCATCCGGAACAGCTGGAGTACGATCTGAACCTGCACCGCGGAGCCCAGCCCGCTCGCATCCGAATCCAGGTAAATGGCGCTCGCAGCATGCGCTTGGATGAACAGGGCAGCCTCGTTATCGATACACCCTCCGGCAAACTGAGGCAGCTTGCGCCGCAGGTCTTTCAAAACGGTCGCGAAGTCGCCGCGCACTATCTGCTGCTGTCCTCGAACGAGATCGGCTTTGAGCTTGGCAGGCATGACCCCAGCCTGCCGCTCACCATCGATCCGGTAATCGTCTACACGAAATATTTCGGCGGAAGCGCCGCCAACAGCGGCGGCCCGGTGGCCACCGATGCGCAAGGCAACGTCTATGTCACCGGCAGCACCAACTCCATCGATTTCCCGTCCACCAATGGAACCAAGGCCAGGCTTCTGCCGCCACTGCTGGCCTTCTCGAACGCCGGCCAGACCGTGACTCCGCTGCCGGTTGGTACTGCGGTGTCGGTCACCGCGATTGCCGGTACACCCGATGATAAGGTGCTCTATGTGGGTACGCCTAATGGCATTTTCGTCAGCAACAATCATGGCGCTAGCTTCACTCAGGCAGTGCCCTTGCTTAGTCCCTACGGCACCCCGGTGGTGCAAGCAATTTCGGTGGACGCCATCGATCCCTCGCGCGCGTTTGTCGCCACCACGGCCGGCCTGTTTTCCCTGTCGGCCGCCGGCCAGGGCGCCGGCCAGGACGATCCGGGCATGGCGGTTGGAGGCAACGGCACTGTCAATGCCCTTGCCGTGCAGATTAGCACCGTGGATCACACAGTCATGTATGCAACCACCGCGTTTCCGAGTAATTTCCTCTACACCAGCACGGATGCCGGCGCATCCTGGCAGCAACTGAATCCCGCGTATCCCGGTGAACCGCCGGCCGGGCAATACCGGAACACCATCGTGTTCAGTCTGGCGCCGGGCAGCAGCGATCTCTACGTGATCGACGGTAATGGCATCTTCTTCAAGACCACTGACGGCGGCAAGACCTGGCAGAAACTGTCCGCGCAGTACCTTGAGGGAGCGAAATCCATCACCATTGATCCCCATAATCCGTCCAGCATTTATGTTCTCGATAGCGCCGGCGTGCAGGCCAGCACCGACGGCGGCGCCACCTTCACTACCATCACGCCGTCACAGCCGCCCGGCGTATTCGTGCAGGCTTTCGCCCTCGATTCGTCCACCGGCGATCTTTATTTTTCCACTTACAATCAGATCGAAGTCAGCGTGGATCACGGCGCAACCTGGAAGACTCTGCCGCCACGACAGGATCCTGTGGTTCTAATCGGTTTGGGCAATCAGGTATTTGCGGGGGTCACTTCCCCCACTGTTCCCTTCGTCGTGAAGTGGAGCCCGGACGGTTCCCAGATGCTGTATTCCACTCTCTTCGGCGGCAGTTTCCAGGACGGAATCCATGGCATTGTGGTTGACTCCCAGGGCCAGGCAATCATCGCTGGAAGCGCTACTTCTTCGGATTTTCCCGTCACCCAGACTATCTCCAAGGTTCCGGCGCCGGGCACGAGCAGCGGCTTCGTGGCGAAGTTGAGTGCGGACGGATCGCAGGCCATTTATTCCAGCATCATTGGTGCATCACTGGGAGTGAACATCGATGGCGTCGCAATCGATGCCTCGGGCGCACCGTACATCACCGGCACCACGCAGTCTCCCGATTTTCCCACCACCGCCAATGTTCCCCAGACCAAACTGCCCACTGCGATGTGCCAGCGCGGCAGCGCAAATCCTTTCGAGCCGAATGGAAACATGGGGACCTATGGATTCGTGAGCAAGCTGAGCCCGGATGGCAGCAGTTTGGTTTATTCCACTTTTCTTACAGGCGCCTGCGGGAGCGTGGGGCAGGGGATTGCCGTCGACGCGGCCGGCGAGGCTGTGGTCACCGGCACCACTTCATCCCCGGATTTTCCGGTTTCAACCAATGCGTATCAAACCACCTTTCCCGGCGGCGACGCGGCCAGCACTTCCTACCCAAGTCCGATTAACTTCGGATTCGTTAGCAAGCTGAGCGCCGCTGGCGACAAACTCGTCGCCAGTTCCTTCATCGGCGGCGGTTTCTTTACTACGGCGAATGCGCTGGCGCTGGATGTTTCGGGTGACGTCTACATTACTGGATCCACCTGGGGCATTGCTTCTGGCGCAACGCCCGGAGCGTTCCAGACCAAAGTGAATAGCGGCTGCCCGCCGGTAATCAACATCGGTCCCGGCTTCGACTACCCCAGCGGTGGCTCCGATGTCTTTGTCCTGAAGCTCAACCCGGCCCTTTCTAGCGCGCTGCTCCTAACGTATCTGGGGGGCCCATGCGACGATTCTGCAACCAGCATCGTGCTGCAACCCAATGGCGATGTTTGGGTCGGTGGTTACCCTTCGCAGGGTTTCCCGCTGGTGATGCCATTTGAATTAAGTGGAACATTTGTCAGCCAGCTCAGCGCCGACTTGTCCCAGTTGCTTTTCTCCAGCTTTACCGACGGGCCCAACTTGGCCCAGGACCCTAGCGGCGCCATCTATGTGTCGGGTAGTAGCGCGAGCAAGGCGTCTTTGGTGAAAATCGATCCCGCTGCCACGCCTCCGGTGATTATCGATTCCATCGGAATCACCTCAACCATGCAGGCGCCGTCGTTTTTCCTCCCTTTTGAAGTCGCACCCGGTGAGCTGCTCAACATAACCGGGCAGCATCTGGGACCTGGCACTACTGTAATGGCGAAACTGGACTCAACCGGGCATCTTCCCTTCGTGGTCGGTGCCACTAGCGTATCGTTTGGGGAATACTCCGCGCCGCTCATCTCGGTGCAAGACGGCTTGATTGTCTGCTTCGCGCCGTTTGAGATCACGGGTACAACCAAGATTTCGGTCAACGTGGATGGACAGAGTTCCAACTCGGTGCTGGTAGGTGTCGCGCCCAGCGCGCCGTACTTTCTGAGCGTCATCAATCAGGATGGCAGCATGAACTCGGCGGATCATCCCGCGCCGCAAGGTTCGGTGCTCACGTTGTACCTAACGGGCCTGGGGCTCACTTCCCCACTGAGCCAGGACGGCAGCGTGAGCGCGCCGCCGCTCGCCGTGCCTGCGGCCGGCGTAACGGCCTATTTCAACAACAATCAGGTGCAGCCGCAGTTCGCAGCCGCCGCGGCCGGATTGGTTGCCGGCATCACGCAGGTAAACCTCCAGGTACCGGTTGCCACTTACTCAGCCAACCCGGTGGGCCTCACCGTGAACGGCGCCGTTGCGCAAGTGCAAGTGTACGTCGTTCAGTAAGGAGGCCACCATAAACAAGCCAGCCATGGTGACCGCCACAATGCCTGCATCCTGCCACCATGCCAGGTTGACATCGGGTCCCGCGCCCATCGCGAGAAAGAGGAAGCAAAACACCAGATGGGCTGTGAATACTTCGAGCGAAGCTCGTCCCAGCGTGGCCAGGCGTGCCCCCAGCCAGTTGTGGGCCAGCGGCGAACCAAATTTCACTAGCAGGATACCGATAGCCGATGCGTCAATCAGGCGAAAAATCCCCAGCCTCCATTTGTTGACCAGCGCATCGAACAGCGTGGGTCCCGCCAGCACATCGAAAGCGGTGTGGCGGCAGACGAACAAAACCGCCGCGATGGTTGCGCTCAATATAACCAGCCATCTTGGAATGCGAACTTTAGAAAAGAGCGCCACCGTTCCGGCGCTGCCCAGGCACAAACCGGCGGTCCACAAAAATTGCCACCCGAACCAATCGAATGCGCCCATTTCGCGCAGCGGGATGGAAAACCCGAAGTGTGCCGCAGCCGCATAAAGCCAGTCACGCAAATGGAACTGTGCCAATAGCCATATTGAGCCACTGCCCAACATTACGCGGCTCCAACCCCAGCGTTCAGCGCTCCACATCAGGAAAGGCGTGAGCAGCATGAACACGATGTACATCGGAAGGATGTCCAGCAGCGGCGGATTGTAAAATAGGGCGGGAGC
>DATHNM010000017.1:0-2848 GCA_035486095.1 Bryobacteraceae bacterium
GAAGTGCGCCGGGTGCTGGAAAACGCGCGTGACGAGATACGCGCCGGAGGCCACGCCAACACAACGGCGATCGAAACGCGCGTGGAGCGCAATCTGGCGAAGCTGGAAGCACCCTCGCTGCGCAAGGTGATCAATGCTACCGGGGTAGTGCTGCACACCAACCTGGGCCGGGCTCCGCTGGCGCCTTTCAAACCGCACTTCGGCTATTCGAATCTGGAATACGATCTTGCTGCCGGACGGCGCGGGAAGCGCGATGTACACGCATCCGAATTGATAAAACTGCTGACGGGCGCGCCGGGCATCGTGGTGAACAACAACGCGGCCGCGATTTACCTGGCGCTGAATGAGCTGGCGGCGGGATTTGAAGTGGTGGTTTCGCGCGGCGAATTAATCGAAATCGGCGACGGGTTCCGCATTCCCGAAATCATGCAGCGCTCCGGCGCTATCCTGCGCGAAGTGGGGACAACGAACCGGACGCATATCGGGGATTATCGGGAAGCCATTAACGAGCGAACCCGGCTGCTGCTGCGCGTGCATCCCAGCAATTTTCGCATGCAGGGATTTACAGCCAGGCCAGAATTAGGAGAGTTAGCGGCGCTGGCCAAAGAGCGCGGCGTTCCTCTGTACGAAGACCTGGGCAGCGGCTGCGTGACCGATTTGCGCGCGTTTGGCCTGGAGGAACCGGTGGTGGGGGACAGCATCCGCGCCGGGGCGAATCTGGTGTCTTTCAGCGGTGACAAGCTGCTGGGAGGGCCGCAGGCGGGAATTCTGGCGGGCGACGCGGGGCTGGTGGCGCGGTTGCGGCGCAATCCCATGTTTCGCGCGCTGCGGCTGGACAAATTCATTTATCAGGCGCTTGAGACTACGCTTCGCCTTCTGGTGCTGGAGCGCTGGGATGAAATTCCCGCGCTGCGAATGATTTTGCAATCGAGCGAAGAATTGCGGGCGCGATCGGTGCGGTTGGTTTCCCTTTTGGATTCCGTGCCGGCTTCGGTGATCGAAGGAAATTCGGTGATCGGCGGCGGTTCCACTCCTGGACAACCGCTCGCAAGCTGGCTGGTGGCTATCGACTGTGCCGATGTGGTGGAGACGGAGCGGCGCTGCCGTTTGGGCGATCCTCCGGTGGTGGCGCGGATCGAAGATGGGCGGCTGCTGATCGATCTGCGGACGGTGTTTGTGGAGGACGAGGAAGAACTCGCCGGTGTTATCCGGAAAGCGTTCACAGAAGTGTGAGCGCGGCACGCAGGAGTGCGTGCGCCACAAGCGCTACAACTGGGACAATAGCATTGCCAGCAGAGCAGTGCGATCGGCGACGCGATCCAAGAGGATGCTCTCGTTCGCGGCGTGCGCACCTTCGCCAACGCCGCCCAGCCCGTCGAGCGTCGGGACGCCGAGCGCTGCCGTAAAGTTGCCATCCGAGCCGCCGCCCGTGGCCGATTCCTCCAGCGTGATGCCCAGCTCCTTGGCACAAGCGCGCGCGGTTTGAAACAGGCTTCGGATGGCGGCCGACCGTTCCATGGGCGGCCGGTTCAATCCTCCCTCTACTTGCAGCGAGCAACGCCGGTCGAACGGGCGCAGCGATCGAAATTTCTTGTCGAGTGCCGCGGCGTCCTTGGCTTTTGCTATGCGAATGTCTACGTCCACGCGCGCCTCCGCTGCCACTACATTGGTGCGCGTTCCGCCGGCGATCACGCCCGGGTTCACCGTGATGCCTTGTTTCAGGTTGGTAAATGCCGCAATTTTCGGAATCTGGCGCGCCAGCTCCACCACCGCGCTGGCGCCTGCTTCGTAATCCACGCCGGCGTGCGATGCGCGGCCTTTCACTGTAACCGCGTAATCGCCGACGCCTTTACGCGCGGTCTTGAGTTTGCCCTTGAGTCCCGTTCCCGGCTCAACAAGAAGTGCGATGGCGCTTTGGCGCGCGGCTTCCTCGGTGAAATGCCGCGAGGTCTGGCTGCCCACTTCCTCATCCGAATTGACCTGAAACAAAATGTTCCGGCGTACCGGGATTTCAAGCATGCGCAGCGTGTGTACGGCGTAAATGAAGAACGCGATGCCTGCTTTCATATCCAGCACGCCTGGCCCCCATAGGCGGCCGTTCTCTTCGCGGAGCGGCATTTGAGCCAGCGTCCCCAGGGGCCAAACGGTATCGGAATGCGCCAGCACCAGGATTTTTCCCGCGCTGGGTTTGGCGCCCGGCAGCTTGAACTCGCAGCGCAGGTGATTGCCGAAACGGCCACCCGGCAAGGTCT
The DNA here is from genome assembly GCA_035486095.1 of Bryobacteraceae bacterium. Lineage (GTDB taxonomy): Bacteria > Acidobacteriota > Terriglobia > Bryobacterales > Bryobacteraceae > Palsa-89. The sequence goes on from DATHNM010000017.1 coordinate 2,253, forward strand.
TCACATTGGTGGCTCCATCCAGGCGGCCGGCCAGAAGGTTCACGAAGCGGTTGACGGCCTGCGGCTGATCGCTCGGAGACTCGCACCTTGCCAACTCGCGTATGAATGCGACGATGGCCGGCTGCTTCGCTTCCGCAAAAGCAAGAAACGGATGCACTGCCTGTTATAATAGCCAGTTCGCATGCCCCTACTCGACATCCAGGAGATTCGCGACATTTTGCCGCATCGGTATCCGATGCTTTTGGTGGACGCCATCCTGGAGTTGGAGGAGGAGCGGATCGTCGGCATCAAGAACGTCACGGCGAATGAACCGTTCTTTGTGGGCCATTTTCCGGAGTTTCCGGTGATGCCGGGAGTGCTGGTGGTGGAAGCCATGGCGCAGGTGGCGGGCGTGCTGGTGCTGAAACAGGTGCCCGATCGCAAGAACAAGCTGGTTTTGCTGGCGTCTATCGAACAGGCCAAGTTCCGGCGTCCGGTGCGGCCGGGCGATCAGCTGCGCATCGAGATGAAAGTGACCAAGCGCAAAGCGAGTGTCGCCAAGATGCACGGCCAGGCCACCGTGGACGGCCTGGTGGTAGCCGAAGCCGAGCTGATGT
>DATHNM010000018.1:0-5102 GCA_035486095.1 Bryobacteraceae bacterium
GAGCCTGTCACACCGAGCGTATCGCGACGTTCGTCCCCGGGCGAAAGTGCGCCGCTATGCGGCTATCCTGCTCGGTCTTCTGTGTTTGTCAGCCGGCCTGATCGCCCAGACGCGGCCGCCTAACACCGATCCCTGGCGCAATCATAAAGATTACGCGCTGCTGTTTGCCACCAATGAGTACGCCACTTGGCCGCCACTGGTAAATCCGGTGCCGGACGCCAAGGCGATCGCCCAGGAACTGCAGAATGGCTTCGGATTCGAAACCGAGGTTGTGACCAATCCCACCCGCGAAGCCATAGTTGCCAAGCTTCGCGAATACAGCCAGAAGCCTTTCGGCGAAAGCGACCAGTTGTTTATCTTTTTTGCCGGCCACGGCTACTATGACGAGGTTTTCAAGCAAGGGTACATCGTGGCGCGAGACTCCCGCCTGGATGACGAAACGCGCGGCACCTACGAATCCTACGACAACCTGCGCTCCATCATCAACGCCATGCATAGCAAGCACATCCTGCTGGTCATGGATGCCTGCTATTCGGGAACGTTTGACCGGCGCATCGGCGAAGCAGGCGCGCGCGGAGTGGAGTCTGGCAACTTTTCCCTGCCCGATCTGTTCGCCAACAAAGTAAAACTGTCCACTCGAAAATACCTGACTTCCGGGGGCAAAGACTATGTGCCCGATGGTGAGCCGGGGCATCATTCGCCCTTCGCGGGACACCTTCTGGAAGCGCTCCGGTCCTATGGCGGAAGTCAGGGCTTTCTCACATTCAACAATATTTTGACAGCAGTGGAGCGAACGAATCCGGCGCCTTATTGGGGCGAGTGGGGCGACAACGAACCGGGCAGCGAATTTTTCTTCGTTTCAAAAAACTACTCCGCGCCCCACGTTCAGCCCCCGGCGGCCGCCGGAGTGGAAACGTCCGCCGCGCCCGGCAGAGCGCGCCCTTCCATCGCCGTGTTAGGTTTCAGCAACACATCCGGCCAAGCCAATCAAGCCTGGGTATCCACGGCTTTGTCCGAATGGCTGACCAGCGAGCTGGCGGTGGGCGAAGCGCTGCGCGGCATCCCTGGCGATGACGTCGTCAATGCGGTGCAAGAGTTAGGCTTGGGCCCCTCTCGCGGCTATTCGAAAGAAACGCTCGATCGGATTCATCGCCGCCTGGAAGCGGATTATGTTGTCAGCGGTTCGTACTTGCCCGCTCCCGCAGGATCCCAGACCAAGCTGGGCGTGAATGTTTGGATCCAGAAGACCTCCACCGGCGAAATCGTAGCCGGCGCGGACGAAAGCGGCATGGAAGCCGACATTACAGATCTGGTGAAGCGCCTGGGAGTTCGGCTGCGTGAAAAGCTGGGCCTGGCCGCGCCTTCGGACGAAGAATCGAAAGCCGTCCGCGCCGCCCAACCAATCAACAGCGAAGTCTCGCGGCTCTATGCCGAAGGCCTCAACGATTTGCGGGCGTATGATCTGCTGAACGCCCGCGATTTGCTGCAAAGGGCCGTGGCGGCCGACCCCAAATTTGCGCTGGCTCACCAGGCTCTGGCGGAGGCTTGGGATAAGCTCGGCTACGACAATAATGCCAAACAGGAGGCTTCGCGGGCCCTGGATCTTTCGGGAAATCTGCCGTCCGCCAAGCAGCGCGCCATCGAGGGCGAGTACCGACAGTTGGCCGCGGAATGGGATCGGGCCATCGACATTTACCGTTCGCTCTGGACCATTTATCCAGACGAGCGAGAATACGCGTTGGAACTGGCGGCCACGCAAACGGCTGGCGGAAAACCCAAGGACGCTCTGGCCACACTCGACAAGGTTCGTTCCGCCTCGCCCGAAGCGGAGCGCGATCCGCGCTTTGATTTTCAGGAAGCGGTTGCGGCCGCGTCTCTGGCCGATCTGAAGCGCGAGCAGGCCGCGGCATCGCGCAGTGCCGAGCGCGCGACACAACAGGGTGCCCGTTTGCTGGCCTCACAAGCCTACTGGCAGCAATGCAGTGCGCTGCTGGGCCTGGGCGATCAGAAGGGCGCGGAGGCCTCCTGCCAGCGTGCCAATACCGGTTCCGATATCTCCGGCGGCCAGCAGGTGAAAGCACGCAGCCTCACCGTGCTGGCCAGCATCCTGGAAAGCGATGGCCGCGGTTCCGAAGCCATGGAGCTGCGCCAGGAAGCGCTCGGCATCGCCCGCAAGATTGGTTCGCGCAAGGACATCATCGGCGCGCTCAGCAACCTGGCCAATCTGCAGTCCGCGCAAGGCCAGGTGGAGGAGGCCCGGCGCGGCTACGACGAAGCGCTGAAGGTGGCCCAGGAAATCGATGACAAACAGCACCTGCTGGAAATTGAACTGAACATCGGCGCCCTGTTATATGGCCAGGGCGACTACAGCGCCGCTCGCAAAATGTTCGACCAATCCTTGGTCGCCGCGTCCAGCCTGGGCGACAAGGTGAATGTGGCGAACGCCGAGAGCAATCTCGCGATGGTCTGCTTCCAGCTGGGCGATTTATCCGGTGCCGCGAAGAACAGCCGGGAGGCCATCGCCGTTTCCCGCGATGCCGGATTGCAGCCGCTCTATGCCTCGTCGCTCGGTACCCTCGGCGATGTCTTAGTCGCCCAGGCTGACTTGCCCGGCGCGCGCAAAGCATACCAGGAAGCCTTGGACCTGTTTACGAAGTTCAACGACCAAACCGATATCGCGGAGAGCCGCTTGTCGCTGGCTGCGCTCTCTCTGGAAGAGGGGAATGCCAGTGCCGCCGAGGCGTTGGCGCGTCAGGCCGCGGAAGAGTTTCAGAAGGAAAAAGTGATAGATCAGGAGGCCGCGGCCCGCGACATCCTCACGCGGACGCTGATGGCCCAAAACAAGCTGGCCCCGGCGCTGGAAGAAATTAATGCGGCGCGCAACCTGATGCCGCACGATCGCGCGATTCGCATTTCACTCGATATCACCGCGGCACGGCTGCGCGCCCTGGCCGGAAATGCCGCGGAAGCTCACCAGTTGTTAAGCGCTTCGTTCGCTGATGCGGCCCGGTTGAAACTGGCCGGAGCTCAACTCGAGATTCGGCTGGCCCAGGCAGAGGTAGAAAAGGGTTCAGCACCCAGTGCGAGCCTCCCGTTCATTGAGCGCGATGCCCGCAAGGATGGCTACTTATTGATCGCCCAAAAAGCCAACCGGCTAAGCCAGGTTCACTGAACGGCGACGCCGGAATAAAACCAAGCCCACCACAGCGAGTCCAAGAATCGGAAGCAATGCTGGTTCCGGCACCGTGCTGGTGTAAGCCACCGTCGCGGTCACTTGATTGGTTACGCCGGTGGGCGGCTCGGTCTCGATAGCGAAGAACACTAAATCTTTGCCGTCGCCGTCTACCGTGAATGTCACGCTGTCCAGACCAACCGCTGTGGAGGCGTCGGCGGAAGCGGTGACAAATCCAGTAGGATCGGCGCCGCAAGGTGTATATCCGCCGTTCGGGCACACGAATGCGCCGAAGGGAATGTCACCGGGCGCAGCCGTAAACACATCCGCACCAGTCAACGTGATGCTGAAATCGCTGGTATCCGAAGTGATTTGAAAAGAAAAGACTTGCCCCGCGCCGTCGGAATACGCGTAATTCTGCGTCAGAGCCGTAACACCGCTCGGCAGGGTGCAGGAACCCCCGCAGGCGCTGCCGGTAGGATCGGGATCGCCATAGCTGGAGCCTGAGGTTTTGATCGCGCTGGCACTCAATGCCACCGAAAATCCCAAGAGCAGACCCGCATACGCACAACATTTTCCAAGCATCACTGGATCCTCCGTATGGCGGAGTATATCATGGCAACGGCGGGCCCTTGCGGCGGAAAAACCCAAAAAGTACCAGGATTCTCATTCGCCATTACCGGTTAGACGCGTTTTTTGCGCATTTCCAGATGAGACCGCCCAAGGCAGGTCTTCAAAGGAGTAAGTGAGATAATCTCAGCAAGGTTGACAGCATGTCTTCACCCCTCGATACACCCGATCCTGCGGACTCTCTGGCCGAAGCCTATCGCCTGCGGCCGGAAACCCCCGAAGAGCTGTTCGGGCTGGTGTATAACGAACTGCGCCAGGTAGCCCGGGCGTACATGCGCAGAGAGCGCGCAGATCACACCTTGCAGGCCACTGCGCTGGTGAACGAAGCCTATCTGCGGCTGTTCCACGGCCAGAAGTTTCAGTGGCAGAATCGCAAGCACCTGTTCTGCACCGTCGCAAGAACCATGCGCCGCGTGTTGATGGATCATGCGCGCAAGCATGGAGCGGAGCGTCGCGGCGGCGAATTTGAAAAAATCGTGCTGGACGAGCAGGGCCCTGCCATTTTTCGCGATCTTCCGGAGTTTCTCGCCCTCGGCGAAGCGCTGGATCGGCTGGCCCAACTCAATCCCCGCCAGGCCCAGGTAGTCGAACTGCATTCTTTCGGCGGATTGACCGACGAAGAAGCGGCGGAAGTTCTGGGGATCGGGGTGAAAACCGTCCAAAATGACTGGCGTTTCGCCAAAGCCTGGCTCAAAACGGAAATCGCGGGGTCCGCCGGATGACTCCCCACGGCCACGCTCACCTGCAGGAGATCTTTGAGGCCGCCCTCAACCTCGATGAGCCGCAGCGGTCCCTGTACCTGGATCAGGCCTGTGGAAGTGATCCTGAACTGCGCAATCGCTTAGACCGGCTGCTTTCGGCGGACGAAGAAACACTGGCTATGGCGGAGCCGTTGGCTTCCCGAGCCGGATTCGCGGTAATGGAATGTCCGAAATGCTGGCAGTGTTACGAGAGCCCAGTATCGGCATGTCCTTATGATCAGTCAACCTTGCAGGTCGCTTTCCCAGGACCCCGGCTGATCGATGGCAAGTATCTGGTGGAACGGCGTCTGGGCCGCGGCGGCATGGGCGCGGTTTATCTGGCACTGCACCTGGGGCTCGAAAAGCGCTTCGCGCTGAAGCTGATTTTGCAGGAAGGCGTGATTTCGCCGGTGTACCGCGAAGGCTTCGAGAATGAGGCTCGGGCACTGGGCCGCCTGAACCATCGCAACATCGTGGCTGTGACCGATTACGGCGTCGACCCGCGCGGCGGCGGCCTTCCCTATCTGGTCATGGAATACCTGGTGGGCCAGACGCTAGGC
>DATHNM010000019.1:0-9749 GCA_035486095.1 Bryobacteraceae bacterium
AGCGCATTAGTCGAGCTTTTGTCGATTGCATGGTGGAATTGCACAGCGTGGATGTCGAAAAGCACGGCCTGATTTCGCTCGGCAAACCCGAGGGGTTCGTGGCGCGACAGGTGAAGGGATGGTCGGAGCGCTGGCAGCGTGCGCGCACGGCGGACAATCCTGAAATGGATCGCGTGATGGCGTGGATCAACTCGACCATTCCGCCGTCGGGAAAGCCCGCGCTGGTTCACAACGATTTCAAGCTCGACAACGTGATGCTCGACGCGAACACGCCCGACCGGCTTGAAGCGGTGCTCGATTGGGAAATGACCACCATTGGCGATCCTTTAGCCGACCTGGGATTGACCATGTGCTACTGGACGTGGGCCAGCGTGGCCGCCCAAGACGACCCGCACCCCGCCACGCCTGGCCTGACCGCGCAGCCGGGCTGGTTTACGCGCGATCAGTTTCTACAAAGATATGCGCAGCGAACCGGGCGCGACCTCACTCACATCCGCTATCACGAAGTTTTGGGTCTGTTCAAACTGGCCGTGATCCTGCAGCAGATTTACTATCGTTTTCGCCAGGGGCAGACGCAAGATGAGCGCTTTCGTTCCTTCGACCGGCGTGTGCGCAGCCTGATCCGCATGGCGGCGTCGCTGATTGAAAAAGGGCCGCGCACGTGAGCCGTGTCTATTTGGTGCGCCACGGTCAGGCGGGAACTCGCACGGCCTATGATGCGTTGAGCCAGCTGGGGCGTCGCCAGGCCAGACTGCTAGGCGAGCATTTTGTCTCCGAAAACATTCAGTTCCAAGCCGCATATTCAGGAGCGCTGGTGCGCCAACAGGAGACTGCCTGCGAAGTGAGCACGGTCTATCGTGAGGCAGGCGTTCGCTTCCCGGAAGTTGTCCAGGAACCCGATTGGAACGAGTTCGATCTTACTCACGTTTATCGATCGCTGGCGCCCCTGTTGTGCGCCGAAGATCCGGAATTTGAGCGGCAATATCAGGAGCTAGTGGAGCAATCGCGAGCGGCGGCCGAGCAACCGGATGCCAGCGTCAATCGCCGCTGGCTGCCCTGCGATTCCAGGATTGTGCAGGCCTGGATCCAGGGCCGCCATGCCTATGCCGGCGAAAGCTGGCAAATGTTTCGCGAGCGCGTGATGGGATGCCGGTTGAAGCTGGCGCCAGCCGGCCGCGACGAGAATATCCTGGTGTTTACTTCGGCGACACCCATCGGCATATGGACTGCGCTCGCCATGGAAATCCATGACGAGCGGGCCATGCGACTGGCGGCCGTGCTGCACAACGCGTCCTGCACAACGCTGCGATTGCACGAGGGCGAATTACGGCTGCACTCTTTCAACGCAATTCCGCACCTGGGTGAAGCTGGACTTCGCACGTATCGATAAGGAACACGATGGATTTCGACTTCTCGCCTCAGACCAAGGATCTTCAGAAGCGCGTAATGGAGTTCATGCAGGAGCATGTCTATCCCAGCGAATCGAAGTACCAGGAGCACTGTGCCGGGGAAGATCGATGGCGGCCGGTTCCAGTCATTGAGGAATTGAAACCCAAGGCTCGCGCGGCGGGGCTATGGAATCTTTTCCTGCCAGCCAGCGAACATGGCGCCGGACTGACGAATCTGGAATACGCGCCATTGTGCGAGATCATGGGGCGTTCGCCCATTGGTCCAGAAGTGTTCAACTGCTCGGCGCCCGATACCGGAAACATGGAAGTGCTGGAACGTTACGGCACACCGGAGCTAAAGGAGCAGTGGCTGAAGCCGCTGCTGGCGGGTGAAATCCGCTCCTGCTTCGCAATGACGGAGCCGAAAGTCGCATCGTCCGACGCCACCAACATCGAATCCAGCATCGCGCGGGATAACGGCCACTACGTTATCAACGGACACAAGTGGTGGAGCTCCGGTGCCGGCGACCCACGCTGCAAAGTGGCCATCTTCATGGGCAAGACGGACCCCTCCGCGCCCCGGCACAAGCAGCAATCCATGATTGTTGTTCCCATGGACGCGCCGGGCGTTCAGGTGACGCGCCTGCTCACGGTCTTCGGTTACGATCACGCTCCGCATGGCCACGGCGAAGTGCTGTTTGAAAACGTGCGCGTGCCGGCGGCCAATCTTCTGCTGGGCGAAGGGCGCGGCTTTGAAATCGCACAAGCCCGGCTGGGGCCTGGCCGCATTCACCACTGCATGCGCTTGATCGGCGTTGCCGAACGCGCTCTGGAATCCATGTGCCAGCGGGTAAAATCCCGCGTTGCTTTCGGACAAACGTTGTCGGAACAAGGGACCATTCGCGCGGACATCGCCATATCGCGCATGGAGATTGAACAGGCGCGCCTGCTGACGCTGAAAGCGGCCTACATGATGGACACCGTAGGGAACAAAGTAGCCAGGGCGGAGATAGCGATGATTAAAGTGGTGGCGCCGAACGTTGCCTTACGGGTTTTGGATAGGGCCATCCAGGCGCACGGCGGCGCGGGCGTTTCGCAAGACTTTCCGCTGGCGGCGGCGTGGGCCAATTCGCGCACTCTGCGGCTGGCGGATGGTCCTGACGAAGTGCATCGCGAATCAATCGCCAAGTTCGAGCTTGCCAGGTACGGGAAATAGCTCATGGACTTAAATTCAAGTACAGGGCAATAAGATCCCATGACGCCCGTAAAAACATTGGATGACCTGCGGGGATTCGCCGGACGTGAGATCGCCGTCACGGATTGGCTGGCGATTACGCAGGAACGCATCGATAAATTCGCCGACGCCACCGGCGATCATCAGTGGATTCACACCAATCGCGAGCGCGCGCAGCGGGAGTCGCCTTATGGCGGCACCATCGCGCACGGTTTTCTTACCCTTTCCCTGATGCCCCAATTCCTAAAGGAAGCAATTCAGCTCGACGATTTGCGCATGGCGATCAACTACGGTTTGAATCGCGTGCGTTTTCCCTCGGCCGTTCCCGCAGACTCCCGAATCCGGGCACGCATTGCTCTAAAATCCATCCGCGACATCGAGGACGCAACCGAGGCCACCTTCTTGATCACCATCGAAGCTCCGGACAGCGAAAAACCCTGCTGCGTCGCTGAATGGCTGGCCCGCTACTACCAATAAAAATGCGGCATTCTCGGCTACAACATCACCAAGCCTCTGCGGATGGCTTGCGAAACGGCCTCGGTACGGCTGGAAGCGCCCAGCTTCGCAAATATAGATGCAACGTGCGTCTTCACGGTGTGTTCGGAAATGTTGAGACGGTGCGCGATCAGCTTGTTGCTTAACCCTTCGGCCAACTGATCCAGCACTTCCAGCTCGCGGACGCTGAGCGGTTCGGCCAGCTCCTCTCCGAATAGCTGCGGCTCCGGCGCAAAGGCCGCCAGCAGCGTTGGCGTAGTCACCACCAGCCCGGCATTGGCCGCGTGCACCGCGCTTTCGATCTCCTGCGGCGTCGCATCCCAGGCAATCGCTCCTCGAATGCCCGCACGCAGCGCCGCACCAATCAGCCCGGAATCCATGGAATCGAGAAGTAATACCACTGGAATGGGAAAGTCACCCAGCACCGCCCAATCGTGGTCATTCCCGTTTCTGACCTGGACCAGCAATACGTCGCCCGAAAGTTCGCTGGGGGCGTGATACGGATCTACCGCCCCCGCAAACTCCAGCGACGGGATGGACCGGATGGAAGTTTCTAGTGTCTGGCCCAAACCCGATCGCGACCCGACCAAAACGCGAATCACGCCGCTAGTACCGTTCGAGCAGCCATCTGAACTGCGACCGTTCGAATGTTCGCGCTTGCGCCGCGGCGGAATTGAAGCTCCAGAATTCCTCCACTCGCGGCACGGATCGCCGTCGCCAGATCCTGCGCGGATTGGAATGGCTTGCCGCCCGCTCCCAGCAAGACGTCACCCTGCAGCAGCGAAGCGTGTTCTGCGGGCGACTGAGGAATCACCTCTAAAACGATTATGCCGGCCGCCACGGGCCGGACCACCACGCCCAATCCGCCGTCGGCGTTGGTCTGCCCGTTCAGGAATTGCGTCACCGAACGAGAAGGAACCGCAAACGCGAGCCCGCCCGCGATCATCGTGTTAATCCCCACCACTTCACCGCGTGCATTGGCCAGCGGGCCGCCGGAATTTCCTGGAGCTAACCGGAGCTGGCTGATCACCCACCAGCGGTTGTCCGCCTTATGGACCACGCCGGTGCTGGCCGCTCCGATGAAGCCCAGCGGGTTGCCCACGGCGATGACAAACTCGCCCACGCGCAGTGCCTTCGAATCGCCCGCCGTAACAGCGGGCAGGCCCGATGCTTGCACTTGCAGAACCGCCAGATCGCGGCGCCGGTCCCTGCGCACAATCTCGCCCGGCAAGCGCCGTCCATCCCAAAGCTCCACTTCGATGCGCCCGCTAGCGGCGGCCTCTACAACATGCGCGTTGGTCACTATACTGCCTTGGGCCGACCAGATCACGCCCGATCCGCCACGGCCCACCTGCACCGTGGAGCGCCTCAGTTTTTCGACTACATCTCCAAATTCACTTGGCACGCTGAGGCTCCCCCTTTGCTAATTCTTCCGCCTGGGGCGCTCTCCGATGCGCACGTCCAGATCCTGTATCGCGCCCGCCCGAAGCAGCTTGAATTTCACCACCTGGCCGGCCGGCGTACGTTCCAAAAACTCGGCTAGCGCTTCCGGCTGCGCCAGCGGCTGAGCGTCGCCGGCCACCAGAACATCGCCCAGGATTAAACCTCCCGCCGCGCCTGGCCCTTCCGGTTCTATCCCTAACAACATGATGCCGGAATCCTGTTTGAGCTTCTCCCGGATCTCGGCCGGCAATGCCACCGGCTGCAAAGCAACGCCCAGAAAGCCGCGGCTGACGTAGCCTTGCTGGCTCAATTTTCCCGCGATTCGATCAATCGTTCCGCGGGTCACCGCGAACACGGAACTACGCGAGAGCCCGGTTGAGACCAGGCCAATCAAATTACCGCGCGCATCCAACGCCGCGCCGCCCGAAAGCGTCGGATAGGCTGAGATGTCCAGGCGCACGAACGGATCGATCTTGCCTCCGCGCCAGGATTTCCATTCTCCGGAAACCCCGCTGATGATCCCGAAGGATGCGATGGGTCCGGTGTTCGCCGTGCGCCCCACCGCCACCGCCAGTTGCCCGGCCTTGAGCGCGGTATCGGCGGCGAATTCCAGCGGGTGAAGACCGCTAACATCTGTTTCCAGGACCGCGAGATCGGTGCCCGAATCGCGCCCGCGCAATCGAGCCGCAGCCACCCGGCCATCCGGGAGCAGAAGCTTGATGCCGTCCTCGGCACGAATACCTTCGCTCGAAGTCAGGATCAGGTTATCGCGCCAGGCGATCCCGCTGGAGCCGATGCCGCGCCGGGCGTGTACGGCCACGATGCTCGCGGCGGCACGCTCCACCGTTTCCGCCAATTCGTTCGAAAGACTTTGTAGCTCTGTTGCCATGATGATTCCAGCATGATCCCCCAAGCCCGCTTGGGGCATCGGAAGAAAGACTGATTTTGATAAGCTGATAATCACAGCCCTTCAGGAGGCCTGCGATTGGCCAACGAACTCAAAATCAAGGTGAATGAACGCTCGTGGACCATTTCGTCCGCTCCCGAGACGCCCCTGCTATACGTTCTTTCCAATGAATTGCTGCTGCAAGGTCCGCGTTATGGCTGCGGACTGGCGCAGTGCGGCTCATGCTCGGTGCTGGTCAATGGCGTCGAAACCCGTTCCTGCGTGACGCCGGTTTCCGCCGTTCAGGGAAAATCGGTGACGACATTGGAAGGCCTGCCGGCGTGGTACGCGGCGCAGAAAAAGCTCCGGGAAGTTCCCGCGCTGCATCCGGTGCAACAGGCCCTGATTGATGAACAGGCCGTGCAATGTGGTTATTGCTACAACGGGATGATCGTGAAAGCCTCAGAACTGCTGGCAAAAAATCCCCAGCCTAGTGAACGGCAAATCCGCACGGCGATGAATGGACATTTGTGCCGCTGCGGAACGTATCCGCGCATTATTCTGGCAGTGCAGCGGGCATCGCGCGCGATGTTGGAGTCCAAAGCATGACCTTGCGCCGCGATTTCCTTAAGGCCGGGGGCGCGCTGGTGGTCGGATTTCCCTTGCGCGATGTCCTGCTGGGTCAAGCAGCGCCTGCGCCGCGCGGCACAGTGGCTGGCCCGCCCGATCCCAAGCAGGTAGACACCTGGCTGGCCATTCACGCCGATAACACCGCCACCGTATACATTGGCTTCGCCGAACTGGGACAGGGTAATTCCACGGCGCTGCTGCAAGTGGCTGCCGAAGAGCTGGACATGGAAATGGGCCAGTTGAAGACCGTGCGGCTGGATACCAACGTCACTCCCAATCAAGGGGGCACCTATTCGAGCGCGTCCATTCAAAGAGGCGGACCGCAGGTTCGAACGGCGGCGGCCGAAGCCCGCCAGGCTTTGCTGCAGCTGGCATCGAAAAGACTGGCAGCGCCAGTGGATCGGCTGACTGTGTCGAAGGGAATGGTCTCCGCAGCGGGCAGTTCCGTCAGCTACGGCGAACTGGTGGGCGATAAGCCGTTCCATCTGGCATTCACTGGTTCGGCGCCCATAAAATCCTCCGCCGATTACAAGGTGGTGGGCACGCCGGTTCCCCGCAATGATCTGCCGGACAAAGTGAGCGGCAAATATGTCTACATGCAGCACGCGCGTGTGCCGGGCATGTTGCATGGCCGCGTGGTTCGCCCGCGCGGCCAGGGCGCATATGGCGCGGGCGCAAAGGTAATGGCGCTGGATGAAGCGTCCATCAGCAGTATTCCCGGCGCACGCGTTTTGCGCAAGGGCGATTTCATCGGCGTGGTGGCTGAGAACGAGTGGGATGCAGTGCGCGCGGCCCGGCAGTTGAAAGTGCAGTGGGATGCAACACCCTCGCTCACCGGTAGCGACGGCATGTACGCCGCCATGCGCGCCGCCCAGACCGACGACCGGACGGTGCTCGAACACGGCAACGCGGCCGACGCCATTGGAGCCGCTCCACACAAAGTCGCCTATAACTGCCGCGCTCCCTATCAGGCGCATGCTCCCTTCGGGCCCAACTGCGCTCTAGCCGACGTGAAGCTGGATTCGGCGCTTGTGATGTGCTCCACCCAGGATGTTTATGCCACGCGCGGCACGCTGGCACGCCTGCTGGGATTGCCCGTCGAGAAAGTTCGCGTACAGTATTACGAAGGATCGGGCACCTACGGCCATAGCTGTTACGACGATGTGGCCCAGGCCGCGACACTGCTCTCGCAGTTGGCCGCCAAGCCGGTGCGTCTGCAGTTCATGCGCTGGGACGAGCATGGCTGGGACAATTACGGACCCTCGCATGTAGGTGAAGTACGCGCCGCCGCCGGCGCCGATGGAAAAATCGTGGGGTATGAATATCACGGCTGGCAGCATCATTGGAGCAACGTGGAAACCAGCGAGCAGCTGGCGTTCGGGAAGCCCGCCGCCGAATGGCAGCCCAATCCCGCTATGCAAGTGAATCCGCTGTGTTGCGGCGGAATGTATGACATTCCCAATGTGCGCCTGGTGAACCATCACGTGCCCGGGCTTGGCTATTTGAAGGGCGCCTGGCTTCGCTCGCCGCTGGATCTGTCGTTCTCGTTCACCTCCGAACAGGCCATCGATCAGCTGGCATTTTTGCTCAAGATAGATCCCTACGAATTCCGGCGCCGCAATATAAAGAATGATCGCTGGCTGGGAGTTTTGGATGCGGCGGCCAAGGCGGCCAATTGGGTGGCCCGGCCGGCGGCGGCCAATCTCACGCAGGCCAAGGTTGTCAGCGGGCGCGGCATCGGGATGGGAACCCATCTGGCATCTTATGGCGCGGCCGTCGCGGAAATCGAGGTCGACCGCGAAAGCGGCAAGGTGGTAGCCACGCATTTATGTGGCGCGGTGGATGCCGGCCTGGTAGTGAACCCCGGAAATGTAGAGAGCCAGATCAGCGGGCAGCTGGTGCAGACCGCCAGCCGCATGTTTCATGAGGAAGTGACGTTCAGCAAATCCAATGTCACCAGCCTGGACTGGGCCAGCTATCCCATCCTGCGCTTCGAGGAGAGCCCGCGGGTGACACCGGTGGTGGTTCAGCGATTGAATGAACGCTCCACTGGCGCAGGTGAAGAAGTGATGGCTGCCGCCGCCGGCGCAATCGCAAATGCCTTCTTCGATGCCACCGGTGTGCGCATGACCGAATTTCCGCTGACGCCCAAACGCGTGCTGACGGCTTTGATGCAGAAGAACTGAGGTTTCGTCCGCGTCACTATAGCAAGCTTGCCGCTAGCTCTTCGAAATTCCGCGGAGTGACCAGATGAAACCGCAGCGAAAGACGCGTGAACCCGCGCAGGATGCGGGCCAGATCGTCGGTGGGGATTTCCGGGCTGGCCAGGAACATGTTCCCGGACGAGATACGAAAAGGCAGCACGCGCCAATCGCGCACCACGCGCCGGGGCAGCGCCCGGGCCACGTTGCTGTTGATCGCCCAGGGCTCCAGGCGCCCAGCGGGCAGGCTCTGCTGCAGACTGAGTGCTTCGTACAATTCGTCTTCGGTGATGGTGCCTCGCTCAACCAGGTATTCGCCCAGGCGCATGCCCGGCGGAAGAGTTTCAATCGCCCGGCGCACGTCGGATTCCTCCACGTAGCCTGAACCGGCCAGAATCTCGCCCAGTTTGCGTTTGTGCTCCACCAGTGCGCTGCGTGAAGGATAAGCGTGCTCCGTCTTTACCCACACCAGCGGTTCGTGGCGAATGCGCGCGGCCATGTAGGAGCGCACGGCTTTCCAGGTGGCCACGGTGTTGATCCAGTTGCCGCACAGCGCGCGCAGCGGGACTGCCAGGGCGAACGCCAGCCCATAAAACCGGGCGCAGCAGCAGATGCGGACGCTGCTTTGCACGATCTGGATGCCGAGCGTGGCGATGAGCAGGTAAGGATGCAGTGAATACCTGGCAAGCCCCCAGGGAGCGCCCATGCAATACGCGGCAATCCAAGTCAGCACGCCATAAAGAAAAGCGCAGTTGCTGAGCAGGCTGATCGGATTTCCCAATAGGCCCTTGCGATCGCGCCAGAACCAATACTTTACCGCCCACGATCCCCGCCAGCCATTGCGCTCCCAGCATTGCAGGCCGATGCCCAGGATCCAGCGCGAGCGCTGCCGGATGGCGGATGGGGCGGTGCGCGGGAAAAACTCGCGCGTGGCTACCATCGTCGCGCCCTGTTTGGCCAGCGGCACGAACATCTGTTTGCAGCCCAGCTGGTGAAGGCGCAGCCCGTTTTCATAATCCTCGGTCAGACAGGCCGGCTCGAAGATGAGATTATGCTCGGCGGTGGCCAGCTTTTCAAGCGCGGCGCGCGTGAAAGCGGTTCCCACTCCGTTAGAGGGAACAAAACTGCCCATCAATTGGCGGACTCGCATGTCCTTAATCTGCCATTCGGCGAATTCATCGCAATAAATTCCGTGGACGAAATCGCGCAGCGGCGTTGGAAGCGGCAGCACGGGAATCTGCACCATGTCGTATTCGTCGGCGTAAGTATTGATGAAGGAGAAAGCCTCGGGGTGGATAAGATCCTCGGCATCGTGCGTCACCACGATGTCGAAGCGGGCGCCGTGATGCTCTTCGTAAAGCAGCATGCGCTGGTAGATCCAATTGAGGCAGTCGGCTTTGGACGTAGGTCCATTATGCGGGCAGACAGCCAGATGGACCTGCGGAAATCGGGATTCAAGATCTCGGACGGCG
>DATHNM010000020.1:0-2910 GCA_035486095.1 Bryobacteraceae bacterium
AATACAAAGCAGCAGCCGGAAGATTCCATCTTTCGCACGGCGGACTGGCGCGAAGTGGTGGCACATCCGGAAGTGGACATCGTCGCGGAGCTGGTGGGTGGCACGCGGGTGGCGCGCGAAATCATCGATGGCGCCATCGCGCACAAAAAGTCGGTGGTCACAGCCAATAAAGAATTGATGGCGTTGTGCGGCGCCGAGATCTGGGATCGCGCCATCGCAGCCGGAATCAACCTGGCGATGGAAGCCAGCGTGGCCGGCGGCATCCCGATTCACACCGTGCTGCGGGAAGGCATTTCCGGCGACCGCGTCACCACGCTCTACGGCATTCTGAACGGGACCAGCAACTATATCCTCACAGAAATCGAAAAACACGGTTCTTCATTTGATTCCGTGTTGCAGGAAGCGCAGCGCTTGGGCTATGCCGAAGCTGATCCGAGCGCTGACGTAGATGGTTACGATGCGCGCTCGAAACTGGCGATTCTGGCGGCGCTGGCTTTTGGCGAGAAGATCACGCCGTCCGATATTTACACCGAAGGCATCCGCCGCATCCTGCCGCTCGATTTTCAGTATGCCCATAAGCTGGGGCATACCATTCGATTGATTTGCGGCGCGCATCAGACGCCCGCGGGCTTGATCTTGTCGGTGCGGCCGGCGCTGATTCCCCAATCGACCATCCTGGCCGGAGTGCAGGGGGCGTACAATGCGGTTTGGGTGCGGGGAAAATATGGCCAGGACACGTTTTACTATGGCCGCGGCGCGGGCGCTGCGCCCACTGGCGTAGCGGTGGTGAGCGACCTGATGCGGGTGGCGCGCGAAATCCGCTGCGGCAGTCCAGAGCGCGTGTCGCCCTTCGCGCACGAACGGCTGGGCGAGTACAAACCGATCCCGGTGACGCTGCAGCACTCGGCTTACTATCTGCGATTCCGCGTGGTGGATCAGCCCGGGATCATCGCCAGCCTGGCAGGCGTGCTGGCCGGCAAGCAGATCAGCCTGGAGGCGGTGTTGCAGCTGCCGAGCGACAATCGCGGCGACCTGCCGTTCGTGATCACCGTTGAGCCGACCTCGGAGCAGTCCATTCGAGAGGCACTGTCCGAGATGTCCGCGCACGAGTTTTTGGTTGAGCCGCCATTCGCGATGCCCATGGAGAAATCGCTATGAAAAAATCCACCACTGCTTTCTTAGGCGCACTGCTGTTCGTTTCCGCCGCGGCGTTCGCGCAGGTGGCCACCGAAGCCAACGAAGGCTACAAGACGCACGAAGGCCGCGAGGGGGTTGCGAAGGGGCTGGCCGATCCCACGCGCGAAGACCGTCAGAAGCCCCGGGATATCGTCGACGCCATCGATCTGAAACCTGGTGGCACGGTGGCCGACGTGGGCACCGGCGTCGGCTTCATGCTGCCCTACCTGAGCCACGCGGTGGGCGACACCGGCAAGGTGATTGGCGAGGATATCCAGAACGATTTTCTGGACAAGGCGAAGTTGAAAGTACAGCTCAGCCGCTTGAACAATGTGCAGTTCGTGCTGGGCACCGATCGCGATCCGAAGCTGCCCGCCGACACGCTGGAGGGCGTGCTGGTGCTGGATGTGTATCATCACTTCGACTATCCGGAAGCGATGCTGGAACACATCCGCGACAGTTTGTTGTCGGATGGGAAGCTGGTGATCGTCGAGTATTTCAAGCGGCCCGGCGCCATGCCGGGCACCGATCCGAATCGCGCGCTGCAGCACATCCGGCTGGATCAGGACGACTTGATCAAGGAAGTAGAAGCCAACGGATTCCGGCTGGTTTCTAAACGCGACCTGGTGCCGAAGAGCCAGTACATGGTGATTTTTACAAAAAAGTAGGCCTGTGGAGGCCGTCCGTGGATGCTATTTGTGGTTCGCGAGCGTCGCGCCCAACATGGAAATGCCGTTCCACGCGATTTGCACGCCGATGCACATCAGGATGAAAGCGATCACCCGCAAAATGCCGTGCACCGTGGAAGGTGAAACCGCTTTGATCAGCCTGGGCGCATAGGCATAGCAAAAGTAAACGGACGCGCTCAGCACGACGACGGCGAGCACGATGCCGGCATGTCCGGCGGCGGTTTCATAGAGGTCCTTGTTCGATACGCGCGCACTCAAGGTGAGCATCACCACCAGCGTTCCGGGTCCGGCGGTGATTGGGAAGGTGAACGGATAGAAAATCTTCCCGTCCAGATCGTCATCGTCTTTTGCGCCCGTGCCGGATATCTCCTCGTTCTTCTTTCGCGCATTCACGCCGGCATCGTTTTCGAACAGCAGGGACCAGGCAGTGGCGGCGATGACAATTCCTCCGGTCACTTGTACTACAGGCAGCGAGATCCCAAAAAAGCTGAGCAGCAGCGACCCTAGAAACTCGATTACGATAAGGAACACAATGGTCGCGATAGCAATCTTGCGAGCCAGCTGCCAGTACACCTCGCCCGATTCGGGGCCCACTAATCCCACAAAAATGAGAGCGGAACCCACCGGATTGATCAGCGGAAGCAGGGCGGTGAACGCCAGAAGAAAGGATATCCAGACCAACTTCGGCTGCATGTTCTTCTGATTATGCCTTGTTGGGCTCGACGAAAGCGTCGCCCAGTCAATCGCTCCACCCAGCGCGAAGATCGCAGTATAATGTAGGGACATCGACCAAGCCCGGCTGAAATCAGGCGAGTTAAGAACGGAGAGGTGGCTGAGTGGTCGAAAGCAGCGGTTTGCTAAACCGTCGTAGGCCTTTAAAGTCTACCGGGGGTTCGAATCCCCCCCTCTCCGCCAGAACACTCATGTCCGGCCCGGAGACATGGGTAACAGAATGTACCTAATACATAGGTAACACTTTTGGCCCAAAGGGGTTGTTGAGGGGCTGCAGAGTTTTTTCCTCCAAATCGATTAACCGAGATCATAA
>DATHNM010000021.1:0-6011 GCA_035486095.1 Bryobacteraceae bacterium
GGGATGGTCCGCGCAGAGCGGCATCACGGCGGCGCTGCTGGCGCGTTCGGGTGTTACCGGTCCGGCGCAAGTCTTCGAGGGCCGCTGGGGGCTGTTCGCCACGCACGTACAGGATCCCAATGCGCATCGCGACTTCACCCGTATTAACCGCCGGCTGGGCGAAATTTGGGAAAGCCGCAATTCATCGTTCAAGCCGTTTCCCGCGGCCCACGTAATTCATCCCTACATCAGTGCCGTGCTCAGGCTGCGCGAGAAGCATCAGATACGGCCTGACGAGGTGGAGCGTATCGAGTGTCCGGTCACATCCTTTATCGTGACCATCGTGTGCGAACCAACCGAGGAGAAATTCGCGCCCGCGACCGATTCTCATGGCCGTGTGAGCTTGCAATACAGTCTGGCGGAGGCCCTTTTCCATGGCGCGTTAGGCAAGGCCGCCTACAGCGCGGAGAGTCTCAAAAATCCGGAGATCCTGGCTCTGGCGCGCCGCGTGCGGTATCGCGTAGATCCGGATTATCCCGGCCCAGGCCGCTTCAAGGGTGCGGCGAAGATAACACTTAAAGACGGGCGAGCATTCGAAGAAGTGGAAGAATACAATCGCGGATCAGCCGAGAATCCGATGACGTACGAGGAACTGCGCGCTAAATTCGACGATAACGCGCGCGGCTTTCTTTCGCTCGAGCAGCGCGACCGTCTGGCCGGTGATATTAATCGGTTGGAATTGTTGCCCGACGCAGCTAAACTGATCGACCCTGTTGTCGGTTGATATACTCGCAAGTGGGTGTCGTCGCCGATTGCAGTTGGTAGTCCCCCTCCACACAGCTGGCGCAGCCGTCTAGGACATTGGACAGATGGCGAGGCCCTCCTCCAGTACGAAGACAAAATCCTTCTGCTGCTCACGCTGATCATCGGTGCCCTGGTGGGGTTGGTGGTGGCGGCCTTCATCTACGTCACCGAAAACCTGGGTGCTCGCATGTATCCGGCCGGGGGCGCGGCCTGGCGGCGCGTGCTGATCCCAACCGGCGGCGCGCTCCTCACCGGTTATTTGCTATCGCGCTTCTTCCCCAATGCCCGCGGCAGCGGCATTCCGCAGACCAAAGCAGCGCTGTTCCTGCGCGATGGTTTTATCAGTCTGCGCACGGTGCTCGGGAAGTTCGGATGCTGTTCGACATCGCTTGCCAGCGGCATCGCACTGGGCCGTGAAGGACCGTCGGTGCAAGTGGGGGCGGGTATCGCGTCGGTGCTTGGCCGGCGCCTGGGGCTGGGCCCGAACCGGATTCGGGAGCTGATCCCAGTGGGCGCGGCGGCGGCGCTGGCGGCGGCATTCAATACACCCGTGGCAGCCGTGCTCTTCACGCTCGAAGAGGTGATGGGCGATCTGCACGCGCCGGTGCTGGGCTCCATAGTGCTGGGTTCGGCGACGTCCTGGGTCACGCTGCACCTGCTGCTGGGCGATGAGCCGCTGTTTCACGTGCCGTCCTATGAGCTGGTCAGCCCCATCGAATTCATCACCTATGCGTTACTCGGAATCGCGGGCGGATTGGTTTCCGTGGCTTTCGTCAAGCTGTTGCTGATGATTCGCAAATATTGTGCGGGCATGCCCCGCTCAACCGAGTGGCTGCAGCCTGCGATGGGCGGCCTGGCGGTTGGATTAATGGGATGGTTCGTGCCGGATGTGCTCGGCGTTGGGTATAGCCATGTGAGCGAGGCTCTGAACGGCCAGATGACGCTGCAGGTGATGGCGCTGCTGGTGGTGTTAAAGCTGCTCGCCACCACCAGCTGCTACGGTACCGGAAACGCGGGCGGCATCTTCGGCCCTAGCCTGTTCATTGGCGCCATGCTCGGCGGCGCAGTGGGGACCGTGGCGCATCAAGTTCTGCCGGATTTCACCGGCGGCGTGGGCGCCTATGCTCTGGTGGGCATGGGCGCGTTGTTTGCCGGCATCGTGCGCGTGCCGCTGACGTCGGTGATCATGATCTTTGAAATGACGCGCGATTATTCCATCATCGTGCCGCTCATGATTGCGAACCTGATCAGCTTCTATATCTCATATCGTTTGCAGAAAGAGCCAATATACGAAGCGCTGCAGCACCAGGATGGATTGCATCTGCCCTCCGGCCTGCGCTACCGCCAGGGCCTGCTGATTGTTCGTGACGCTGCGGCGGCTCCGCGGCAGGTGCTGGCGAGAGCGGATCGCGTGGAAGACGCAATTGGACATTTGGATGCGGAGCACAATGCGTGGCCGGTGATGGACGGATCGCGGCTGGCGGGCATGATCACGCTGGCGCAGTTGGAAAAAGAAATCGCGGAAGGCCACGGCCAGCGAGCGCTTGGCGAACTGCTGCCAGTGGATGTCCCGAACCCGTTGCTCGGGTCTGAGAATTTTCCGCATCTGCATATGGATCATCCGCTGGACATGGCGCTGCGCCGCATGGCGCACAGCAAAATAAACGTGCTGCCGGTGGTGGGCCGCTCTGATATTCGCGATCTGAAAGGCGTGGTCTCGCTACAGGACATTCTGCGAGCCTACCGCGTGGCGGGCGAAAAGGACGCGGAGCCGGCGCTGCCGGAAGAGACGCGGGCATCCCGCAAGCTGGTGCCGGGAGTGATTGCGGCGGGCCTTGCTGTGCTGCTGGTGATTGGATTTCTCAACTACTACTACCGGTCCGCGCGGACGGCGCGAGCCGACGAATACTACAAGACCGGCAACGAGCTACTGCGGCAAGACCGCGACGACGAAGCCGTGCAGCAGTTCCGCGATGCGCTATCAGCTGCGCCTGGAAACACGCAGTACCGTCTGGCGTTGGGTCTGGCGCTGGCGAAGGACAAGCATTCAACCGAAGCAGAGGGCTATTTGAACGCGCTGCTGAAGCGCGATCCGGAAAATGCGCTGGCGAACCTGGGCCAGGCTCGGATCGCAGAAACGCAGGGCGAAATCGGCGATGCCGCCAGGCTCTACCGCCATGCCATTGATGGATCGTGGCCGGCCGGCCAGGACCAGAACCGCATGCAAGCCCGCTTCGAACTGGCGGCGCTCTTGAAAAACAACGGACAAAGAACGCAGGCCGTGGCTGAGTTGCTGGCGGCCTTGGCTCCGGCCGCGCGCGATACCACAATGAAGAAGAAGATTGGGCAACTACTGCTCAGTTACGGGGCGCCGCGCGAGGCTGCGGACGTTTTTCGAAATATAACGCAGATGGACGATCGGGATGCGGATGCGTACGCGGGCCTGGGCGAAGCGGAGCTAGCCATGGATAACTACCAGGATGCTCGCGACGCGTTTCAGAACGCCGTACAGCGAAACCCGGCAGACGCGGCCAGTAAGATGCAGTTGGATCTGAGCGATCGTGTTCTGGCGCTCGATCCGAACGCTCGCGGGTTGCGAGCCGCAGCGCGTTTCGATCGGAGCAAGGAATTGCTACAGGCTGAAGTGAAGCGCTTCGACGCCTGCCAGCCGGGCGCCGTCGTTGCCGAACAGGCGCGAAAGGCCCTCACCACTCAACCCCGCCGCAGAGAATTGGACGATGCGGCCGACATGAATCTTGCGCTGGCGAAGGACCTATGGAGGCAGGAACAGAAACTATGTGGTGCCCCACACGCGCCCAACGCCAACGATCAGGCGATTGAGCGCGTGCTGGCACGGCTATCGAGGCAATAGAAATTCCGGATGCTTAGTTTGCCTGCGCCTGGGTGATGTGCGTGCGGCGATTCCGCTGCCAGCACTCTTCGTCGTGCTCGGTACAAACCGGCCGGTCTTTGCCGTAGCTGAGGATGGCCAGCTGGTTGCCCGGAAGCCCGAGGTTGGACAAATATTCTTTGGTTTGTTTAGCGCGGGCATCGCCCAGTGCCAGGTTGTATTCATCCGATCCGCGCTCGTCGGCATATCCCTCTACGGTGAGCTTGAAGTCGGGATATTGCTTGATAATATCGGCCAGGGTCTGGGCGTCCATCTTCAAAGCGGCTTCCGCGTCAGGGCGCAGCGTGTGCTTGTTGTAATCGAAATAAGCATCCTGAATACGGTTCAGCAGATCCTGGATGCGGGCGCGCGTGGCTGCGTCAGGCATGCGTGGCGCCGCAGGGGTAGAGGCAGCCTGGGCCGGCTGAGAGTGGCTTCGGGCGGGCGCCGGTTGCGATTGAACGGCGGGCGTGCTGGAAACCGGAGCGGGCGGGGGCGGAGCTTTCGCTACCACCTTTTTTGCACAACCAGAGAAAGTGAGGGTGAGCGCCGTTAGCGCCGCGCAAGCCAAGAATTTTAGTTTCATCCAAAGCCTCCTAAGCTTTTGTATTTACAGAATACAGACGCTTGGCGAGGCAAAAGAATCCCGTTGGCACTGTATTTCCCCAAAGTGAATGCCCTAATACAGGATGGACGCGATTCCCGTATTGCGCTCCAGGTTCTACCTTAGAGAAGATGTGGTTTCGTCCCGTAGCCGATCTTTTTCCGCAGTCCGTCGGCTACACTGAGGCCCGCTACACTGGTAAAAGCATGCGGCAACGTCCCCGAGTGGTTCTAGTGGCGGGATTTGGCGGGTTGCTGCTGATCATGGCTCTGGCTGAAGCAGGGGCTCTATTCTTCTTGAATAGCCTGCGTCATAACGACAGCGCGTTGCAGGCGCGTTTCCTCGGGCGCAACCGCACGCTGGAGCGGATTCGATCCAATATTTATCTGTCGGGCACGTTTGTGCGGGATTCGCTGCTGGCGCCGGAACAATCGGGCGCACAGGCCCAGCTGGCCACGCTGGATGGTTTGCGGCGCGATTCGGAAAGCGCGCTGAACAGCTACGCCGCCGCGCTGGAACCCGAAGAGGCGGCGCCGTTTCAGGATTTGCGATCGCAAATCGAGGCCTATTGGAAAGTGCTGAATCGCACTTTTGCGTGGACCTCCGATGAACGCGGCAAGTATCGCTACGCGTTTTTTTACGAGGAACTGGTCCCGCGCCGGACATCGATGTTGCAAATCGCCGATCGCATCGAGGCTTTGAACGAAGACGCGCTGCGGCGCGGCGACATGAAGCTGGGCGATCTGTTTGGCCGGCTGCAATTCGGATTGCTGGCCATGATCGGGATCACTCTGTTGGGCGGAGCTACTTTGGCCGCCTGCACCATATTTCACATTTTGAAGCTGGAAGCGGAGGTACAGCAGCGGCTGAGGGAAAGCGTCCATGCGCAAGCCAGCTTGCAGGAGCTTTCAGCGCGGCTGGTACGGGCGCAGGAAGAAGAGCGGCGGGCTTTGTCGCGCGAGTTGCACGACGAAGTGGCTCAGGCGTTTTCTGCCGTGCTGATGGAGGCTGAGAACCTGTTGGATCTGGAACCGGGCCCCGACGTTCGAACGCACCTGGATTCGATTCGCGGCGTGGCCGAGAAGGGCATGAACGAAATTCGAAACATGGCGCTGCTGCTGCGGCCTTCCATGCTGGACGATTTCGGACTGCTGCCGGCGCTGGAATGGCAGGCCAGAGAGATCGGCAAACGCACCGGACTGCGCGTACAGGTGGTGAGCGAAATGCTGGGCGAACTGCCGGAGGAGCACAAGACCTGTGTGTACCGGGTGGTACAAGAAGCGCTGAACAATTGCGCGCAGCACGCGCAGGCCAGCGCGGTGCAAGTCTTGGTGCGGCATGAGGCCGGACAGATTCTGGTGACGGTGCAGGACGATGGCAGCGGCTTCGACCCCGGGCGCGTGCGCGGATTGGGATTGCTTGGAATGGAAGAGCGCGCGCGGCACTTAGGCGGAACGTTCCAGATCGATTCAAGCCCGGGGCGCGGGACATTGCTGCGCGTCACCTTGCCGCGGAGAGATGTCGTAACCCGCGAACCCGAGTCCGCAGCGGCGGACGTTGCGTGGAACGGAGGGTTTTCGTATGGAGCAGATTCGCATTCTGCTGGCTGACGATCACAACGTCCTGCGCGACGGAATGCGCCTGCTGCTGGAACGGCAGCCCGGGTTCGTGGTGGTGGGCGAAGCGGCGGATGGAAGGGAAACCCTACAGCTGGCGCAGGATCAGCGGCCGGAC
>DATHNM010000022.1:0-15520 GCA_035486095.1 Bryobacteraceae bacterium
GTGGTTAGGATGTGAAACGCGAATGCGACGGCGCATCCAGCCACCAGAAGGTCGCCCCCGCCGATCTGAAACCGGCCGCTAGGGATGGTCATCAGGGCCATGCCGAGAAATGCGGTGGCCACTCCGAGTATCTCGATGAACTGGGGCTTTCTGCGGTACACGATGCTGCTGAGCACGGCCACCATGGGAGTGGTGAAGCCGGTGAGAAAGGCCGCCTTCGAAGCAGTGGTGTAGCGCAGGCCCAGCGTTTGGAGCGTGTAGCCGCTGAACAGGCAGAACCCGGCCAGCGCACCGGCGCGCAGGCTCATTCCCAGATTGCCGGTGCCGAGATCCTTACGGAAGTGCCTTCGAAATATCAGCGCTAAGACAAATGCCGCAGCTCCAAACCTTATCGTAAGAAACAGCAGCGTGGAAGCATCCGCGAGCGCGCGCTTCACAATCACGAAGGTCACGCCCCAGATCAGGGTCATGACCACCAGGCTGCCATCCACCTGCCAGCCGGCGGGACGCCGCTCGTTCATCCTCCGTCCAGGTCTCGGAGCAGCAAAAACAACGTGAGAAGAATACGTTTCAGACCCAGCTCGCGGCCTTCGGGATGAAACCATTCCAGCGGAGTGTGGGCGCCGCCGCCATGCCCGCCCGCGCCAATCGAAATTGCGGGCAATCCCATCGACAACGGAACATTGGCGTCTGTGGATGCGCAATCCAGATGCGAGCGAATCCCCAGGTGCGTGTCCACGGCGCGTATGGCTTGCAGGATGTAAGCGTCGTCGCGAAGCTTGCCGCCGGGCCGCGATCCGATCTCTTTGATCTTGGCCGTCACCTTGGCGCCCGTAGCGCGGTCGTTCTCAATTTCGAGCGCGCGCTCCACGGTGCTGGTCAGCAGCGCGGCGATTTCGTCCAGCTTAGCCGGGCTCTCCGAACGAATATCCACTTTCGTGCGCGCGTGAGTAGGAATGGAGTTGATGCTCGATCCGCCTTCGATGATGCCGAAGTTGTAGGAAGACCTGGGGCTGCCGTTGCTGGGCAGGCGTTGTTCGGTGAAGGATGCGATGGCGCGCGCCAGCGCATGAATTGGATTGGCGAAGCCGTAGTCGCTCCAGCTGTGTCCGCCCGGACCGCTGATGGTAACGTCGAAGCGGCGGCTCGCCAGCGCCTGCGAGGTGACGTGATCGATATTGGGGCCGTCCAGAATGAGGAAAGATTGAATACGGCTGCCGGTACTGGATTGGCGGCACAGATAGCGCATGCCGCTCAGGTTTCCCTCGCCCTCTTCGCCCACGTTGGCGATGAAAACCAGATTGCGGAAATGATCGGCGAGATCGGGGAAGGATTGAATGGCGCGGGCGATGGCCAGCAGTGCCACCAATCCTGCGCCATTGTCGGCGACGCCGGGGCCGTGCAATCGCCCATCGGGCGCTACGTAAACCTCTTCGTCCTTGCGCGGCGCGAGCACGGTATCCAGATGCGCGGTGAGCGCGACGTAGGGGCCGCTGCGATTTTCCACCGGATGCGCCACCACGTTGCCGCCGCGATCGATGCGTGCCACGCAGCCGAGCGAGCGAAACTGCGCCAGCATCCACTCGGCGCGCCGCTGCTCGAAGAACGTGGATGCTGGAACGCGGCAAAGCTGCAGGTGCTGCTCGTTAATCCATTGCTTCTGCCGGACGAACCATTGCAGCGCGTCGCGCAACGGCGCGCCATCGGCCAAATGCGCCGCCACTTTCGATAGCGGCGGGTCTGGAGGAAGGGCAACGGTTTTGATGGAAGCTGCCAAATGCCAGTTTAGCAGGGGTTTCCGCGATCTCGCAGTCGCAGGCCGATGACCGCTCAGCGTGACTGGCGCGATCGCAAGGCCTTGCCGGCCTCGGGTTTTTCAGCATCGTTGGGCAGTGCGGTGGCCGATATCGGCGGCGGAGTGCATTGGTTGCGCAGTTCGTTGGGAGCGCCCGCCGGGGGCATGCTGGTGGTGTTGTCGATGCAGGGGATGGCGCTCAGATATTCGTAGATGGCGGTCAGGTCGTTATCCGTCATGTTCTGAAAAGTTGGCCAGGGCATGACCTGGAGCAGAACCCCCTCGGGAAAATTGCCCGCGCCAGTGGGAATGCAAACCGGCGTGGCGCCCCCGTTAATCGCGGTCAGCTGGGCTTTGGTACAGGTTGGATGAATGTGATCGAAATCGATCCCGGTCTTCATGATCTGCTTGAACTGGGAAAGCGTGTTCCCGCCTTCCGGCAGCCCGGCGTAATTCGGCGTTAGATTTCGAGCGATCATGAACGGGCCTGAATACCCGGCGGGCCCAGTGGGAGTGCCTACCGGGCCGAAGTTCTGGCCGCCGCTCAGATAAACCGTGGGATCCACTTCTTTGGGTTGGCCAAAGTATGGATTGCGGCCCGCTGCGTAATTAAAGTTGGGAGGGCCGCCGCCGGTGTGGCAGCCGTTACAGTCGCCCACCGCGTTGACCAGATAACTGCCCAGTCCCACTAAAGTGAGGTCTTTTCCGGTGAGATTCAGCGGAACCGGTGAAAGGGAGAAGCCCAGCTGCACCAGCGCCGCGGTGCTGCTGTCCTGAGCTTGTAAACGTGCCGGACTACTCAGCAGCCCGGTCACCAAGATCGCAGCCAGCGCTGCGACGGAATTGATCAGCGATTTCATACGTTCCTCCGTTCAGATATGCGCAGAATGCAGCCGGAAAGGATCAGCAAAGGGTCGCCAATTCGACGACGGCCATTCTGCGAAGCTTGGCTCAAGAATAACGGCTCTGCTTCAGACAGCGCGTCAAATTGAGATCAAAAGTGGCTCCGTTAATTAGAGAACGTGAGCCAAGAGACCATATAGCGCCGCGCAGAGCGAGAATGCGCCTTGGGATGTCGGACGGATGACTACTGCGCGGGCTTGCTCTCGGCTTGAGAGCCTGCGAAAACGCTGGTGCCGTCGGCTAATGTCACCTTCTTTGCATTTGCCATCTTGGAACCATCTTTGGCGGAAAAGCCCGCCACGGTGACTTGGTCGCCAATCTTAAGCGAATCGTGCCGCCAGCCCAGCCGCTTCAAAATCAAAGGCGGGCCCAGCTCAATATTCCAGTTCTCGACGTTGCCCTGGTCGTCCTTCACGTCCACATAGAAACGGGCGTGCGGGTTGGTCCACTCCACTTTGGTGACCAGGCCGGTGACTTGAACGGGCTTATCGGCATCGTATTCGGCCGCGAACGAGTGGTGCGCGAGAGCCGGCCAGGACGAAGCCAGGAAGACCAGGGACAGGATCGTAACATTCACTTTGAATCTCACCGGATATTCTCCTTGGGCGATGGCATGAGTGGCTATTTATCGCTTACATGCTCAGTGTACTGATTGTTCTCGCACAGAACCTCACCAATTTCCTCATCCGGGGCCAGGACGTCCACGGTCTTGGTGGTCATGGGCTTCTTGAAGGTTCCCGGGTCGTCGTAAGTGGTTTCAATCTGCAGGTGCCCCAGGTCCGGCCGGGTTAAGCGGATGGTGGAATGCAGCTTCTCGGTGTGCGGCACCACGACAAACAGCCAGGTCTTGTCATTGAACCCCACAGTATCGATCACCAGCGTGTCTCCGTCCCATTTGCCGATAGAGTGTCCCAGCCAACTCGGCTCCAGATCGCTCGGATGGCTGCGCCCGTCCAGGAACACCTGATGAGCGGCAATTACATCTTCCACCAGCGACACCAAAACCGTGTGCGTCTGCACGATCTTGGTTGGAAACAGCCCGACAAACGGCTCGCCATCCGGCCAGCAGCGCGCCGAGGGTTTATCTTTTATCTGATTCAATATTCTTTCCCGGACCAGTGCTTCCGCCCAAGGCTGCAGGTCGGGTTGTTGCAGGAGCACCGAAAACATAGCGGCGGGCGGGGTGATCCACACGCCCGAGAAATCCGGCTTCCCGTCGGGCATGCGGGGAGTTGGCCCAGCGGGCGGTGGTGGCTTTTTGGCGAACAGTGCCAGAAGCGCCGGGAATTCACCCAGGGTGTTTCCAAATGCGTCGTCGGAAAGCTGGACGTTCAGGGTTTCGGACCCGCCGGTGGCGATAGCGAAGTCCTTCCGCAGGAAGGGACGATACAGGAGCATCAGAACGGAGACTTCATATTTCCCGGCCGGCAGGCGCTCGAACTTGTAGTCACCTTGGGGGGAAGTAGTGGTCTTATAAAAGGTTCCAGTGGCGACGTTCTTGGCCTCTACCGGGATGTTGGCGAGCGGAGCGTGATCCCCCTGGTAAACCGAACCACTCAAAGAGCCGAATCCGGTTTGCCCAAACGCCGCGAAGGAAAACCAACACAGGCCGATCGCGATGGATAAAGATCGCATCCGTACCTCCCAAATGGTTGAAGGGGAATTTGCAACAAGTTTATGTGGTTTGCCGGGTGATGTCAAAAAGATCCTCGCCGAGAGCGAGCAGCAGATTTTCTTCCCACGGCCGGGCGATCATTTGCAGTCCAATGGGTAACCCATCAGGCGACTCGCCGCACGGAATGGAGAGAGCCGGGAAGCCGAGCACGTTGATGCCCCGCGCGAATCGCGTGGTCAGCATGCGCGTGTCGTATTTCGCGCCGTCCAGCGTGATCTCGGTCTGTCCAATGCGCGGCGCGGTGATGGGCGTGGCAGGCGTGAACAGGCAATCGATGCCCTGGAACAGCTTGTGAAATTCGGCGAGCAGCACCTTCCGCTGCCGCTGCGCATTCACATAATCCGCGGCCGGAACCAGCGAACCTTGGTCCAGCAGCGCCAGCACGTCCGCTCCGAAATCGCCGCGCCGGTGGAGATGGCTTTGATGCAGGGCGGCGGCTTCCGATAATAGAATCACCAGTCCGGTTGTGTTGAGCGCTTCAATATCGGGAACCCGCACGGGAATCACTCGCGCACCCAGTTTTTCGGCTCGCCCGGCCGCGTCGCGAACCGCCGCCTTCACTTCCGGCATCAGCGCGTCAAAGTAGAAATTCTCCGGCAATCCAACCCGGATTTCGCGAAGCGCCGCGGGCCCCGGTTTGCGGCTGGCAGGATCGGACATCACGTTGAGCGACAAACGTATATCGCCCACAGTTCGCGCGAGCGGCCCCACATGATCCAGGCTCAGTCCCAGCGGCTGGACGCCGCTTCTGTTAATCAAGCCATAGGTCGGCTTCAGTCCGGCAACGCCGCAGAACGAAGCGGGGACACGAATGGAGCCGCCGGTGTCGGTGCCGGTCGCCATGAACGCCATTCCGGTGGCCACCGCCACTCCCGATCCGCCGCTTGATCCGCCCGGCGAATGCTCCGGTTTACGTGGATTCCGGATGGTCCCGAAATGCGGATTGTCGGATGTGATCCCGTACGCCAGTTCGTGCAGGCCGGCTTTTCCCACCATAACGGCCCCGGCGTCGGCCAGCTTCGCTACCACGGCTGCATCATGATCGGGCACAAAATCCGCGAAGATCTTCGATCCCGACGTGGTGCGCACGCCTTTGGTCCACATCAGGTCTTTGTGCGCGATCGGAATGCCGTGCAGCGGGCCGCGGTCCACTCCTTGCGCGAGTTCGCGATCCAATTCCTCCGCGCGAGCCAGCGCGGAATCACCGGTCACGGTGATGAACGCGTTCAGAACCGGATTCAACTTGGCGATCTGATCCAGGCATTGCTGGGTCAGTTCGAGCGACGAAATCCGGCGCGCGCGCAGCGCTTGAGCGGCCTCTGCGATGGTCATTCGGCGGCGTCCGGATTATAGATAAGAGCCGAGTCGGAATCGGACGCCAGCCGCTCAGTTTGGCGTCGCAACAAATCCAAAAGTTGATCCACCCTGGCCTGAGCGCGTTCCAGGTGATCGGCCGGAATATCAGATTTCACTCTCTTAGCGTACGACGCTCGCCAAAGGTAGCCGGTAATGAAGAGTCAGCGACCTAACCCTCCACCCTGATTTTGCCGATATCTAACCGGCTAATGCCTTATGTCAGAAGTGTCTGAACGCCGTAGAAAACCCCGCCAGAATCCTGGCCGGACTGACCAGCCCATCTGGGTGCTGCTGCTGAATGTCCCTGGATCCGCCACCGAAGTGCGGGCCAAGGTGTTGGATACGAACGAGCTTGGCCTCGGCGTGGAGACGGACTGCCAGCTGCAGCCCAATGCCGTGCTGACCGTGGACGGGCAGATTCCGCAGCATGGCGCTCATGGCAAGGTTCGCGCCCGGGTGGTGGATTGCAAATCCTATAAGGGCGTCTTTCGGACCGGTCTTCTTTATGAAAACGGGAATGGAACTGCCGTCCCGTCCATGGAGGCGGTTCCGGACTATTACGAACTGCTGCAAATCAGCCCGAATGCCGATCCCGACATGATTCATCGAGTGTACCGGCTGCTGGCCCAGCGCTATCACCCCGACAACACAACCAGCGGAGACGAAAAGGCTTTCCGCGCTATCACAGACGCATACAAAGTGCTGAGTGAGCCGGAGACGCGCGCGGCTTACGACGTGAACCTGCACGCGTATCGGCAGGTTCGTTGGCGGATTTTCGATCAGCGCCAGGCAGCGGTAGGCAAGCTGGCGGAAAAATCCAAGCGCAAGGGGCTGCTGGACCTGCTTTACACGCAACGCTGCAACGAGCCCGAAAAGCCCTCCATGAACCTGCACGAACTGGAAGACCTGCTGGGTTGTCCGCGCGAGCATCTGGAATTCAGCCTTTGGTATCTAAAGGAAAATGGCCTGGTGACGCGCATGGATAACGGCCGCTTTGCCGTGACAGCCAAAGGGGTCGACTGGGCCGAACAGGAAGACGCGGCCGCTCGACTGCGTGAAGACCGGCTGCTCTCCGCATCGCCCGGGGTGTAACCCAATCGCCTTTCACGCAGTCTCTTTGTCCGCAACGTGGTCTTTTCCGGACGGCACGGTACAATGGCAATAATGGTTGCGGCCCCGGTGACGCTCTCCAAGCTCAACGAATTGGAGGTGTCGCTCAACTCGGCCATTCGTGGAAAACCCGAGGTAGTGCGGCTTTCGATGGTCTGTTTGCTGGCTCGCGGGCACCTGCTGATCGAGGATGTTCCCGGAGTGGGTAAAACCACCTTGGCGCAGGCCTTAGCCCGTTCTGTGCACTGTGGTTTTCATCGGCTGCAGTTCACCAGCGACATGCTGCCCAGCGACGTTTTGGGTGTCACCATTTATAACGCGCAAACCCAGGAGTTTCAGTTCAAGCCCGGCCCGGTTTTTACGAATTTCCTGCTGGCGGATGAAATCAACCGTGCCACGCCGAAAACCCAATCGGCGCTGCTCGAAGCCATGAATGAAGTGCAGGTTACCATCGAGGGGCATTCGCACGCGCTGGAGCAGCCGTTCATGGTGGTGGCCACGCAGAATCCGGTGGAGCACCACGGAACTTATCCGCTGCCCGAGAGCCAGCTGGATCGTTTCCTGATGCGCATCCGCATTGGATATCCGGAGCGCGACGCGGAACGGGAAATCGTACGCGGGCCGGAGGGGATTCGGTCTGAAAGCCTGGGACCGGTGCTGTCCTCAGCCGAGCTGTTGCGCTTGCAGGAACAGGCCGGGCGGGTGACGGTGGATGACAGCCTGGTGGATTACATGCTCGCGATCGTGGAGAAGACGCGCTGCCACGAATCGTTGGCCTTGGGCGTCAGCCCGCGCGGATCGCAAGCTTTGTATCGCGCGGCGCAGGCCTTGGCGCTGGTGGAGGGTCGTGAGTACGTGATCCCAGACGATATTAAACGCCTGGTGGTGCCGGTGTTCGCGCACCGCATCGCGATCAATGCCCGCACTTCGCTCGCACAGCGCAGCACGGAACTAAGCGAACGGACGCTGCAGGAGATAATGACGCTGGTCGAGGTTCCGCTGTAGGCCGCTTCCGCGCGGTTGCCGGCTCCGTAAAAACTAATGAAAACTGCAATCATCGGCCTGCCCATGGTAGGCAAGACATCGTTGTTCACAATTCTGACCGGCGTGCATGAAGCCACGCGCGTGGGGTTGATGGAAGCACGCGTGGGTATCACCAAGGTGCGGGATGCCAGGCTGGATGCGCTGGCCAAAATCTTCGAGCCGCCCAAGATCACACACGCCACGGTTGAGTATCTCGACTTTCCGGCGGTCTCTAAGGAAGCGCTGCGCGACCCCAGTTACCTGGCCAGCATGCGGGTGGCGGATGCGCTGGCTCACGTTCTGCGGGTGTTTCAAAGCGATACCGTTCCCCACGAAAAAGGATCGGTCGATCCCGTGCGGGATCTGGAAGACGTAGAGATCGAACTGATCCTGAGCGACCTGGTGGTGGTGGAAAAGCGCATCGAGCGGCTTGAAAAAGAACGCAAGAAGATCAAAAGCACGGAGCACGATCGCGAGTTCGCTCTGCTGGAACGCTGCAAGGCCACGCTGGAGCAAAACGTCGCGCTGCGGACTTTGGAACTGACTGGCGACGAAGAAAAGCTGATTCGCGGATTCCAGTTTTTGTCTCAAAAGCCCATGCTGTTCGTCCTGAATATCGGCGAAGAAGACGCAGCCAGGCTGCATGAAATTGAAGAAGAGTATCGCAAGGGGCCCCTGGCGGGGCGGACCAATACTGCCGTCACCGCCATCTGCGGGAAGATCGAAGCGGAATTGGCCGAACTCTCACCCGAGGAAGCGCGCGAATACCTGACCAGTTATGGACTGAAAGATTCAGCGCTCGATCGGCTGATTTCCGCGACTTACGCACTGCTCGGTTTGATGTCGTTTCTGACGGCTGGTGAAACCGAGGTCCGGGCCTGGACCATTCCCATGAACAGCAGGGCGCAAGAGGCCGCGGGCGCAATACATAGCGACTTCGAGAAAAAATTCATCCGCGCGGAAGTGGTGAACTGGCAGGCGCTCATCGATCACGGTGGTTATCCCGGGGTGAGGGAAAAAGGACTGCTGCGGCTGGAAGGCAAGGATTACATCGTCAAGGATGGGGACGTGCTTGTGATCCGCCACGGTTAGGTTCAGGCGCGTAGTTTGGCCGTTGCGACAAAACCAGCGCAATGGCCGCCGCGAGCAGACAGCCCCAAGCGAACCAATCTCCATAGTGGGTATAGAACGTGGTGCCGCTGCGAAAGGCGAAATGCATCGGCTCCGCCAGGTCCCGGTAAAGCGGCAGCCGCTCGTCGATGTGGCCTGCCGGATCGATTGCCGCGGTAATGCCGTCGTTGGTGGAGCGGATCAGCCAGCGGCTGTTTTCCACCGCGCGCATCCGGGCAATTTCCAGGTGCTGTTCGCGCGCGGAGCTATGGCCGAAGTAGCCATCGTTGGAAGTATTAACCAGCAGATTGGCGCCGCCTTTTACGAACTGCCGCACTTCATTGGGAAACACCGATTCATAGCAGATAAAGACACCCAGCCGTTGCTCCGCTCCCTGAGCGGCCAGCGGAAAAACCACCACCCGGTTTCCGGGCGCGAAATCGCCGGCCTCCTGCGTGATGCGGTTCACGAAGCCGAAGATCGGGGGGACGAATTCGCCGAAGGGAACCAGATTGATTTTGTCGTAGCGGTCTACTAACACGCCATCGGGACGCAGCAGTACGGCGGAATTGAGCGGCGCGCCTTGCGGCGTATCGGCCACCGTGCCGAACAGAAAATAGGCGTGCGCGCGCTGCGCCAGCTGCATGGCGTCCTGGTGAAAGCGGGGATCGCGATAGAAATAGAAAGGGCCGGGGCTTTCGGGCCAGATGATGAGTTGCGGCCCGGCGGCTTGCAGCGCCGCGTCCAGTGACTCCCTGATCAAATGCTCGCGTTCGGCGGCGAAGGATTCATAGGTCCATTGCTCTTCCGCCGGCACGTTAGGCTGAACCACCAGCGCGGTTTCAGACGGCGTTTCGCGTGCCGGCAAATCGGGCAACAGCAGCAGAGCCGGCACCACGGCCAGCCAGTAAAGATGTTTGCGCCCGCGCCGCAGAATCAGAAACGCAACCACCGCGGACATAATGGCGAAAAGGAACGAAATGCCGTAGACGCCCACGAACGGAGCCACGCGCAATGGCAGCGGCATGTCGATTCCCGCGTTGCCCAGCGTCAGCCACGCGAACCCAAACGTGCCATGCGTGCGCTCAATTCCGGTCCACAGCGCGGCGATAGCGGGGATGGCGAACTTGGTATCCAGCACCACCGCCGCCAGCAGGCTGAACAATGCCAGGTGCAGCGCCTTCAAGACACAAAACAGCGCAAATGTTCCCCAGCTTCCCCAATGCCCCATGCCGCCGTGGACTTCGAGGACGAACTGGATCCAATAACAGATCGCGAACCAATAAATGATCCCAGTGAACTCGCCCAGCAGAAAGCGCCACAGCGGCCGCGGTTCATAGGCCAGCGCGATCAGCAGCGGTGTCAGCGCAACGGGAGCCAGCCAGGGCAATCCGAAATCTGGAAAAATCAAATTCGGATAGAGCACAACAAGCAGCATTGCCGAGAGCAATGCCAGTGTGAAGTTGCGTAGAGACCTCAATATAAACTGGAGGCCTTAGTATTTCCGCATGATCGGATTCTTGAAGCCGGCCGATTCCAGGCCGGTGCGGGTTTGCGCTTGGGTAGGGGCATCGGGAAGCGGCCCAACCAAAACGCGGAAAATGCCGTCCTTCGGCGCGGGCGCCAGCACCACGTGGAATCCCTTCTTGCCCAAGGCTTCCGCGATGATCTCGGCGTCCGGACGCGAAGTTGCCACCACTTGCCAATACTCGCCGCCGGACGGTTCTCCCGCCGCGGCCGCTTGAACGGGTGGGCGAGCCGCCGGGGGCGCGGGCGACGGCTTGGGTTTCGATTCCTTGACGCGCACCGGTTCCGGTTTGGGCGCTAATGTGGGCTTGGTGATCTCCGGAGCCGTGGCTGAAGGAGCAGGGGCGGGGGGCGGAGCGGGAGTGGATTCGGGTGCAGAAGACGAGGCTGGTTGGTCCGAGGACGAATCCGGGGTGCCGCTGGAAGAGTCGGCATCCGGGTCCGGCTTAGGCTTTCCATTGCGGGCCGAGTCAGTTGTGCCGGGCGACGAGTTGCGGCCAACAATATAGCCCATGGAGAAAAACACTCCCAGCAAGATCACGACTATCAGAAACACGCTGATCAACTGGCGGTTTCCGAGTACTAATTCAAACTCTCCCTCGTCATTCTTCGGCAAAATGTTTTAGCCTTCCTCTTTCTTCCCTGCAAACCTGTCGAGCGCTCGTCCTAAAGATGAGAGTATATCGATGGGCAGTGGGAAGACAACCGTGGTGTTTTTGTCGGCGCCGATCTCCACCAGAGTCTGCAGGTAGCGAAGTGTCAGCGCGGCGGGCTGGCGCTGGATCAACTCAGCCGCCATGGCCAGTTTCTCGGCCGCCATGTATTCGCCTTCGGCATGAATGATCT
Organism: Bryobacteraceae bacterium; assembly: GCA_035486095.1. GTDB lineage: Bacteria > Acidobacteriota > Terriglobia > Bryobacterales > Bryobacteraceae > Palsa-89. Next base: position 11,346 of record DATHNM010000022.1, read on the forward strand.
TGGCGCGGCGTTCACGTTCGGCCTCAGCCTGCCGCCCAATTGCGCGAATCATCTGATCTGGAAGATCCACCTGTTTTACTTCCACCACCGTGACCTTTACGCCCCACGGTCCGGTGTGCGCATCCAATACCGATTGCAGGCGGAGATTTAGTTTCTCGCGCTGGCTGAGCAGTTCGTCCAGTTCCACTTCCCCGAGTGCGCTGCGCAAGGTGGTTTGCGCCACCTGCGACGTGGCGTACAGAAAATTGGTCACTTCCAGAACGGCCTTGGTGGGATCCAGAACGCGGAAATAGACGACGGCATTTACCTTCACCGTCACGTTGTCGCGCGTGACAACGTCTTGCGGGGGCACTTCCATGGCTTCGATCCGCAGTGAGATACGCACAATGCGGTCAATGGGGGCAAAAACCAGGATGACGCCGGGACCCTTGGGTTGCGCGAGCACCCGGCCCAGGCGGAAAATCACGCCGCGTTCATATTCCGCCAGAATCTTGATCGACGAAAGCAGATAGATTACTACGATCAAGATAGGAATGATGAGAGTGAGATCAGGCATAGGGTCTTCTTTGAGGCCATTTCACTATACACCTGCACTGGTGAATTTGCCGTGAAGGGGCTTAATTGGCGCGTGCTGCCGTATAATCGCTCCAGGGGGTTTTCCGTGACCCGAAACCTTCAATTTATTCTGTTAGCCCTGCTGACAGCAGCCGCTGGTTTTGCTCAAATTCCAACTCCCTATCCGGGCGGACAGTATCCGCCGGGTCAGTACCCACAGGGCGGACAGTATCCACCGGGTCAGTATCCACCAGGTCAGTATCCACCAGGCTCGGTCGGCTTGCCCGGCGGGATCAGCCTTCCCATGCCCAAGCTCCCGGGGAAGAAGAGTAAAGATAAGGATAAAGACAGTTCGGACAGCAACAGCACCCGGGTGCCGCTGCGCGCCGCCGATGGAACGCTGCGCGAACTGGGTGAGAAGGATTTATATCTCGAAAACAATAAACACAAAATCCTCAAGTTTCGGATGCTGGCCAAAACACAATTTCGAGACAAGGATGGCGAGCAGGTTCGCGATTCCTTGCTAAAGCCGGGCGACCTGCTCGCGGTGCAGGTGAACGGCGACGATCCGGAGACCGCGCTGCGCGTGATCTTGATGCGCAAAGGAACCACGGATGAGCGGGTGGCCGCTCAAAGGCCATTCGATCGCGATTCCGCGCAGACGCCGGTTGATGCCGACACACATGCCGCGGGAACCATGGAGGTTGCGGCTGAGTCCACAGACGGGCCCAAACCTACGCTCAGCCGTGACCCGGACCGGGAAACGACGGCGCCGGCGGACACCCCGGCCGAGCAGCCGCGGCAGCCGGTGGAAGACTCGAAAACAGTTGCCCGTCCCCCCGCTCCCGACGACGATATCATCGGCCAGGCGCGCGACGCGGCCGATCATTTGACCGACGGACTGCCAAACTTTATCGTTCAACAGAGCACCACGCGGTATTTCACCACGTCCCTGCCGCCGCAATGGAAGGTCCTGGACGTAGTGACGGCGGAGGTGGCCAGCGTGGCTGGCAAGGAAGAATATCGCAACATAATGGTGAACGGCAAACCTTCCAGCCGGCCTATTGAAAAGACCGGAGCCTGGTCCACGGGTGAATTTCAGACCACTTTGGATAGCCTTCTGAATCCCTACACCTCTGCCGTGTTCCGCAAGACCAAAGACGACAGCCTGCAGGGACGGCCGGCCTTCACCTATACGTTTAGCGTTCAGCAGGCCAATTCGAATTGGGATATTCATGCGCCGGACGGCTCTAAAGTAACGCCGGCTTATAGCGGGACGATGTGGGTGGACAAGGAAACTTTTAATGTGATGCGGATTGAGGAACAGACGGCGCCGCTGCCCACCAGCTTCCCGTTCGACAAGGCGGAATCGGTGGTGGAGTACGGTTTCGTGCGCATTGATGGAAAAGCGTACCCGCTGCCGGTCAGCAGTGAAATCCTGACCTGCCAGCGCGGGAGTTCCACCTGCACCAAGAATGACATCAATTTCCGCAATTACCGCAAGTTTGGCGCGGATTCCAATGTCACGTTCGATAAATAATCCGCGGTTCAGGTTCCGAGCGCACGATAGGCGTGCGTCCAGAAATCCTTGAACACCGCGGGAGGTTCGGGTGAATCCATCATGCGCTGGGTCATCAGGATACCGATAAAATCGTTCGTCGGATCCGAGTATGCCGAAGTGCCAAAGCCGCCATCCCAGCCAAATCTGCCGGGCACCATCCAGGGTTCATCGCGTTCAATATTCACGCTGATGCAGAAACCCCAACTGCTATGAGTGCCAAAGAATATCTCCGCGCCTTTCCTTTGCTGAGGCGATACTTGATCGGTCGTCATCAGTTCAACGGATGCCTCGGCTAAGATTCGATCGCGACCCCACATGCCTTTGTTCAGCAGCATCCGGCAGAACACGTAATAATCGTCGGCGGTAGAAACCAGACCACCCGCGCCCGATTCAAAAGCGGGCGGGCGGCTGTATTCGCTGTTCGTCGCGCTATCGAACACTTCGAACTTCCGGCTCTCATGATTGAACTGATAGAGCTCCGGCAGGCGATGCAGCTGGGACGCGGGAACGCTGAAAGCTGTGTCGTGCATGCCCAGCGGATGAAACAAGCGCTCGCGCAGAAAAGCTTCAAACGATTTTCCGGAAACGCGCGCGATCAAAACGCCCAGTATGTCGCAACTGGTGTTGTAGGCCCAACGCTCGCCCGGCTGGTACATCAGCGGTAGCGCACCTAACCGGCGCATCCATTCGTCGGTGCCCGGCGTGAGCAGCGGATGGGGAGGCCCGTCGCCGCCCAAATGTCCATCCTTGATCAACTGTTGAATGAAATGTGTCCCTGGCTTGGCCATGACGCTGCCGAAGCCGTTGCAAGACGTCAGCAGGTCTCGCACCGTGATGGAGCGCTTCGCCGGAACCGTGTCGTCGAGTGGCGAGCCGATGCTGCGCAGCACCCGGCGGTTCGCCAGTTCAGGCAGCCAGGGTTCAACCGAATCGTCCAGCCGGAGCCGGCCTTCGTCCACCAGAAGCATGGTTGCGGCTCCAGTGATCGGCTTGGTGATGGATGCGATGCGGAAGATTGCGTCGCGACGCAGCGGTTCTTTTCCACCGATGCTCAGGGTCCCGATGGTATCCACGTGAATTTCATCGCCTTGTGCGATCAGCGTGACGATGCCGGGAACATCGCCGCGTTCCACGTGGCCGGCCATGGCCATGTGAAGTTCCTCAACGCCGGAAGCTCTCACTGTGGACCAGGATATCTTGTCCGCGGTGCGGTCTGGCGAGGTCAGTATGGGCGATCGCCAATCCAGTTGCCGGGCGGATCGTAGTTACATACCCAGACTTCGCGTCCACCGTCCCGAGCCACGCCGCATCCCACTTCGCGTGTGTCGCTCCAGACAATCTGGGTATAGTGACCGCAGACATCGCGGCAGGTGTTGGCGCGATAGCTGTAGTCATGTGCTTCCGATGCCCAGGCGGCGACCACCATGTCGGGGCTGGCGCGGCGGCCGGTGATCTCAAAAAGATTTTCGCCGTAAATTGGACGGGGGCGGTGGTAGAACTGCCCCTCGCGAAGCAGACGGCCGGCCCAATCCTGTGCACGCGCAGCCAGGCGATCTGACCAGCGGAGTGGCGGAACATCCACGCGGGCCCGAGTCTGATTGTGAGCCGCGAGCATTTCGCGCGCCAAAAAGTCCACAGGCACAGAGCCGTTTTCGGCGACCGCCAGGGCCAGCGGCAAACACAATAGCGCAACCACAGCGCGGCGCGGGCGGGGCATGAGGTGAGTGTAAAGAGCAGCGCGCGCTGAAGCCGCCGGGCGTTCGACTCAGATTGCGGGGCTTATTTGCCGTAGGGTTCAGGGTCGAGGAGTCTGATTTATATATTATGGATTCTGCATGAAACTACTATCCTTGGCACAAATTGCCGGCCTGACGCTGGGTTCCATTGCGTCCCTCTGCGCGCAGGACCTTACGATCACCAATGCCCGCATCATCGGTCCCAACGGCAGCGTGATTGAGCGCGGATCCATTGTGGTGCGCGCGGGAAAAATCGCCTCCGTGTCGTCCGGCGCGCCGGCCGCCGCGAGTGGAAAGATTATCGACGCCAAAGGCATGACCGC
>DATHNM010000023.1:0-5702 GCA_035486095.1 Bryobacteraceae bacterium
AGAATCTTCGGACGGACCTGCGCGGCTGGCTGCAGCAAGTGGCGGCCACCCAAGCGGAATGGCTACCCCTGCACTTTGAATTCGGATTTGGACTGCCGTCCGATCCACATCGCGACACCGCCAGCACCAGCCAGGAAGCAATCATCCTGGATTCCGTTCGGGTGCGCGGTTCTATCGATTTGATCGAGCGCCACTCGGCGAGTGGTGCCCTGCGGGTAACGGACCACAAAACCGGCAAGTCCCCCAAGGACCGTCCGCAATACGTTGGCGGGGGCGCCATCCTGCAGCCGCTTTTGTATGCCCACGCTGCTGAAACATTATTGGGCCAATCCGTTATCTCGGGCCGCCTCTTTTTTTGCACCCAGCGCGGCGATTTCTCTTCCGTCGATATTCCGCTCAGCGACGAATCGCGGCAACGTCTGCGCCGCGTACTCGAAACCATCGACCATTCCATTGAACAAGGTTTCCTGCCGGCTGCTCCCCAAACCGGCGCCTGCGCATTGTGCGATTACTCCGCCGTCTGCGGCCCCTATGAAGAAACCCGCGTGAAACGCAAACAGCCGGATCGTTTAGACCCGCTCATCGAAATCCGGCATTCACCATGACTCCTGTCGCACAGCCGCAGCTCGACGATCGTGCCGCCCGGGAACGCATCCGCGCTTCGCTCGCCGAAAGCCTGCTGGTCGAAGCCTCGGCCGGCACCGGTAAAACCACCGAGCTGATTGCCCGAATTGTCGCGGTGTTGGCCACCGGCCTCACCACCATCAGCCACATTGTTGCGGTCACCTTTACCAATAAGGCAGCCGGCGAATTGAAGCTTCGGCTTCGCCAGGAGCTGGATCGCGCGCGCGTTACCGCGGCAACTCCAACCGAGCGATCGAACATCGAACACGCTCTGGAACACCTGGAAGAAGCGTCCATCGGAACCATTCATTCGTTCTGCGCGCAGATCCTGCGTGAGCGGCCGGTGGAAGCGGTGGTTGACCCGGCGTTCGAGGAACTTTCCGAGCAACAGGCCTCGCGCCTTTACGAACGAGCTTTTCGCGCCTGGATGCAACGCCAGCTTGGTAAGGGCGCGCCCGGGTTGCGCCGCGCGCTGGTGCGCCTGGCCTGGCGGGATGCCTACGATGGCGCCTCACCCATCGAACAACTGCAATACGCGGCCTGGAAGCTGATTGAATGGCGCGATCATCCCGCACCCTGGCGCACGGTGGAATTCAAGCGCGAAATGGAAATTGACCGGCTGGTTGAGCAAGTGCGCTTGATCGCCGAGGCGGCTTCGCGCTGCGCCAGACCCAATGACAATCTGGTGAAATCGCTGCGGCCCGCCCAGGCCTTGGGCACCTGGATTGAACGCGCGGAATCTGCCCGCGGCCGCGATTATGATTCGCTCGAAAGCCTGCTAATTCGACTGATCCGCGACATCAAGAAGAACTTTCAAAAAGGCTCCGGATTCTTCGCCGAAGGCGTTCCCCGTGAGCAAGTGGTGCAGGCCCGGCAACATTTGCTGGATCAGTTGGAAGCGTTCCAGCATGCCGCCGATGCCGACCTGGCGGCAATTCTCCGCGGCGAAATGTGGGAGCTGGTGGAGAAATACGATCAACTGAAGCGCCGCGCGGGCAAACTCGATTTCGTGGACCTGCTGCTTTTGGCGCGCGATCTGGTGCGCGAGAAACCCGACGTACGCCGCTACCTGCAAGACCGTTTCACTCACATCTTCATCGATGAGTTTCAAGATACCGATCCGCTTCAGGCCGAAATCCTTTTGCTGCTCTCAGCGGATAATCCCGCTGAATCGGATTGGATGAAGGTGGCGCCTAAACCCGGGAAGCTGTTTGTCGTTGGCGACCCCAAACAATCGGTCTATAAGTTCCGGCGCGCCGACGTCGTGCTGTATCGCGACATTCGCGACGCACTCCAGCGGCGCGGCGTCGGCGTGCTGCAATTGACCACCAGCTTCCGCGCTCTGCGGCCAATTCAAGAATTGGTCAACGCCGCCTTTGAACCCGAGATGCAGGACGATGCAGATTCCGGACAGGCCGCCTATGCGCCGCTGCACGGAGCGACACCTCCCATTTCCAAACAGCCCAGCATCATCGCGCTGCCCGCTCCGCGGCCCTATGGAAGCATGCGCATCTCGCGCGCCGCGATTGATCAATGCCTGCCCGAAACCATCGTGGCGTTTGTCGAGTGGCTGGTGCGCGAAAGCGGCTGGACGGTGCGCGATCCCGAAAACCCGGAACAGCTTGTGCCCATTTCGTCGCGACACATATGCCTGTTGTTCCGCCGCTTCACCAACTTCGGGAAAGACATTACTCGCGACTATGTTCGAAGCCTGGAAGCCCGCGAGATCCCGCACCTGCTGGTTGGATCGAAATCGTTTCATAGCCGTGAAGAAGTGGAAACGCTGCGCGCGGCCCTCACTGCCATCGAATGGCCTGAAGATGAACTGTCCGTTTTCGCCACGCTGAAAGGTTCGCTGTTTGCGATTCCCGATAATCTGCTGCTGCGTTTCCATCATGAAATTGGACGGCTGCATCCGTTTGCCGCGCTGCCGGAGAATCTGAGCGACGATTTCAAACCGATCGCCGGAGCGCTGCGCCTGCTGGCCGATTTGAATCGCGGGCGCAACCGGCGGCCGATTGCCGATACCGTGAACGCGCTGCTGGAAGCAACTCGGGCACACGCCGGATTCGCGCTGCGTCCCGCCGGCCATCAGGTGCTGGCCAATGTTTATCGCATCGCCGATCTGGCACGCAGTTTCGAATTATCGGGCGGCGTTTCGTTTCGCGGCTTCGTGGAGGAACTGGACGCGCAATCGGAGCGGGCTGAATCGGCCGAAGCCCCGGTGCTCGAGGATGGCGCCGAAGGAGTGCGGCTGATGACCGTGCATGCGGCCAAAGGCCTGGAATTCCCCATCGTGATTCTGGCCGATATGACCGCTAACATCGCAGCCGGCGACCCCGACCGTTACGTGGATGCCCGCCAACGCCTTTGCGCAACCCGCCTGCTGCGCTGCGCCCCATGGGAACTGCGCGACAACGAAGCGCAAGAACGATTGCGCGAACGCGCCGAAGGAGTCCGGGTGGCTTATGTCGCCGCCACGCGAGCCCGCGACTTGCTGGTGATTCCGAGCGTAGGCGATGAAGCGCTGGAAGGCTGGCTGGGACCGCTGAACAAAGCCATCTATCCGCCGCACGATCGATACCGTAACGCCACCTCCGCGGAAGGCTGCCCGAAATTCGGAGAAACCTCTGTGGTGGACCGGCCGTTCTTCACGCACGATGAACCTTCGGTGCAACCAGGATTGCATTCGCCACAACATGGGACCCATGAAGTGGTTTGGTGGGATCCCAGAACGTTGAAGCTGGCTCCGCCGGCGAATCTGGGTTTGCGGCAGGAAGAAATCCTAAAGGGCGATTCGGAGGAAGAAGAATCGCCCAGTTTAGTCGCTTATCGCGAATGGAAAGCGCAGCGCGAGAAAGTGAACGCATCGGGGCGGGAAAAGGAGTTCGATATTTTCACGGCGACGGAGGCCGCGCAGCCGCCGGCCGATTATGCAATCCCGGTGAAGTTCGAGGCAGTTGAAAAAGCCGGCAGCCGTTCGGCCGGGCCGCGATTTGGAACATTGGTTCACACCATCCTGCGCGATGCCGCGCTGGACGGAAGCGATATCCAGCAACTGGCGAAGGTTCACGGCCGGGTTCTGGGCGCAACGGAGCAGGAAATCAAACACGCCGCAGCCGCTGGCGCCGCAGCCTTGAAACATCCGCTGCTGGAGCGAGCGCGAAAATCCAATCTTTGCCGCAGAGAACTGCCGATCTTATTGAAGCTCGAAGGCAACAGAATTATTGAAGGCGTGATCGATCTGGCATTTGAAGAAAACGGAACCTGGCACGTGGTCGATTTCAAAACCGATGCCGAAATTGGACCCAGCCGGAAGCGCTATGAAAATCAGCTGCGCTGGTATTGCCTGGCTCTGGCGCGCTTGAATAACGCCCCGGTGGAGGCTCATCTTTTGGGAGTCTGACGCGATTCGGGAGGCACCATTCCGTTGTTGCGGTAGTAAACCACAAGCTGCCCATAATGTTCTCCGGCATGCTCGATCACCGCCAGCCACGGTTGGACGGTCTTTGAGAAGCGATCCGGCGGAGTGGCTTTCAAAGTGGCGTCGGCATCGGCGATGGTTTTTTCGAGCAGCGCGACGATGGCAGCTTTGGTGGTGTAGCCCTTGGGATCAATTTCATCCCAGTTGGCTTTTTCGCCGCGGCCGGCCTTGGCAGCATAGGCGTTTCCGGAAGAAACGTGAACGATGATTTCGCCGAATGAGCGAACGTCTTTGGTGGCGCGGTAGCCGTATTTGGCTTCAGGGAAATCCTTGGCCATGGCGAGCAGGCGGCGGTTGCCATCCTGAAACTGATCGGTGAAAGATTTCGCGGGCGTGGATGGCGTCTGCGCGAAAGCGCACCCAGACGCGAGCAGAAGGAAAAACGCGAGCTTGGTCATTGAAACAGTTCCCCGTTGGAATCGCCTAGAGAATCGATGTGGACACCCATGCGGTCGAGCATAGCAAGGTGCAGGTTGTTCATGGGAGTTTCGGCCGGGTATGTGATGTGACGGCCGCCGGATTTCCCGGCGAGCAAGATGGGGAGATTATTGTGCCGGTGCTGGTTGCCGTCGCTCAATCCGCTGCCGTAGACGATTTGCGAATGATCGAGCAGGGTGCCGTCGCCATCGGGAGTGGATTTCAGCCTGCCCAGGAAATAGGCGAACTGCTCCACATGATAGGTGTTGATGCGGATCACTTTCTGAATTAAATCCGGGTTGCCGGAATGATGTGTGATGGGGTGATGGGCATCGGAAATTCCGATTTCGCGATAGGCGCGCAGGCTGCCTTCGCGGCCCAGCATGAACGTTGCGACGCGCGTGGCGCCGGTTTGGAACGCCACCAGCATGAGATCGAACATCAGTCTGGCGTAGTCCGCAAAATCCGCGGGAACACCGCTGGGCTTTTCAAAAGATGGCGGGGTAATCTGGCCGTCGTTTTCCGAAACTTGAATGCGGCGTTCTATTTCACGCAGCGAGGTCAGGTATTCGTCGAGCTTGCGATGGTCAGAGGAGCCCAGCTGGCCGGCCAGGCGGCGGGTATCGTCTAAAACATAGTCTAGGATGCTTGTTTCATTGCGCAGGCGCTTGCGGCGATCCGCGGGATTTTCGTCGAGTGCGCCGAACAGGCGTTCGAAGACCGCGCGCGGATTCACTTCAGGGGGCAGGGGCGTGGAGGGAGTGCGCCAGGACAGAGTGTTGTTATAGGCGCAGCTATAGCCGGAATCGCAGTTTCCGATGAGGCGGCCGTCTTCGCAGGCGATTTCGAGCGACGGCAGTTTGGTGGCGGAGCCAACGTGGCTGGCAGCCACCTGATCGACAGAGATGCCGGCGCAAATTCCGGCTCCGTCGGTTTTCTTAGGATGGACTCCGGTCAAGTAAGTTGCGGATGCCCGGGCGTGATCGCCGGCGGCGTCGCCAAGAGCGCGGCCGGTGTTTTGCGTGAGGCCGGACAGGACGAGCACGTTGCCGCGATGCGGCGCCAGAGGCGCGAGAATACGTGGAAGTTCAAAGTCCGCGCTGTCCGCCAGAGGCGTCCATTCGGGCATATGGATGCCGTTGGGAACATAGATGAAGGCGAGGCGAACAGGGGCGGC
>DATHNM010000024.1:0-12811 GCA_035486095.1 Bryobacteraceae bacterium
GGTGCGGTGGATTTTCTGGAAAAGCCGTTGTCCACCGAAAAACTGCTGGTCACCGTGGAAAATACCGTGAAGCTAGCGCGTCTGGAAGACGAGAACAAGCGTCTGCGGCAGCGGGCGGGCAAACAGGAGCTGATCTGGAAATCGGCGGTGATGCAGTCTGTGATGGCCAAAGTGGAGCGCGTGGCCGCGAGCGAGACGCGCGTCGCCATTCTGGGCGAAACCGGCGCCGGCAAGGAACTGATCGCGCGCACGCTGCACGAAAAAAGCCAGCGCCGCAATGGCCCGTTCATCACGCTCAACTGCGCGGCGGTTCCCGCGGAGCTGATCGAATCTGAACTGTTCGGTCATGAGAAAGGCGCGTTTACCGGAGCGGCCACGCGCCACGCCGGAAAGTTTGAACAGGCGCACGGCGGCACGCTTTTTCTGGATGAAATCGGCGACATGCCAACCATGATGCAGGCCAAACTGCTGCGTGTTCTGGAGCAGAAGGAAGTGGAGCGGGTGGGTGGCGACCGGCCTATTACGGTGGACGTGCGCGTCATCGTAGCCACACACCGGAATCTGGACGAACTGGTGCGCAAGGGTGAATTTCGCCAGGATCTTTACCATCGCGTGTTTGTATTTCCGATCGTGCTGCCCCCGCTGCGCGAGCGCCGCGACGATATACGGCTGCTGGTGGATTTCTTCGCGCAGGCGGTGGCTGAACAGAACGATTGGAAGCCTCGCGAAATAGAACCGGAAGCGTATGCGGAACTGGAACGCTACGCATGGCCCGGCAATGTGCGCGAATTACGCAATGTGGTGGAGCGGCTGCTGTTGTTGGCGGACGGCCAGGTGGATGCTTCCACAGCGCGACTGGCGCTGCCCGCCGACTCGAACACCGCCACACATTCGACCGGAACCGGACCACTTTCCGAACGCATGGACGCGCACGAACGCGAGCTCATCGTGGCCGAACTGAAGAAGTACAACTACAAGATGACCGACACCGCGAAGGCGCTGGGGCTGGAGCGCAGCCATCTTTACAAAAAGTGCCAGCAGTTGGGCATCGAGCATCGCAGCGGTGCGGCATAACCGGGAATCTTGACGTATGGAGCAATTCACCGTGGCAGTAGACGCTTCGGGCAGGATACTGCTGCCTGCTAAAGTTCGCAAGCAGCTCAAACTGAAGAAGGGTTCAGAGCTAATCGCCAGATTGGACAAGCAGCAACTGGTACTGAATACGCGCGCAGAGGCTATACGGCAAGTACAGGAATTCTTCGCGCGATATCGCCCGACAGGCGGCAAGCTCCTTTCGGACGAACTGATCGAGGACCGTCGCAGGGAGGCGCGACGTGAGCTGGGGCGCTGAGTACGTCTTGGACTCCACGGCTGTCATCGCCGTTCTCTATTCAGAACCAGGTTACAAGTACATAGAGGGGTTGCTCCCCACAGCGGCGCTAAGCTCCGTGAACCTCGCTGAAATCGTAAACAAACTAGCCCAAAGAGGAGCTTCATCCCAGGCCGTGCGTGAGTCCCTTGTTCGCTTGGAGCTTCGCGTCGAGGACTGGACTGAGAATATGGCTTATCAAAGCGCGGAGCTCTTGGGGGTAAGCAAATCACACGGGCTCTCGCTGGGCGATCGGGCGTGCCTTACCTTGGCGAAAACACTCCGTGCCACCGCCGTCACCTCAGACCGTGCATGGCGCCGCATTCCTTCGCTAGGCGTCCCTATAATGATATTTCGATGAGAATCGGCGTCTTCACCGCGCTCTTGAGCAAGCTGCCGCTGAGCCAAGTTCTGGACAAGCTGCAGGCTCTGGATATCCACACCGTGGAACTGGGCACAGGCAACTACCCTGGCGATCCGCACTGCCCGTTATCGATGCTGGGTGATCGCGTTGCGCTGCGCGAGTTCAAATTGAAACTGCAAGACCGCGGCGTTTCCATCAGTGCGCTGAGCTGCCATGGAAATTCGCTGCATCCGGATGCGGCGCTCGCCAAAGCGTTTCAGGAGACCAGCCGCAAGACCGTTCGCCTGGCGGAAAAACTGGAAGTTCCCGTGGTGATCGATTTTTCGGGCTGTCCAGGCGACAGCAACCGCGCCAAGTATCCGAACTGGATCACCTGCCCCTGGCCGCCGGAATATCTCGAAGCGCTGGACTGGCAGTGGGACAAGAAGGTGACACCATACTGGACCCGGCATGCGCAGTTCGCAAAGGATCACGGCGTGAAGATCGCCATCGAGATGCATCCGGGGTTCGTGGTGTATAGCCCGGAGACGCTGCTGAAGCTGCGATCCATTGCAGGGGCGGGTATCGGATGCAATTACGATCCCAGCCACATGTTCTGGCAGGGCATCGATCCGATTGAAGCCATACGGGTACTGGGCGATTGCATTTTCCATGTGCACGCCAAAGATACGCAGATGTATGCGGCAAATCTACCGAAAGCCGGCGTGCTGGACACCAAGAAATACACCGACGAACGGAACCGCTCCTGGATTTTCCGGACGGTGGGATACGGACACGCCTACGGTTGGTGGAAGGAATTCATTTCCACGCTGCGCATGTTCGGATACGACTACGTTCTCTCCATCGAGCACGAAGATTCCCTGATGTCGGCCGAGGAAGGCCTGACGAAGGCGGCGGCGTTCCTGAACAGCATTGTGATCAAAGAGAAACCGGCCGCAGCGTGGTGGGTTTAGCCGAGGCTGACGAGCGGCGCCACTCCGGCGCCGAGATATCGCGAAACTTGGCCGGCGTCATGCCGGAGTGCTTCTTAAAGAGCGCGCAGAAGTGGCTTTGATCGGAAAACCCGCAGGTGCTCGCGATTTCGGCCAGCGAGAGCTCCGAATTGGAAAGCAGCTCGGAAGCATGCTGGATACGCCGCTTGCGAATATACTCTCCGATGGTCATGCGATAGTGGCGGTGGAACTCGCGCGAAAGATGCACCGGGTGCACGCCCGCGATGGCGGCCAGCGCGATAAGACCGGGCGCGTGGAGATAGGAATCTTCTAACGACTCGCGCACCCGCCGCAGCCAATTGGGCGCGTGAGAGCCGTGAATCTCGTCCGACGTGCGAGCGCTTTCCGCCAGCATTTCAAGCAGCACACCTTCCATGGCCAGCGGCGCGATATCGTCCTGCGAGAGGAATTCGCGCATCATCCGGTTGGCCAGCCACGAGGAAAGCGGCCCCGAGATCTCGCGCGGCTCAGACAAGCAACGCGCGTGTTCCTCACCCAGGCGCTGCACCGCGAAAGGCTCTATCTTTACCCGCAGTAGGCGAACGGGGGTGTTGAACTGGTTCTCGTGGCGCTCGCCGGCCGGCAGGAGATGCAGCGCGCCTTCACCCCATTGGAATTCTCGATGGGGGTATCGCTCGCAATAGTTCCCCGCGAGAACCAGCGTGAGATACGAGTTGGCGTGGCAATGCCGCGGCAGCAACACTCCTTCGGCATACAGAGCTTCGGTAAGAGAAAATCCAGCGATGTCGCGCCGTCGAATGGTAGTTCCGGCAGCGTCCGTCACGGGACAGGGATTGCTTGACTTGAAGACCGATTCGCGAGCACTCATAAACTCTTCTACGCGGCCCGACGCATTTTCGTTTGGTGAAAATTGCGTCTATCTTGTTAATTCCCAAGGGCGAACACTGGTTCCCAAAAGTGAACATGGCACTTCACAAATGATTTACCACGGTGAGGCTAAGAGGGTACAAACGACGTTGCGAATTGGCAACGCTACTTAAATTCGGGGCTGCTCGCGTTGGCTGCTTCAGCGGACCAGTTCTGATGAATGAGTCCGTTCTGATCGGTAAAGAAGGTGCGACGGCCGGATGTGTTGAACACTTTCGGATTCGCGTTGAGCGTGTAGCCGGAAGGTGTCGCGGTCATGGTGAACAGGTAGCCGTCCTTGTCGCCGGCTGAGAGCGCGCCCGGTATCAGATCGGCAGCTTGCGGCCCGGGTCCGCCGCTAGTGGGCGGCCCCAATTCGGCCAGCGTGGTTGCGAATCTTTGAAACTGCGACATGTACTGCACCTGCATGGTGTTGATGGTCTGCAACTCGCGGATCACTGCCATCTCGTTGGCGTTCATACGCGCGCTTCCCAGCTTGGGAACCGCGATGGCGAGAATAATCAAGATGATCGCGATGACGATCAGAAGCTCGATCAGCGAGAAACCGCGTGCGCGGCGGCGTGTGCGAAGTTGCTCCATGACAACAATTATGACGCGAAATCCAGTCCCGGCGTGGAAGGCGGGTTTGCCATGGCGATGGCGCCCAGCACGCCCGCCCGCGTACCTAACTCAGGGGGAACAAGTTCGGGAAGCTCCAGGTACTTGTTGAGCAACCGGTCTACCTGGACACGAATCTTGGAAAATAGCTCCCGGCGCTGCATGACGCCGCCGCCTAATATAATGCGCTGGGGCGACAGCGTGCATGCCCAGTTTACGATGCCTAGCGCCAGATACTCGGCCTCCAGGTCCCAGGCTGCATGCCCATCGGGCAACTGACGCGCCGGCTGACCCCAGCGGGATTGGATGGCTGGGCCTGCGGCCAGGCCCTCCAGACAATCGCCATGATAAGGACAAGCACCGCCGAACGGATCGCGCTGGAGGTCATGCGGGATCCGTATATGCCCCATCTCAGGATGCAGCCGGCCGTGCAGCAAACGGCCGTCGATGAGCGCGCCTCCGCCGATGCCGGTGCCCACGGTGACGTACATGAAGTTGCGCACGCCGCGCGCAGCGCCCCAACGCGATTCGGCCAGGGCGGCGGCATTTACGTCGGTATCGAATGCAACCGGCGTTCCCAGCGCCCGCTGAACCGTGCCGGCAAAGTCGAAGTTCCTCCAGCCCGGTTTTGGCGTGGAGGTGATGTACCCGAAGGTGGGCGACTCCGGATTCGGATCGATGGGCCCGAAGGAAGCGATTCCAATGGCTGTGACGGGCTGCCCCGCTTGGAAGAAATCGATCACCCGCCGGATGGTCGCGGAGGGCGTGGTGGTGGGGAACTCAGCTACTTCGAGGTCTTCGGGACCGCTGCCGGCAGCGCATACAAATTTCGTCCCTCCGGCTTCGATCCCCCCCACACGCGGCATTAGTCCAGTCTACGCGGGGCAGTGTAGTCTGGCGGGGTCCAGCACCCGGAATGGCAACCGGGTACAATAGGGGTATCCATGAAATTACCCGCTTTTGCCCGTGTATTGGCTCTTTCCGGCCTCGCCGCCGCTGCCATAGCGCAGCCGCCCGCTCCCGGAACTCCCCCGAAAACGGCTGCTCCGGCGCCCCCGGCGCTGTCCCAGGTAGCCGCTCCCGAAAGCAATCTCGCGCCAGACGCCGTGGTACTCACGGTGGGCAATCAGAGCATGACGCGCGCCCAATTCGAAGTGCTGCTCTCGGCGTTGGCGGAAAACGGACGCCCGGCGGCTACGCCCGCTCAAAAGCGGCAAGTGGCGGAGCAGTACGCTGAACTGGAGACCATGGCCCAGGAAGCCCGCAAGCGCAAGCTGGATGAGAGCGCCGAAACGAAGCAGATGATGTCCATCCAGAGCGACAGCTTTCTGGCTAACAGCCTGGCTAAGCACATCTCGGACGACACGCATTTCACCGAGCTGGATCTCCGCTCCTACTACGACTCCAACAAAGGCGAGTTTGAAGAAGCACAGGGCAGCCACATTTTGATTCGCTTCAAGGGATCCACGGTTCCCCTGAAGCCGAACGAGAAGGATCTCACGCCGGAGGAAGCCTTGGCCAAGGCGGAGGACCTCCGCAAGAAGATCGTCGACGGCGCCGATTTCGCTACCCTGGCCAAGGCGGAGTCGGATGATGCAGGTTCCGCTGCCAAGGGCGGCGCGCTCGGCACCTTCAAGCATGGCCAGATGGTAGGGCCGTTTGACCAGGCGGCATTCTCCTTGCCGGTGGGACAAGTCAGCGAACCGGTGAAGACCCAGTTCGGCTATCACATCATCAAAGTCACTTCGCGCACCTCCAAAACCTTCGACGAGGCCAAGCCGCAGATCGAAAAGGATCTGAAGCCGAAGATGGCGAAAGAATCGCTGGAACAGATCAAGGCACACACGGCGGTGACGCTGAACGATGCTTACTTCGGCAAGGAAACTCCCAAGGAAGGGCCTCCTCCCGGACCGCCGGTAAAGTAAGCTGCTTATTGCATCCGTTCGGCCCACGCCAGAAAGCGCGTCAGATCGCGCCGATGCCGCCAGATGAAACGCCAGAAATCGCCGAAGCCGATTTCGGCGGCCGGAACACCCCAATAGGTCTCCATGCGCCAGCGCAAGTAAGGGCTGCGCCAGGGAGACAGACGATATCCCCTGGTAGCGCGCCACAGAAAGCGCGGCATCAGTGCAGCTGGCTCAGGGCTTTCTTCTGCGATGTGTCGGGCGTTGCGTAATAGCCGGTGCGGGTACGGACCAGCGGATGTCCCGGACCATTCACCGTCACTTTGATCTGACGGAAGCTGCCATCCATTTGCTGGACCGTGGGTGAGTAAGCGATGGTGTACTGATTGCGGATTTCGTGCGCCACCTGAAGAGCCAGGGCGTCCACTTCGGCCGGGCTTTTGGGATAAAAGGCCAAGCCGCCGGAATCGCGGGTGATGGCATCCAGAGCACGCTTGGCCAGGCGCGCTTCACGCCGTTCTTCTTCGTTCAGCAAACCGATCGAATACACCAGCACTTCATTCTGCTGCGCGCGGCTTACCAGCTTTTCCAGGCTGATGGTGCTGGCGTTGTCGTTGCCATCGGTAATCACCAACAGAACCTTCTTTTGGCGATGACCTTCCTTTTTCAGATACGTCATCGAACTGTCGATGGCCTCGCGCATAGCTGTGCCGCCGCGGGAATCGATGCGAGCGATCCCCTCTTCCATCTTCTTGATGTCGCTAGTAAGCGGAACGTCCAGAAAAGGATCGTCGTTAAAGTTAACGATAAAGACTTCGTCCTGCGGATTGGAGGCGCGCACCAAATCCAGCGAGGCGGTCTCAACCCTTTGCCGTTTCTCGCGCATGCTGCCGCTGTTATCGACGATGATGCCGAGCGAAATGGGAACATCTTCGCGGCGGAAAATCTTGATGGGCTGTTCGACGCCGTTCTCGAAAACCTTGAACGACTTCTGCTGCAGGTCTGTGATCAGCTTGCCGTCTTTATTCAAAACACTGACGGGCAAAACCACCAGGCGCGAGTCCGTCCGGAAGGTGGGCTCTTCAGGAGCCGGTGTTGCGGGCGCCTGGGTCTGGGCCCAAACAAAGCAGGAAGCCAGCAGGGACAGGAAAGCCAGACTACTGAGCGGGCGCATAATACCCGAGGCGGAAAAACGCCTTGAGCGGAGGCAGGCCGCGCGGCTGTACCAGCTTGACGTTGACGTGACGATATTTACCATCGCGCACCTGGTTGGTGGAACTGTAGTAAAGCACGTACTGATTGCGAAGTTCGATCCCGATTTTTGCGGCGATGTCGGCAAGTTCGTTTAGGTTCTCCACATTATAACTGCGGCCGCCCGTAAGCTCGGCAACTTCGCTCAACAGGCCTGGCCCCATCTGTTCTTCCGGAGTGCGCCCGCGCGATCCAATGGGCTCGAATATCCCGATTCCATAGATCTGCACGTCGGCTTCGCGGACCGCGTTCTTGATCTCACTTTCAGTATAACGGCTGTTATTGTCGCCGCCATCAGAGATGATCAGAATCGCTTTGCGCGGGTTGCGAGCCTTCTTCATCTGGTTCATGGCCATGTAGACGCCATCCAGCAGCGCGGTCTTGCCTTTGGACTGCGCAAACTCCAGACGGTTCTGTATGTCCTCGGTATCGGCGGTGAAAGGCACCACCAGTTCCGGCCGATCGTTGAACTCAACCAGGAAGAATTCATCCTCCGGATTGGCGGTCTTGAAAAACTGCACGGCGGCCTGCCGCGACTTTTGCAGCTTGGGGCCCATGCTGCCGCTGGTATCAAATACCAACCCGATGGAAAGGGGCGCGTCCTCGGCCGAGAAATCGCGGATCTTCTGTTCGATCTTGTCTTCAAAGAGGCGGAAGTGTTCCTTTTCCAGACCGGTGACAAAGCGGTTCAGAGGATCGGTGACCGTAACGTTGATTTGCACCAGTGTGGTGTCCACACGGATGCTTCCGGGGCGCTGTTCCAGCACCACCGGTGGTTCTTTATCGGAAGATTTGGGATGGGGCGTGCCGGCAACCTTGACGTCGTCGGCTGAAATGACCTGTGGAGTAGCGATCAGCGACCCAACAAGGGGGATCAGAGATGCAAGAAGGCCGAAACTTCCAACCTGTACTAAGCCGCGCGCCACGTAATTCACCCGCCTAGGCTACAACTTTTTACAGTATAACATTGCCTTCAGCATCTGAATCCGACAATTTGGTTGCCTGCGATGCCGCCGAAGCAGCCTGGCAGCGTTTCGAAAGACGGGAAAATTTGCCAGGGCGAATTGGCGGGACGCCTGCTGGCCTCTCAAAATAAAGCTCTTACTTTTTGGTTACGTAGTTGCACAGCATGCGGCTTAGTGTAGGGAACGGCAAGAGGTGCATCCATGAATAAGCTCAACGTCATTCTATTATTTGTAGGATCTTTATCTACCTTAGCGCTGCGGGCACAGGCACCCGAAAGCGGCGGGCAACCGATTTTTCGCGTCACGGTGGTGGAGCGGACCACCAACGCGGTGAGCTATCGCCACCGCAGCGGCTGGACGAAAGTGGACTTGCGCGGAACGCCCCTGGCGCCGGACGCCACCGGGCATGCCGACGTAAACAGCCGGCCGGGTTACATCGAAGTGAAAACGGAGATGCACAAGCTGCTGCCGGCGGCGCAATACGGGCCCGAATATCTTACTTACGTGTTGTGGGCGATCACGCCCGAGGGTCGCTCGAAGAACCTGGGGGAAGTGGTTCTGGATGGGGGAGGATCGCACCTGGACGTGACCACGGATTTGCAGGCCTTCGCGTTGATCGTGACCGCCGAGCCATACTTTGGCGTCAGCCAGCCAAGCGATGTGGTGGTGATGGAGAACATCATCCGCGAAGACACGATCGGCAAAATCGAACAGACCAGCGTCAAGTACGATCTGCTGAAGCGCGGAACCTATACCACGGTGGGAACACCGGGCAAATATCACGCCGTGAAGACCGATAAAGCCGTGCCTCTGCAGTTGCTGGAAGCGGAGAACGCAGTACAGATCGCGCAGGTGGCCAATGCGGACCAATACGCCAAGGACACTTATGACAGCGCCGATAATCTGTTGCGGCAGGCGGAGGCTTACCAGGCGCGCAAGGCTGGCGCGAAGCCGGTGATCATGACCTCGCGCGAAGCGGTGCAGAATGCAGAGACATCGCGGCTGCTGGCGTTGAAGCGGCAGGAGGACGAACGAATCGCACGCGAGAAGCAAGAGGCAGCGGATCGGGAAGCGGCGGCGCGGGCGGCGGCGGACGAATCGGCGCGGCAAAAGGCCATCGCGGACGCCCAAGCGGCGGATTCGGCGCGCTTAGCGGCCCAGCAGGCCCAACGAGCGGCCGAGGAGAAAGCAGCGGCGGATGCGGCACGCGCGCAGGAACAAGTGGAACGCCTGAAGGCGGAACAGGCCAGGCTGTCCGCCGATGAGCAACAGCGGCAAGCCGAGCTGGCGCGGTTGCAGGCGCAACAATCGGAGCAAAAGGCGCAGGAGGCGGACCGTTTGCGCGCGCAGGCCGAACAGGCGCAGCAGCAGCTTCGTCAGCAATTGCTGCAGCAGTTCAACGTGATTCTGGAAACGCGCGACTCTGCCCGCGGATTGATCGTGAACATGTCCGACGTGTTGTTCGACTTCAACAAGTACACCTTGCGTCCGGCGGCGCGCGAAAAGCTGGCCAAGATCTCCGGCATCATCCTTTCGCATCCCGGCCTGCGCCTGGAAGTGGATGGGTACACTGACAGCATCGGGAGCGAAGACTACAACATGAAGCTGTCCGATCAGCGCGCCCAGGGCGTGCAGAGCTATCTGATCGGCGAAGGGATCTCGCCCAACGACATTTCCGCCCGGGGCTTCGGCAAGGACAATCCAGTGGCTTCCAATGACAACGCAGCCGGCCGGCAAAAGAATCGCCGGGTGGAAATGGTGGTGTCGGGCGACATTATTGGAACGCCGATTGGGCCGTCGGCAAAGCAATCGCAGTAGGCGCTACTTGGGTTTGGATGCTTGGAAGCGAATCGTCTGCAGCATTGCTGCGTCACTGGGTAGATCCTTCGAACCAGGTGGAAACGCATTGGAGCTGAGCAGGAACGCGAGAATGTCGGCATTCTGCGAGCGGCTCAATTTTCCGGGCTGATCGGCGGGCATGGACGTCTGGATCTTCTCGAACAGGTCGTCGGCGGTTTGCCCGTTCCAATTGTCCGTGAAGTCTTTTCCAGAGAGCGGCGGCGCTTGTCCACTGCCATCCAAAGCCGCGCCGTGGCAGGATGCACAGTTTTGGGCGTAGAGCGCTTTTCCACGGTCCGCCTGCACCGGGGTGTAAACGCCATCCCATACCGACGCAGATGGCTGCGCCTGGCCCGTCATGCTTGCCACCAACAGGACCATTGCAACCAGCGAGACAGCGATCGCGATTCTCATCTGATAATATTTTAGTCGACTTGTAAACACTACCGTGTCGTTGATATCAGACAGACGCCGGATAGCGTTACTTGTGGGAGAATGTTTTCAATGAATCGCTTGCATGCTTTTGCGCTTGGATTGTTGCTTACCGGATCTCTATTTGCGGCGCCTCCACCGGCCTGCGACGCCGGCAATGGAGGCATTACGCTGCCGGCCGGATTTTGCGCCCTGGTAGCGGTGGACGGCCTGGGCCCCGCGCGGCACATGACGGTGGCCCCCAACGGCGACCTGTACGTCGCGCTGCAGACTGGACCGAGAGATTCGGGCGGAGGCGTAGTGGCGCTACGCGACACCAAGGGCGACGGGCATTTCGATATGAAGGAAAGCTTTGGCCAAGGCAGCAGTACCGGCATCGGCTTAAGAAATGGCTACCTCTACGTGGCCAAAGTAAATTCCGTGGAACGGTACAAGATGACACCGGGCCAATTGAAACCCTCCGGCGGCGCCGAGATCGTGGTGAGCGGTTTGCAGGGAGAGCGCCAGCATGGCGACAAGGGAATCGCGTTCGATGGAAAAGGCTCCCTGTATGTCAACGTGGGTGCGCCCTCGAATGCGTGTCAAACCAAGGATCGAACGGCCAAGTCGCCCGGTCAGGATCCCTGTCCTATCCTTGAGAAGCACGGCGGCATCTGGAAGTTCGACGAGAACAAACTGGGGCAGACCCAGGAAGACGGCGTGCGCTTTGCTACGGGCTTGCGCCAGATGCCCGCTATCACGTGGCACGACGGCGCGGTCTACATCGCCATGAACAATCGCGATCAACTGGACATCATGTGGCCGGGCCTGTTCACGGCGCAGGAAAATGCCGAACGTCCCGCCGAACCTTTGTACCGTGCGGTGGAAGGCTCCAACTTCGGCTGGCCGTATTGCTTCTATGACTACGGGCAGAAAAAGTTCTTCACCAATCCCGAATACGGCGGCGACGGCAAGACGTCGGACCGCTGCGGCGCATTCACTCCTCCCGTGGCGGCTTTCCCCGCGCACTGGGCGCCGGTGGACATCACGTTCTATTCCGGGAAACAATTCCCCAAGAAATATGCGGGCGGAGCGTTCATTGCCTTCCACGGCTCCTGGAATCGCGCGCCTCTGGAGCAAGCCGGTTACAACGTCACCTTCCAGCCGTTCTCGGGCGGGAAGCCGTCGGGCGCGTTCGAGGTGTTTGCCAGCGGCTTCACTGGCAAATCACCCCTCATGAATCCCAACGACGCCGTGGCCCGGCCGGATGGAGTGGCGGAGGCGCCCGATGGCTCGCTGTATATCGGCGACAGCCAGAAGGGCCGCATCTGGCACGTTTACCATCGCGAGAAATAGCGGTATCGCGCGGCATTCCTTGCGTTTACGCCCGGCCTCCGTATAAAATGGCCACTGCTTGCGAACAAAGAGGAGTAATGCGCAGACGATCTGTTTTTTTGCTGGGTCTATTCGTCGTATTTGGAATTGCAGCTGCCGCCTGGGCGCAGGAGGGACATCCGCTTACCGGTTCGTGGCATGGCGAATGGCATCCTGAAGCAGGCCAGAAAATACCCATTTTCATTTACATGAAATGGAACTCCAAGGCCATCGAGGGAACCATTAATCCCGGTCGCAATGCGGTCCCATTGAAGATCGCAAACCTGGACGCGTCGAATTGGACCGTGCACTTCGAGGCTGACACCAAAGACCAGAAGCATATCGTCATCGATGGCAAACTGGACAACATCGGCTCCTATAACCGCACCATCAGCGGCACCTGGACAGAAGGGTCGATGAAAGGCGATTTCAAAATCACCCGGGACTAGGCTGTATGTTATTAAGAGTGGCGGCATTGACGGCGGCACTGGCTTTTGCATCCGCCGCGGAGAATGCGCCCTCCGCAAAAGATCGGGGCCGTGAATTGGTGGAGGACGTCTGCACTTACTGCCACAATCTGGATCGGCTGCGCGGCAAGGAGCTCAGCCGGGAAGAGTGGCGGGGGCTGACCAAAGGGATGATTTCCGAAGGGGCGCCGGTAACCGACGAAGAGCTTGCGATGATTCTCGATTACCTGGCGAAAAACTACGGCAAAAGGCAGCGGCAATGAGAATCAACTTGCTCCGTTTGGCTTTAGGCTGGGGCGTCCTGGCCGCCGGGCTGCCTCTCGCGGCGCATCACGAGCTTCGCGCGGAATTCGACGATCACAAGCCGGTGTCGCTGCGCGGAGTGGTCAC
>DATHNM010000025.1:0-3739 GCA_035486095.1 Bryobacteraceae bacterium
TTGGTATTGAATTTTTGGGCCAGCTGGTGCGCGCCGTGCGTGCAAGAGGCGCCGTCGCTCAACGAATTCGCTAAAACATTCAAGGACTCGGGCGTTGTGGTGCTGGGCGTGAGTGTGGACCGCAACGAGCAGATGTATCAGAATTTCGTGAAGCGTTTTGGCGTTTCCTACCCGCTGGCGCGCGATCCGCAGGAGGATCTAAGCTACCGCTACGGCACTTACAAAATTCCGGAGAGCTATATCATCGATCGCAACGGCAAGGTGGTGCGCAAGTTCGCGGGCCTGCCGGAGCGCGATGGCCAGGCCATCTCCTGGATGGACCCGGAGCTGGTGGGCTTCGTGAAATCGCTCCTGTAATGCAAAACCACGAATGGTATTCCGATACCTTCGCGAGTGGTTACAAGTTCGACATGTTCCCTGCGTCGCGAGATACTTCTCACAACGCCGACCTCAGCAGCCAGGCGAAATGTGGCGCACGCACTCTTGCGTGCCCCACGGAGGATCGAAAATGATTTCTCCGGATGCCGTCCGCCAGATCGATAAGCTGCTCGGGCCGCGCGGATATTTGGATCGCGCCGAAGACTTGACGTTGTATGAATACGACGGCAGCGTCGATAAAGCCCGGCCAGAGCTGGTGGTTTTCCCCCAAACCGCTGAAGACGTGGCGGCTGTGGTGCGGGTGGCACGCGACCATGGCATCCCCATCGTGGGACGCGGCGCGGGCACCGGACTGAGCGGCGGCGTGATTGCCCGCGCGGGCGGCATCGTCGTCTCATTTGCGCGCATGAACCGGGTGGTCGGGATTGATCTTGGGAACGAGCGCGCGGTGCTGGAGCCGGGCGTGGTGAATCTCGAAATAACGCAGGCCGTGGAGCGCGATGGATATTTCTACGCGCCGGATCCCTCCAGCCAGAAGGCGTGCACCATCGGCGGCAATGTTTCAGAGAACGCGGGCGGGCCGCACACCCTGGCGTACGGCGTCACGACCAATCACGTGCTGGGCATTGAAACCGTTCTGCCCGACGGAACGCCGATGAGTATTGGAGGCAAAACGCTGGACGCGCCGGGATACGATCTGACGGGCCTTCTGACGGGTTCGGAGGGCACCATGGTGCTGGTGACCGGCATTACCGTGCGCCTGATGCGCCAGCCGGAATTGGTGAAAACCCTGCTGGCGATCTACGATACGGTGGACGATTGCGCAGACTCGGTAGCCGAAATCACCGCACGCGCCATCACGCCGGCGGCCGTGGAGATGCTGGACGGCGTGATGCTGCGGATGGTGGAAGAAGCTACGCATGCGGGCTATCCCATGGACGCGGCGGCGGTGTTGCTGATCGAGCTGGAAGGTTTGAAGGAAGCGGTGGAAGAGCAGGTGCAGCAGATTGAAGACGCGTGCAGGTGCAGCGGCGCACGCGAGGTTCGCATCGCGCGGTCGGCGGGGGAGCGCGAGCTATTGTGGAAGGGTCGCAAGAATGCGTTCGGCGCGGTGGGCCGCGTGAGCCCGTCGTATTACGTGCAGGACGGCGTGGTGCCGCGCACCAAGGTGGCTCCCACGCTGCGCGAGATTCAAAGGATCTCCGAGAAATACGGCCTCACCATCAGCAACATTTTCCACGCCGGCGATGGCAACATGCACCCCATCATTTTGTTCAATCATCACAAGCCCGGAGAACTGGAACGCGCCAAGGACGCCGGCGATGAGATTCTGCGCTTCTGTATCGCGCAGGGTGGATCGATCACGGGCGAACACGGAGTGGGCATGGAAAAGATGGAGCTGGTAGGCGAGCAATTCTCCGGCGAAACGCTGGACATGATCGCGCAATTCAAGAAGCTGTTCGATCCGGAGTGCCGCTTGAACCCCGGCAAAATGCTGCCCACCGGTAAAGGCTGCATGGAAATCCGGCAGCCGGCGGGAATGCAGATCTAGCCTATTCGATGGCGAGGGTCGCGGTGTTGCCGGTGCGATTTCCGGAAGCGATTTGGACCGGCGCGGACAAGTTCGGCGCAGTGTTCGCGGGAATGGTGCAATTGATCTGATCCAACCCCATGTAGCCGGGCGCCGCGCCTGCAAACACCACCGGGCAAGCAATACCGCCAACGGTAACCGTGGGCTGTTGAAGCGCGTAATCCAGGCCGTTCTTGGGCGTCGTCAAGCCCAGGCCCGTGGCATATAACTCAACCGTGTCGCCAGGGTGCAGCGGGTTGTCCGCCGTCACCAGGCTCTGGTCGCTGGCCTTCAGGGCGGAGGCCGGCCCGGTTCCCGACGCATCCTGCGTGAAGATAGCGGGCGCTGCGGCGTCCACATACAAGTTCACGGTATTCTTGCCCGCATCGCTTTGAACCGTGAGCGTGGTCAAACCCGACGCGCTAGCGGGAAGCAGCGCGTCGATCTGAGTTGCCGATTCGTAAAACAGCGAGGTGGCGGAGCCGTTCACCAGGACCTTCGCATCGGTGCCGGATGACAAATTGGTGCCGTAGATCGCAATCAGCGCGCGCGGCGCAAGTTCGAGCGGGAAGTTAGCGGCCGCAGCAGGAAATGCGCGGGCAATCAGAGGACCGGCTTTAACGAGGTAAGGTTCGGTTCCCCCCGCCGGAAGCACAACGGATGCATTGATGTTCAATGTTCCCGAAGTGACGTTCAGCGCGAGCGTGTTCGCGGCAATCAGATCGGTGAACGCCAGATGATCGGAAGAAATACTAAGTTGGTTGGCCGCTCCCGGCAGGCCAGCGACGGCGGAATCGATATTCAGACTTGAATCGTCCGCGGCACGCGCAGCCACGATCAATCCGCCATCCACGGCAAGAAACGGATCACTCTCCGCTGGGGTTCCAATACTCTGCCAGTCATTGGTTCCATTCAAAAAGGAAACGATAATCTGCGCCGACAGGTGCGTCGCGGAATCGATCTTGGCGATGCCCACGGCGTTCCCAGGGCAAAGGTTGAAGAGACTGACGATTCCTCCGCCACCGATGTGGCAATAGGGAACCACGCGAGTGCGGCCCGCTAGATAGAAGCGCAGCGACGCACTGGTGAGCGGAACCACGCCATCGTCGAATGCGGCAGGATAGCCGGTGCCCCCGCTGCCCGCGTTGCCCGCCTCGGCGATGGCATCCACTCCGCGCAGATCGTCCGTTCCCTGGTTCCAAGTGTCCAGCCCGAACAGGAAACTGCTGCCGCTTGCCATCTCATCCAATTGCTGCTTGAACCCGAGCAGAGCCGCCACGGCGAGCGACGCTATGGGTGTCCCGGCATGCGGCGTCGCAAGGAAGACAGCTTTCCGTACATGCGTGGCGGCGGGCGGTTGAAACACGCCTGAGCCATCCTGTTTGCCGCTCAGGAATGCGCGGAGCACCAAACCGCCCATGCTGTGCGCCACAATATCCACGGTCTCTACCGGCTGGCCGTTGGTATATTGCAAACCCGACAGGAAGGTGGCAAAGGCGCCGGCAAGATCCTCAATGGTGGCACTGGAAGGTAAGCTGCACGTGCTAAAGAAAAGGGTGACTTGGCCGTTGCTTTGAAGCACCTGATCGGCGATGCCGAAAGAGTCGGCAAAAGTGGAGGGACAGCCTGCAAACTGGAACCCATTGATAAACACCACGGGCGGCAACGTGGTGACTGGCACCGGCGTTCCAGAGGGAATTAACTGGGCCCGCGCGGCACTCGCCAGCAACAGGCCCGATAGTAGACAGGTAAAGAACGAAACGCCGCGCATCAAGCAGCTTAACGCGTGGG
>DATHNM010000026.1:0-10071 GCA_035486095.1 Bryobacteraceae bacterium
CCGAGAACAATCTGGATCCGGAGCGCTATGAGAAGCTGCTCAAGGACGGAGTGAAATTCACGCGGCCGTAGTTCCGCCTGTGGCTTTCCGTCTCAGCCGCGCCACTAGCGCCGCGGGAATTTCGCTGAATCGGCCATTCCACGCCAGGGCCGGACCACCACCCAGGTTTTCGGCGGGAAAAGCGCGCTCTTCCATGGCGTCCAGAACAAGCCCCGCTGCAAACCCTGGAGCCAGCAGCGCACCCAGCGGCCTGTGAAAGTAGGGATGGGGAACCGGCTGCTCGCGCATGGCCAGGCCTACTTGTGTGTAGGGCGTCAGATAGCGCGAAATCTTTACCGAATAGGTGGTGACCAAGTCGCCCTCCCGGTCTTCCAGTTCACCCATTTGAATGGTCGCGGGATTATTGAAACAGGGATGTAAGACCGAAAAGACGAACGCGCCATTGGGCCGCAGAAGCGTCCCCAGAGCCTGCATCAGCGGATCGATGTCCGCCATGTCCATCAGCGCCATATTGCAAAGTGCGCCGTCGAAAGCGCCGGCTCCCAAAGCGCTGAGCGCGTCACGATCCGTGGCGTCCATCACGCGGTATTCAATACCGGCTCCGCCGCGCTTTTTCGCCAGATCGATCATCGGCTCCGAGAAATCGAAGGCAGTGACCTTGGCCCCGGCCTGCGCCAGCCGCCGTGACGTCAGTCCGTTTCCACACGCCACATCCAGCCAACGCTGGCCCGCCACCGGCCCCGACAATTTCTCCACCGCAGGCCAGAGCAGCGTTTTGAAGAAGGCATTTCCTTCAGCCATACGCTGGTCCCAAAATTTTGCGTTGGTGTCCCAGGCCCGCAGGACATCTGAGTTTGGGCCTTCATTGCTTGCCATGTTTAACGGCTCATCCCGCCGCCACGGTGGCCAGCCGCTTGTTAATCAAAATGCCCCCGCCGATCAACGCCAGAACCACAGCAGTGAATAGCAACAGCCACGGCCAATACTGCACCGGATGCCGGATCACGCGAATGAAGTGGCGCCCGTACAGATCCGCCACAATGGCGATGGCGGAGTAGCGAGCGGCGCGGCACACCGCGACAGTCGGAAGATATTTGCCCAGCCGGTAATTGGAAGCGCCCGCCGCCGCGAACACCATGCTGGTGGGGAATGGAAAAGGAATGGCGGTAGAGGCTACCAGCGTTCCGGTGCCCCATTTCTCAAACAGCTGCAGGAACACAGACACCCGGCCTTGTCCGAACTTACTGTGCAGATAAGCCTCTCCCGCTTTGCGCGCGATATGGAAGGTGATGTAAGCGCCGATCACGGAGCCCGCCGTGGCAACGGCCGCATATTCGTACCATGGGTTGCGGTGGCTGCCGGCCAGAATCGCGATCAGAATATCGGGTCCGCCAAAGGTCGGCAGCGGCGAGCTGTCCAGGATAGCGAGAAAGAAAAGTCCCAGCGCTCCAAAATGGCGAAACGTCGAAGTGACGCTGCGCCCGCTATTCGGCCGCGCATTTTGGAACAGCAGGTTCAGCACGGCGCCACACTATACACTCAACACCGGGCAGGGCGACCGTTGAATAATTCCGTGCGCGTGCGTGCGCAGGCGGCCCAGCGTCTCGTGCATCGCGCCGCGTCCCAGTATGATGAGGTCCGCGCCTTCCTGTCGTGCTTCTTCGGTGATGGTGCTCACAATCTCGCCCACGGCGATGTGCAGCGGCAGGTCCAATCCGCCGGATTTCAGACTCGCCTCGATCCGGTTGCGCGATTCCACCCGCAATTCCTCCTGCAGCGTCTGTTGGCTTTCCAATGACAGCCAATCGCTGATGGTCCGCACTACGTGTAACAGCTGCAGGCTCGCGCCCGCTTCCCGGCTGAAGCCGGCGGCCCATTGCGCTAGCGCCAGGCTCTTCTCGGTCCCGTCCAGCGCGCACAAGATCCTGCGCGGCGCCTCCTGGGCGTGCTGCTTGGGGGCGTGCGCCGCGGTCCACACCGGACAATGCACATCGTGCAAAACCTTGGACGTCACAGAGCCCAGCAGCAGCCCGCGGAACAGGCCATGCCCATGCGTGGGCAGCATCACCAGGTCCACACGGTTGTCGCGCGTGAATTCGGCGATCTTCACCGCCGGATCGCCCAAGGCGGTCAAGCGAGCCAGCGGGCCCTCCAGCCCGTCCAGCGCCAGCTGGTCCAAGTGCGTCCGCAGCGCGTCCTCAAGCGCCACTGGATCCGTACCCGCGGGCGGAGGAATCAGGCCGGGCGGCGTCACCCAGGCCGGGGGCACCACGCTGAGCACGCTAACCCGGGCGTGAAACCGGTTGGCCAGGGCGCGAACGAAAGGAATGGCAGCCATTCCGGCGGCCGAGAAATCGAGGGGAAACAGAATGTGCCTGATAGTGGACATGATGGCGGGCTGCACTCACCACAATCTTACTGAATCCCGCCACATGTGATAGTATGACTAGCCGCGATTCAACATCGCGGCCGCCGTCGCCGTAAAGAGTCTGGCGGCATGAAAGGAGAGTCCCTTGTCTGGCCTCAAACAACCGGTACTCGGCATCTTCGCCACCATTCTCATCATGGCCATCGGCCTGGGTTTCATTTCCCTCTTCGATTTTCCCAAGTTTGCAGGAGTGGTCAGCTGTTTCCTGATTTCTCTGATTCCCATGGAAATCATCATGGGGGTCATCTGGGGCATGAAGCAGCCCCGCTTGGTGGCCGAACGTTCGCAGCCGGTGCGAGGGATTTTGTTCGCTATTTTCGCGGCCCTGGTGGGCGCCGTTATCTGGACCATTCACCTGCAGGGATTTGGAGGCGGAATTACACCGCCCACTCCCATGCTCACCATGCTGCTCATCACTTCCGTGGTGATCGCTTTTTGGCTCGCCATCATGTGGGGCGGCTGGCCATTCACGGCCTTCATTAAGAATCCATTGGCGGCCGGACTGGCGGTGCTGGTGGCGGTTTACGTCGTCAACTACATCCTCTTCCGCATCTTCTTTAATTACGAATTCATGCAGGGCGCACCCGTGTATGTGGCGGCGCAGGATCCACATGGCATGTTCAATGCCTGGAACGCCGTGGTCTTCTATATCACCGCCATCGGGGTGATGTTCCTGTCGCTGTGCTTCGACCTGTGGCCGTTCACCAAGTTCCCCAGCCTGATGAAGCAGCCGGTGCTCGGCATCGTATGGACCATTGTGGCGCTGATCATCGGCTACGCGGGATTTTACATCGGCGTCAACGTCATGAAGATGGATGTGGTGGCGTTTCAGAACACGGTTCCCATTCCATTTATTTTCGGAACCATTGTCGTTCTCAACATGCTGCAGGGATCGCTGTTCGCGAAACTGACGCAGCCGCTGAAAGGCGTCTTGAACACCCTGGCCGCCGTGATCATCGGCGGCGCCCTGGCCTTTCTGTACAAGCAATTGGCCGGCACTGTGACCGGAAAGCTGGATGCCGGACCGCCGTCTTACCAATCGGAAATATGGCTGGCTTCGGCGCTGCTGGCCGTCACCTTCCCGTTCCTGGTGGCCTATGCGGACTTCTTCACCATGTGGCCGCTGCAACGCGCCAAGGCTGAGCGGGCGATGGAGACCGCGGGCGGGCGCTGATCGATGCTTCTCCAAGCCAAGCCACAACCAGTGGAAGTGGATCTTGCGAAATCGGCGGTGGTGGTGGTCGACATGCAGAACGCCTTTGCCAGCAAACACGGCATGCTGGACCTCGCAGGCGCCGACATTTCGGGCGCGGCGCGCGTGGTCGGCGTGGCTGGCCAGGTTCTGTCAACTGCCCGCCGTCGCGGAATGCCCGTGGTCTATCTGCAGATGGGCTATCGCGCGGATTTGAGCGATAGTGGCGGTCCCCAATCGCCCAATTGGCACAAGGAACTTGGCATCCGGATGATGAACGGCAACCCGGAGCTGAAGGGCAAGCTGGTTACTCACGGGACGTGGGATTTCGCCATTGTGGATGAACTGGCGCCCCAACCCACGGACCTGGTGATCGTCAAAACGCGCTACAGCGGTTTTTCGCGGACCGCGCTGGATGCCGAGTTGCAGGCGCGTGGAGTGCGGTTTCTCTTTTTCACCGGAATCGCCACCAATGTATGCGTCGAATCCACGCTGCGCGATGCGTTTTTCCTGGACTACTGGCCCATCCTGATCACCGATGCTTCCCTGGCGGCGGGCCCGCCTGGCATGCAGGAGGCCACGCTCTTCAATATCGAATCGTATTTCGGCTGGACCATTCCGTCCAGCGAATTTCTCGAAAAGTCAGGCTGCTGAGCGGTGGTGTGGGAGGCCTTGGCGAACCCTGGCTGGGCGCGGCGCTAAATGCCACGAGGAAACCAACCGATCGCATAGCGCCCTTATCGGCCAAGCCGCCAAAAATCGAGACTCTCGATTAACCCCCTTCGCCCGATAAGCATTTCGGAGAGCTTATGGACTCGCAAATGACTGTTGGAAAGAAACTGACGCTGGTTGGTGCGCTGCTCATCGGGCTGACTATGGCGTTGGGGATCGTCACGTTGATCGGCCTAAGGGGCTATGACCATGTAGTGACCTCGCTCTCGGACGATTCATTGGCCGGCGTTTCGGCGTGCGGCAAATTGGAAGCCGCGTTTCTGGAATTCCGTGGCGATGCATGGCGGCGCCTGAGTTCGGAGGATCCGGTCGATATTGCGGGGCTGGATAGCGAAATTCTCCGTCTCAAGGGTGACGTCGCCTCGGCTATGAAGATTGTCCAAGCAGCCATTTATTCCGACGAAGAGCGCCGGATCAACCAGAGGATCGATCCTGCTCTAGTCAGCTATTACCAGCGGTGGGAGCAGGTTGTGGCCTTGAGCAGCGGCGGCAAGCGCGAAGAAGCAGCCCGCGAGTTTGCCAAAGGCAATGCCAGCTTCACTGAGATCAGAAACTCGATTGGCGAAGAGACGGAATACAATCGCCGCAATGCCGTCAGGTATACCGCTGAAGCTTCCGCCACCGGTGCGCGCATGAAGTGGATCACCTGGATGGTTCTGCTCTTTTCCGTCACCTTCGGCAGTGCTGGTTTATTCCTGGTGGTGCGCGGCCTGAACAAAGTGTTGCGGCAGACTGTAAGCGAGCTATTGGAAGGCGCCGGACAAGTGGCCAGCGCTTCGGCGCAGGTGGCATCTTCCAGCCAGGCACTGGCGCAGGGATCGTCTGAACAGGCCGCATCGCTCGAAGAGACCTCGGCGTCCAGCCAGGAGATCACCTCCATGACCCGTAAGAATGCGGAGAACTCCGCCACCGCAGCCAGCCTGATGTCCGATGTCGATCATCGTGTCACGGAAGGCAACCGGACGCTGCAGGAGATGGTGCTTTCGATGCAAGAGATCACCGGATCAAGCGACAAAATCTCTAAAATCATCAAGGTCATCGATGAGATCGCGTTCCAGACCAATATTCTCGCCCTGAATGCCGCCGTGGAAGCGGCGCGCGCCGGGGAGGCGGGCATGGGGTTCGCCGTGGTGGCCGACGAAGTTCGCAACCTGGCGCAGCGTTCCGCTCAAGCCGCCAAGGATACTTCCGCGCTGATCGAGGAATCGATCACCAAATCCAATGAAGGCAGCACGCGGCTGCAGCGCGTGGCCGACGTGATCCGCGCCATCACCGAGAGCACCGTGAAGGTAAAGACGCTGGTGGACGAAGTGAACCTGGGCAGCCAGGAGCAGGCGCGCGGTATCGAACAGATCTCCAAGGCCATCCTGCAAATGGATCAGGTGACGCAGGGCACCGCGGCCAGCGCCGAGCAGGGCGCCTCGGCCAGCCAGCAGTTGTCGGCGCAGGCCGAAGCCATGGATCATGCAGTGCGCAAGCTTTCCCGCCTGGTGGATAGCAAGGCTGAAATAGCTGTCAAGCGTCCTGCGCAGGCCAAACGAATCGCTCCCTCGGCCAGGCCGCAGCGAGCCAGTCCCGGCGTTCACGCGTTAAGGTCGGCCGTCTCCAGCCCCCCTTCACGCACTCCGGTACCGGTGGCCGAGACTCCCACCGACGCCCAATTTCTTGAGAGTTTTGAGGAAATGTAACGGGAAACTCCACGGGCATAATATCGATTCAAATATGTTGCGCGGCCGGACGCCACAATCGCCTCGGCCAGGCTCTTCCTGCGTTCTGCCGCCTCGCCGCCCAGTCGCCCATTTCGAGTCTCGGTACCTATCCGCAAGTGGCACGTTACCCTGGCTCGGGCAGTATCGGTGAAGCCGCCAATTTTGTGTGCGCCTCAAAACAATAGATAAGCCTGCCGAAAGCGGGCTTGTGCATATGCGTCCCCTTTGTGTTACGCTGCACACAAACCATGCCTGATCTTTTCGTCAAAAAGCCCCTCAACATGATCCAGGAGGAGTGTGACGAAGTGGGCGAGCACACCCTCAAGCGCGCCCTCGGGCCTACGAATCTGATCGCGCTCGGCATCGGTGCCATTATTGGCACCGGCATTTTCGTTCTTACCGGACAGGTGGCTGCGCAGAACTCCGGGCCCGCCGTGGTGCTTTCATTTATCTTTGCGGGCGTCGCGTGTGCTTTCGCCGGCCTGTGCTACGCCGAATTCGCCTCCCTGATTCCCATCGCGGGATCGGCTTATACGTACGGCTACGCCACCTTGGGCGAGCTGGTCGCCTGGATCATCGGCTGGGATTTGATCCTGGAATATGCATTCGGCGCCGCGACAGTGGCATCTGGATGGGCTGCGAACGTGGTACAGCTGCTCGCTCGACTGGGTGTTGACCTCCCGCCACAATTGATCGCCACGCCGGGGACCCAACTGGCCTATTATCGGCACTTTTGG
This sequence comes from Bryobacteraceae bacterium, assembly GCA_035486095.1. GTDB lineage: Bacteria > Acidobacteriota > Terriglobia > Bryobacterales > Bryobacteraceae > Palsa-89. Next base: position 6,799 of record DATHNM010000026.1, read on the forward strand.
CAGCCAGTGGCTTCCTTGCCGGCCGGCATAGACGCGGCTACGCTCCCGCACGCCACGGCGGTTTTCAATCTGGTTGCGTTTCTCGTGATTGCGGTCGTCACCACGATTCTGGTCATTGGTATTCAGGAGTCGGCCACCATCAATAGCGTGATCGTCTTCGTCAAGGTTGGTACGGTATTGGTCTTTATCGCCATTGCCGCCGCGTATGTCTTGCATCATCTGCCCCAGGCCAAAGCCAACTGGACGCCGTTCGTTCCGCCCAGCAAGGGAACCGTGGGAGAGTTCGGCTGGTCTGGCGTGATGCGGGGCGCCGGGAAGATCTTCTTCGCCTATATCGGGTTTGACGCTGTTTCCACCGCGGCCCAGGAGGCCAAGAACCCGCAAAAGGACATGCCCGTCGGCATTTTGGGTTCGTTGACGCTGTGCACCATCCTCTATATCGTGACGGCATTTCTTCTCACCGGCCTTATCAGCTACACGCGCTTGAACGTGGGCGCGCCCATCGCGCTCGGTATGGCCGAAACCGGCGTGCAGTGGGGTGAGTTTTTGGTCCTGATTGGAACCATCATGGGTTTGAGCACCGTGATGCTGGTGATGCTGCTCGGCCAGTCCCGCGTCTTCTTCTCCATGTCGCGCGACGGTCTGCTGCCGCGCTGGGCGGGCGCCGTGCATCCGCGCTTCCGGACTCCCTGGATCTCTTCTATCGTGGTCGGCGTATTCGTCGCATTTCTGCCCGCCATGCTGCCCATCGGCGTCCTGGACGAAATGACCAGCATCGGCACGCTGCTGGCGTTCGTGATCGTGTGCGCGGGAGTGTGGGTGCTCAGGAATCGCCGTCCCGATCTGCACCGGCCGTTCAAGACTCCGCTGGTGCCGCTGGTGCCCATCCTGGGCATCCTATCGTCGTTTGCGCTCATGGCCTTCCTGCCGCTGGCCACCTGGATTCGGCTGGTGGTCTGGCTGATCATCGGAATGGTGATTTACCTGGGCTACAGCCGCAAACATAGCCGCGTGCAGCGATACGTATCGGTGAACGACAAGCTTTCACCAGCTAAACGCTAGCGTCCCCGCCGCGCTTTCGCACGAACTGAGCAATCGTGCTATGCTGCCGATGGGACAGAGGCCGGCTTGGCCTCCGTTCCTGCTGTTATGCACATCCCCGACGGGTACCTCAGCCCTTCCACCTGCGTAGGCATGTTTGGCCTCGCCGCGCCCCTCTGGTTCATCGCTCTGAAGCGGGTGCAAAGAATGCTGAACACCCGCATGATTCCTCTTCTCTCCGTCTTCGCGGCATTCTCTTTCGTCATCATGATGTTCAATCTGCCGCTGCCCGGGGGAACCACGGGCCATGCAGTGGGCATGGGACTCGCCAGCATCGTTCTCGGCCCCTGGGCCTCTATTGTGGCCATCTCGGTGGCGTTGGCGATCCAGGCCGTATTCTTTGGCGATGGCGGCATCACGGCGATCGGTGCGAATTGCTTCAACATGGCGATAGTAGGATCGCTGGTCGCCTATGCGGCTTATCGCGTTCTGTGCCGCGGAGCCGCCATCGGCTCCCGGCGGCGAGTTCTGGCTGCGGGCCTGGCTGGATACGCCGGCATCAATATGGCGGCCCTGTGTGCGGCCATCGAGTTTGGAATCCAGCCCGCCTTGTTTCACGATGCCTCCGGCGCGCCGCTCTATGCGCCCTATGGCCTTAGCGTGTCCATTCCCGCCATGCTCATCGGACACCTCACCTTCGCCGGACTAGCCGAGTTTGTGATTTCATCCGGCATCGTGGCATGGCTGCAAAAGGTGGAACCAGGCTTGCTGCGCCTCACCGCGCCGGATGCTCCGGATTTCGATAATCCCACCACGCCCGGCGAAGGTCGGACACTCTGGCCGGTTGCGTGGAAACTGTGGCTCGCCCTGGCTATTCTGGTGGTCTTGACGCCCCTCGGCATACTAGCCGTGGGTACGGCTTGGGGAGAATGGAGCCCGGCCGATTTTTCACCGTCGCAGCTGCCCCGCGGCCTGGCGCGTCTGTCTTCCCTTTGGAACGCTCCGTTGGCCGGCTATGCGCCGCCGTTCATTCGCGGTGCCTCACTGGGATACCTGGCATCCGCCATCCTGGGTGTCGGCTTGATCGTGCTGCTTGGCCTGCTCTGCTATAGAGCCGTCGCCATAAAACAGCCGGTATCGGCGCCGGGCCGCCGCCATCGCAAAAACTTCGTTGAAAAAACCATCCGCAGCTTATTGGATGTTTTGCAGCAAGCGCTCTTCGCCGAACAAATGGCCCAATCCCAGGGCTTGTTGCAGCGCCTGGATACTCGCGTGAAATTGTTTGGAATCGGATTGCTCATCGTCTCCGCCGTGGCCCTGCATCGCCTCTCTGTTTTGATCGCCCTGCTCGCCGTCGCCGCATTGCTGGCTGTCTTGTCCCACGTTCCCATTCGTGTCCTTGCCGCCAAGGTGTGGATTGGCGTTCTGGCATTTACCGGCGCCATTGCGCTGCCCGCCATTTTCCTCACGCCCGGCGTCACGGTTTTTCGCGTCCCCCAGTTGCATTGGGCAGTGTCCTATCCAGGCCTGCGTACCGCCGCCTTCCTGATTTTGCGCGCCGAAACCGCCGCCACTCTGGCCGTACTGCTGATTCTTTGCACGCTCTGGGCCCAGCTGCTGCGCGCGCTGCGATTCTTTCGTATTCCCGCCGTGCTGGTGGTCATTGTCGGAATGACGTACCGCTATGTCTTCCTCTTCGTCCAGACCGCTCAAGATATGTTCGAAGCGCGCGAAACCCGCCTCATCGGCATTCTGGAACCGGTAGACCGGCGGCGTCTGGCGGCCGCCAGCGCCGGTCTGTTGCTCGGCAAAAGCATTCAATTAAGCGGCGAAGTACATTTAGCCATGCAGGCGCGCGGCTTTCGCGGCGATGTCCACCTGCTGGACGATCCATCCATGCGTTCGAAAGACTGGCTGGGGCTGGCTGCCTTTGCCTGTATTGCTTCCGCTGCAATGTGGCTGGGCCGGTGAGCGGCGCCGCTGAAACCGCTTTCCGCGTTCGCGACGTGGCATATCGCTACCATCAGATGCCCGCCTTGAACGGCCTGTCGATGCACATCGAGCGGGGCGAGCGCGTGGCCCTGCTGGGCGCCAACGGATCGGGTAAGTCCACGCTGCTTCGTTTGCTCGCCGGCCTTTCCTTTCCCGTCCAAGGCGACATCTCTTTTTTCGGCGAAGCGCTCACCGCCCAGCGCTTCGAAGAAGAGGCGTTCTTCTACAATTTCCGGCGGC
>DATHNM010000027.1:0-7282 GCA_035486095.1 Bryobacteraceae bacterium
GAAATGAAAACCATCCGGCCGACTTTTCTTTTGGCGCCGCCCCGAGTATGGGAACGTATTTTCGCCAGCGTAAACACCGAGATCAAAAAGAAAAGCGCGGCGGCCAGAAAACTGTTTCACGGCGCAGTGGGACTGGGCGCCGAAGTGAGCCGTCTTCGCGAAGAGGGCCAGCCTGTTCCCAAGACCATGCTGGCGTTGCTCAAGATAGCCGACCGGTTGGTATTCTCCAAGATTCGCGCGCGATTGGGCGGGCGCGTCAAAGTGGCGGCATCTGGTGCGGCCCCGCTGGGCAAGGATCTGGCGCGCTTTTTCGCGGCCATCGGCATGCCGCTGATTGAAGGCTACGGACTCACCGAGGGCGGCGTGGTTTGTTTGAACCCAACCGACCGTCCCAAGTCAGGCAGCATCGGCAGGAACATGCCGGGCGTGGAGTTGCGGTTGGCAGAAGATGGCGAACTGCTGGTGAAGAGTCCCGCGCTGTTCTCGGGCTACTATAACGACGCAGAGTCCACCCGGTCTGTGCTGCGCGATGGCTGGCTGTACACCGGCGACATCGCCGAATTCGATTCCGACGGGTACGTGTACATCACTGGCCGCAAGAAAGAGCTGATTGTTTCATCTAACGGCAAAAAGATTTATCCCGCGCGAATCGAGCTGCTCTTCAAGACTGAGCCCATCATCAATCAGGTAGTCCTGATTGGCGATCGGCTGCCGTATGTCACCGCGCTGGTTACCATTAACGCGCCCGAAGTGGCCACCTCCGCGGAGGCGGACGTGAAGAAAGCTGTCGCGCGAGTGAACCGCAGTCTGGCGCCGTTCGAGCAGATTCGTAAGTTTCGCATCGTGGAACGCGACTTCTCCATCGAAAGCGGCGAGCTGACACCCACCATGAAAGTCCGGCGAAATCGGGTGCTCGAAAATCATCGGGATCTGGTCAGCGAGCTGTATATGGGAAAAGAGGAGAGCCAATAATCAAGCCCCCATCCGCCAAAATCGTGCCGAAGGAAATTGCGCGGCATGGAGCTACGCGCATTGACGATTACTTCTGGCTGCGCGACCGATCCGATCCGGACGTGATTCCCTATCTGGAAGCCGAGAATCGTTTTACCGAGGAGACCATGGCTCCGACGAAATCACTCCAGGATAGTTTGTATCGTGAGATCCTCGGCCGCATCCAAGAGACGGATGTATCGGCGCCGGTGAAGCGCGACGATTATTTCTATTACACGCGCACTGAAGAAGGGCAGGCGTATTCTATTCACTGCCGCAAGCACGGGAGCATCGAGGCACCCGAAGAGATTCTGCTGGACGCGAATGTCTTGGCTCAAGGCCAGAAGTATTTTCGGCTGGGAAACTTCGAGGTTAGTCCCGATCATCGGTTGCTGGCTTACTCCACGGACTTAGAGGGCGATGAAACCTACACCATCCAGGTGAAGAATCTTGCGACCGGTGAACTCTTGCCGGACCGGATTGCGAACACTTACTATACGCTCGAATGGGCCAACGATAATCGGACGTTCTTCTACACCGTGCTGGACCAGGCGAAGCGGCCATACCGCGCATTCCGGCATGAACTCGGCGTTTCGTCCGACACTCTGGTCTATCAGGAAGACGATGGCCGATTCGAGCTGGCGCTGCAGAAGACACGCAGCCGGCGATTTCTGTTCATCGAGTTATCGAGCCCGCTCACTTCAGAGTTACGCTACCTGGAAGCTGCCGAACCGCGCGGCGAATTTCGCGTAATGCTGCCGCGGCGTCAGGGCGTGGAGTACGACGCATCGCATCACGGAGAGTATTTCTATATCCGGACGAACGATGCGGCGAAGAATTTCCGTTTGATGCGCACGCAAGTGGCGAACCCATCGATTGAAGGCTGGCATGAAGTGATTCCAGCGCGCGCCGACGTGACCATTGAAGGCGTCGATTCGTTTGAAGGGCATTTGGCCGTGTACGAGCGCGAGCGCGGGCTGGAAACAATTTGCATTCGCGATGGCTCCGGCGCGTTTTCCCACTACATCGATTTTCCGGAGCCGGTTTACACCGTGGCGGCCACGGGCAATGCCGAATACAAGACACACCTGTTGCGGTTTGCGTACACCTCCCTGGTGACTCCGGCTTCGGTATTTGATTATCACGTGCACACGCGCGAGCGCGAGTTGAAGAAGCAATACGAAGTGCGCGGCGGCTACGATGCATCGCAATATCAGTCGGAGAGAATCTTCGCGCAGGCGCCGGATGGCGTCGAAGTGCCTATTTCACTGGTTTTTCGCAAGGGCTTTGAACGCGATGGAGCCAGTCCGCTGCTGCTCTACGGCTACGGCGCGTACGGCCATAGCATCGATCCGCGATTTTCGTCAGACCGCCTCAGCCTGCTTGACCGCGGCTTTGTCTTCGCCATCGCTCATATCCGCGGCGGCGCCGAGATGGGTGAAGAATGGCACCATCACGGCCGGCTGCTGGAGAAGAAAAACACCTTCACCGACTTCGTCGCCTGCGCGGAACACCTGATTGGTGCGCGCTACACTTCCAGCCATCATCTGGCCATCATGGGCGGCAGCGCCGGCGGTCTGCTGATGGGCGCCGTGCTCAACCTGCGTCCCGATCTCTTTCATGCGGCGATTGCGAAGGTGCCCTTCGTGGACACTTTGAATACGATGCTCGATCCCACGCTGCCGCTGACCATGGCCGAATATGAGGAGTGGGGTAATCCGGAAGAAAAACAATATTACGATTACATCCGGTCCTACTCGCCCTACGATAATGTATCGCCTGCCAAGTACCCCACCATGCTGGTAACGGCCGGCCTGAACGATCCGCGCGTGTCGTATTGGGAGCCCGCGAAGTGGGTGGCGAAATTGCGGACGCTGAAAACAGATGCGAATGTGCTGCTACTCAAAACCAACATGGGCAGCGGACACTTCGGTCCATCGGGCCGCTACGAAGGCATCAAGGAAACAGCCTTCGATTACGCGTTCCTTTTACAGGCGCTAAGCCGTCAGTGAAAGCAGCGTTCGCTTTACCACGGCCTTAGTCAGCGGCACCTTGTATTTGTTCTTTGCCAGGGGATGCGCGCCCTCCACCGATGCTTCGCCGGCTTTTGCCGCCAGCTCGGGCGTGATCCGCTGGCCCACCAGCATGGCCTCAACTTTCTGAAGCCGCCATGGGATGGGCGCCACTCCGCCCAGCACGATGCGCGCGCTGCGGCAAACCTGCTGATCCATTTCCAGTACTATCGCCGCACTTACTACCGCATGTGTCCAGGCCTCGCGGTCCAGCACCTTGTGATAGGTGCTGCGCACTCCGGGCCGCGCCGCCGGCAATTGAATTGCCGCCAGGATCTCGTCCTTTCCGAGAACATTTTCGCGGGAAGCGTCCACCCGCGGTAATTGGAAAAACTCAGACGCGGGCACAACGCGTTCGCCCGCTGGTCCGGCGATGTGAAATTGTGCGTCCAACGCCACCAGCGCGGGCGCGGAATCGGACGGATGCACAATGTAGCTGGGCCCGCCGCCGAAGATAGCGTGCAGCTGATTCTCGCCCGACGCGGAAAAACAAATCTTCCCGCCGTTCTTCAAACATGGAAACCCGTTGCGGAAATACCAGCACCAGGGCCGCTGGCAAACGTTGCCCGCCAGCGTTCCGGCATTGCGGATTTGCGGAGTGCCCACGTTCTCGGCTGCTTCGGCCAGCACCGTGTATTCCTTGCGAATACGCTGATTGCGGCTCAAGGTGTCCAGCGTGATTAACCCGCCGATTTTGACGCCCCCGCCCTGCATCTCAATCTGATCCATGCCGCGGATCGCCTTGAGATTCACCAGCACGTCTGGCGCAACCAGATGCTCCTTCACCATGCCCAGCAGATCGCTGCCGCCGCCCACGATGGAAGCGCTGCGGCCCTGGCTGTGCACCTGGCTGAGCAGCGACACCGCTTCCCGCATATCTTTGGGATTGGAGTTGGTAAAAGCTCTCATGCCAGCACCTCCAGAAGCTTTTCGCGAGTAATGGGCAAGTCCTTGATGCGCTTCCCGGTGGCGTTAAAGATGGCGTTTGCGACGGCCCCCACCGACGGAATAATACTCGATTCGCCGATCGACTTCGCGCCGAACGGGCCGTACTGATCTTCCGTCTCCACGAACAGCACGTCAACCTCGGGCGTATCCAGATGCGTCATCACGCGCGCGCCATAATAACCCGCGTTCAGGGGCACGCCGTGCGTGGGATCATACAGCAACTCTTCGTGCAGCGCCATGCCGATGCCCTGCGTAGCGCCGCCTTTCACCTGGCTGGCGCAGGTAAGCGGATTGATGATGCGCCCGCTATCGTGCGCGGCCAGATACTTCACCACGCGCACGTGGCCCAGGTCGGTATCTACTTCCACCTGCGCGAAATGCGCCGCGAAGCTATAGCGCGCGGAGTCTTTGGGCTGCGCGGGATCGGGCGTCGCGCTACCGGTGCGAATTTCGTCGCCTTGCGGCAAACCCTGGGCGGCGATCTGCTGCTTCAGATCCTTCACCGCTTGAACCACCGCGTAACCGGTATGCGTCGTGGTGCGGCTGCCTGACTCACCCACCGAATAAGGGCAGACTTCGGTGTCGCCGCTCACCACCGCAACTTTCGCCAGCGGCACGCCCAACTCCTCCGCTGCGATCAGCGCCATGGTGGTTTTCGCCGCGGTGCCAACATCGGTAACACCCACGTGCAATTCGTACTCACCCTTCGAATCCAGGTGAATCACCGCACTGCTGCGTCCCACCGCCGCGCCGAAGGCTCCCATCGCCATTCCCACGCCGCGCTTCATGGGTCCCTCGCCCGCGCCTGGCGCATGCCAGAGCTTCTTCCATTCGAAAGCCTCCGCGCCGCGCAGAACGCAATCGTCCAGGCCGAAGCTGGTGTAGGGCAGCTCGTCGTGATATTTCCGCGTCATGTTTTTCACGCGGAAATCGATGGGGTCCATATTCAGCTGGTAGGCGATGTGATCCATCAGCGACTCGATTCCGAAGATACCCTGCGGATAAGCCGGACCACGGAAATTCGCGGAGACGGCCATGTTCGTCAGAACCGGATAAACCAGCTTTTCAACATTCGGGCACTGGTATATTTCCACGCCCGCGATGTCGCCGGAGCTCTTGCGATACGGCCCCATGCCGCTATAGCCTCGGAACTGGATGGCGGTCAACGTTCCGTCGCGCTTCACGCCCACTTTGTAATATTGTTTGGTCGGCCAGCGGCCATGCACCGCGACGTAGTCTTCCTTGCGGGTGAATTCCAGCTTCACCGGCGCACCGGCTTTCTTGGCCAGCATCGCCGCCATCAGATCGAAATCGTGCACCTGATTCTTGTTGCCGAACCCGCCGCCCATGTATTTGCAAACCACTCGCACGTTTTCAAGCGGCATTTTCAAATCGTGAGCGATCTCAATGCGGCACATGGAAATGCCCTGGGTAGAGGCGTAAACCGTCAGCTTCTCGCCTTCCCATTGGGCGATACTCACGCGAATCTCAAGCTGCGCGTTGTTGATGTGTGCGGAGCTGTAGTGATCCTCGAAAACCTGGTCCGCGTCGCTCAGGCCTTTTTCAATGCTGCCGTGTCCGTAAGCTTCGGGCTTCACCTCGCCCTTGTTATTCGGCGAAAGATTTCCACCCGGCTGAATCTCCACCGCGCCCGGCTTCAGCGCTTCTTCCGGATCCAGCACAAACGGAAGCGTTTCATAATCCACGTCGATCAGCCGGATGGCGTCTTCGGCCACGTGCCGGTCGATTGCGGCCACGGCCGCCACCGCATCGCCCGCAAAGCGCACGGGATTGTTGAACAGGTAGCGTTTGTTCTTGGTGTCGCCGCTGCCCCATATGACGTCGCAATTTTCGTGCGTCAGGATGGCCTTCACGCCTGGCAGGGCCAGCGCCTTGGACGCGTCAATGCGACGGATGCGGGCGTGCGGATGCGGACTGCGCAGAACCCGAGCATAGAGCATGCCGGGCAAATGCAGATCGCCAGTGTAGGTGGCCTTGCCAGTCACCCGCTGCAGCGCGTCTACGCGCGATGCCGGATGGCCCACCGTCTTTAGCGCGATCATGCCGTCCTCCCCAAGACTTTGGAAGCGGATGCCGCCAGCACCGATTCAACGTAGCGGTTGTAGTTTGAACAGCGGCAAATGTTGCCCGTCATTGCGTGGCGAACTTCGTCGGCAGAGGGATGCGGATTGTGATCCAGCAGCGCCTTGGCGCTCATCAACTGCCCGGATGTGCAGTAACCGCACTGCGGTCCATCGTGCTCGATGAAAGCTTCCTGCAGTGGATGCAGGTGTCCGTTCAGCGCCAGACCTTCCACCGTTTGAACGGTGCGGCCGTCGGCCCAAACCGCCAGCTGGCTGCACGAATACACCGGCTTACCATCCAGCAGCACCGTGCAGGCGCCGCACTCGCCGCGGTCGCAGCCGATCTTGGTGCCTGTCAGTCCCAGATGATCGCGCAGCACCTCCACCAGCGTCCAGCGGTCTTCCACTTCGGCGCGATGTTCGGTTCCGTTCACCAGCAGCTTGATGGAAGTGCGCGGCGTGGCCGGCGAGGAGGGAGCCGCTTCTTGAGCCGCAAGCGGCACACTGGTGGCTACTACCAGCCCGGCGCCCGTGGTCTCCACGAATTCCCGGCGCGAGATCTTGCTCATATCGCCTCCTGTTAAAATTCCACTCTTTATATTATGTCTTGCGGCGGCTTTCCATGATTTTCAGGAAAGATCGACCGCGCAATTCGTCGATGGTGAGCCCGGATGCCGCCGCTTCCTGCTCCGTGAAAGCGCCGCAATTCAGGCCGCGCAGCAGGAAATTGAGCAGGCCCTGGCCGGTTGCGGCGTCGTCGAACACGTCGCCCACCAGAGTGGCCTGGGCGGCCTTACCGACAAAGTTTCGCAGGCGAGTGGCAGCCGCATCAAAGCTCTTCAGAAAAAACGCAAAGACCGCGGCATAGCGCGTGGGAAGCTGGCCGGGATGCAGATCCCAGCCCTGGTAATAACCGTGCGCGAGCGAGCGTTGCACCAGATCGAAATGATGGCGCATGGCCCGCTGGACAATGGCGCGATTCTCCGCCTGGTCCTGTTCGTTCGCCGGCGCGCGATGCCGCGGAATGGGCAGGATGGTGCTGGGGCCATCGGAAAGAAACACGCCGCGGTCGGCCGCGCTCACTTGTATGACGTGACGCGCGAAATCGCACGCCGGATGATCCAAACGCTGCTCCGCGGCTGCGATGTTGCAGCTGGCCGAATAATCATACGGCCCGAAATGCAGGCC
>DATHNM010000028.1:0-6086 GCA_035486095.1 Bryobacteraceae bacterium
GCGGGATGGACGCTCCTCAACCGGCAGCGCGGCTTGAGCTACGACGTGACGGCGGCCGTACTGGAAGATCGGGAGGGATCCATTTGGATTGCTCTGGTGGGCGGCGGAGTGGCCCGCTGGGTGGGTGGACGCGATTGGGAATCCTGGAAGGTGGCGGAGGATCTGCCATCGGATTTGATCTGGAGCATCCGGAGGAACCGCGCAGGAGCACTTTGGGTTGGGACCAGCCTGGGGTTGGTACGTCTGGACGGTTCACGCGTGACCAGGCGCTGGACCAGCAAGGACGGGCTGGGCGGAGATAACGTCCGCTGGCTGGCTGAGACCTCGGATGGTTCCATCTGGGCTGCCACCAAGCCCGGTGGATTGGCGCGCATCGATCCGGCTAGCGGGAATATTCGTCACGTAGACCGCGCCGACGGGCTCCCCTGCGATCCGGAAGACGTGTTTGTGGACCGGCAAGACCGGTTGTGGGTGCCCACCGGGTGCGGAGTGTTTCACAACGACCATCCGTCGGTATCGAACCGCTTCGTGCGGCTGGACACGCCGGAATCGCTCAGCCGCGGGGCTTGGAAACTGCTGCAGGACGCGCAGGGCACCATCTGGGTCACAAACCACGACGGATTGTGGAGCTTACGAGACGGGCACTGGCGCCTGCACCATCGCGACGAAGGTCTGCTGAGTGCCAACCCCTACGTCATGGCGCTGGCCGCCGATGGATCCATATGGCTGCGGCATCGATACGACGCGGGAGTGGATCGAATGGAGGTTTCCGGAGATCGTATTACTCGCGTTACCGCCATCGTTCCGACGGACCCCAAATCAGTTGAGGTCACAGCCTTTCACGGGTTCGACGCCTCCGGCAACTTCTGGCGCGGCGGCGCCAACGGCGTGGCAGTGCGGCATGGTCAGACCTGGACGACATTTACAACCGAAGACGGCCTGGTCTGGAACGATTGCGATGGAGAAGCATTTTGGGCCGATGCGGACGGAGGCGTCTGGCTGGGCACCAGCGGAGGGTTGTCGCACTACCATCCGGCTAACGGAGGCCCACCGGCCCCCCTGATTGCGGACCCCACCATAACGCGGCTGGAATTGATCGCCCCGGCCCGGCTGATCCGGGCGGAGTTTTCAACCCTGAACTACAAAGCCGAACAACTGGCGCGCTTCGCCTACCGGCTGGACGACGAGCCCTGGACGGATTCTCAGGAGCGGAGCATCTCCATCGCCGGGCTGGGGCCTGGCAAACATCGCCTGGAAGTGCAATGCCGCGTTCGGGACGACGCATACTCGCCGCGAATTGCCGCGGCGGAGTTCCGCGTGGAGCCGGCATGGAACGAGACGTGGTGGGCCCGCCTGCTGGCAGTAGCGTGTGGGATGGCGGCTATCAGCCTGTTCGTGCGCTGGCGCCTGCGAGCCGCGGCGCACAGGCATGCCGAGCTGGAGGCGATAGTGGCCGCCCGGGACTTGAGCAACCGTGCCTTGGCCGAGAAGGCCAGCCTGCTCCGCAGCAGTGAAGATCGCCTGCGTCTGCTCTTCCAACAGGCTCCCGCCGGCATCTTTCTCTTCGATATGGATCGCAGAGTGACGGAGTGCAACGATCAGTTTCTGTCGATCCTGAAATCCAGCCGCGAGGCGGTGGTGGGGTTGCACCTGGAGACGTTGCATGAGCCTGAAATACAGCCGGCGATTCAGACGGCACTGGAAGGGAAACAGGGTTGCTACGAAGGACCGTGCACTCTTGCGACGGGTTTCGGATGTCCCTGGATGGTGCTGTCCACGGTCCCTCTGTGGGACGAGAACCGGCAGATCAAGAGCGGCATCGGCCTGGCAGTGGACATCAGCGAGCGCAAACGCGCCGAAGCCGCCTTACGCGAAAGTGAAGAACGTTTCCGCAGAGTATTCGAGGAAGGGCCGCTCGGCCTGGCATTGGTGGGCAAGGACTATCAATTTCTGAAGGTCAACGGAGCGCTTTGCCAAATGCTTGGGTACCCGGAAGCAACGCTGCTCCAATTGTCTTTCGCCGACATCACGCACCCGGACGATCTCAAAACGGATCTGGAACTTGCCGATCGCCTTTTCAGGGGCGAAATGCCCTTCTACCAGCTGCGCAAGCGATACGTGAACAAAAGCGGTGAAACCATTTGGATCAGCCTGACTGCGTCGCTGATCCGCGATGGAGACGGCCAGCCAATCCACGGCATTGCCATGATCGAAGACATCACCGAAATCAAACGAAACCAGGAGGCCGGCCTGGCGAGACAGAAGCTGGAAAGCGTAGGAGTCCTGGCCGGCGGCATCGCGCACGACTTCAACAACCTGCTGGGAGGCATCCTGGCGGAAGCGGAACTCGGAGAGGCCGACCTAACCGATGGCTGGTCTCCGGTGAGAGGACTCCATCGGATCAAGGAGGGAGCAATCCGCGGCGCGGAGATAGTTCGACAGTTGATGATTTTTGCCGGCCAGGAACAAGCCACTCCTATGGAGCCGGTTGATCTGTCGTTGCTGGTGGAAGAAATGTTGGGGCTGTTGAATGTCTCTATTTCCAAGCGGGCGGTGCTGATGACCGATCTGGATCAGAACCTGCCCGCCGTGCGCGGCAATGCACCCAAGATACGGCAGGTGGTGATGAACCTGGTTATGAATGCATCGGAGGCTCTGGGAGAGCACGAAGGACAGATCCGGGTTGCTACTTCGCGCGTGACGGTGGGCCCAGACCCTCTGATAAACAGTACGCTGCACCTGGCGCCAGGCGAATACGTGGAGCTGAAGGTTTCCGACACCGGATGTGGCATGACGGACGAAGTGAGAGCCAGGATTCTGGATCCATTCTTCACCACCAAATTCGCCGGCCGTGGCTTGGGTTTGGCCGTGGTGCAAGGGGTGGTCCGGGATCATGGCGGCGCTCTGGAAGTAGACAGCGCGCCCGGTCAAGGCGCTACGTTTCGGGTTTTTCTGGCTTGTACGTCAGAGAAGGCCGCGGGTAGTCTGGTTGCCGCCGGCTCTCCTGGCGCCGCGCAATCCGTTCCGCGCACACAGACCATCCTGGTGGTGGAGGACGAAGAAATACTGCGGGTGCCAGTCTCAAAAGCGCTGCGCAACCGGGGATTTTCGGTGTTGGAGGCGAGCGATGGATCGAGCGCCATGGATCTGATTCGCGCGCGCGCAGCCGACATCGATGTGGTTTTGCTCGATGTCACATTGCCGGGCCTTTCCAGCCGGGAAATCTTGCAAGAGGCCGGGCGGATTCGACCCGAACTAAAGGTGATTCTCACCAGCGCATACGGCGAGGAGACGGTAAGTGCGTTGTTCGCCGGGCTGCGAGTTGAGCGCTTCATCCGCAAGCCGTTTGGACTCGGGGATCTGTTCCGGTTGCTGTCGGATACTCTGTCTTCGTAAGTTCTAAACACAAAAACGGCCGGGGACAATGGAATGCCGTGCGATAAAATCGGGAAGGGAAGATATGCATCGGCATCGAATAGCGGCGTTCCTGGCCGGTTGCCTGATTTTGGGCAGCCTCTTCATGATTTTCGTGGCGACCCAGAATTTCGCCACGGTGGATCGCGTGCTGGCCGCGCCACCGCAAGAAGCCGCGCAAATGTTTCAAACACTTGGGCCGGGGAATGCGCGAGTGCTGCTGCGCTACCTGGCGGGCGAAGAGAACCGGCTTTTTTTTACCAGTTGGGAACTGGTGCAGATCGCTTTGGGTCTGCTGCTGACCACGGTTTTGCTGCTGGCCGTCAAAAGCCGGCTGCTGGCGGGGTTGGCGGGCGCGGCATTGATCCTGGCGCTGTTCCAGCATTTTCGAGTAACGCCCGAAATGATCGCGCTGGGGCGGCTGGTTGATTTCGGCGCTAGCAGCGGCGCGGCATACAGCCAGTTCTGGAGGCTGCATGGGCTGTATGGAGTGCTGGAAGTGGTGAAGCTGGCGCTCCTGGCTGTGGTGGCGGCCATTCTGCTTTTTGGCCGGCGTGCGAAAACACCGGATCCGGTGGAAGTGAGCCCGGTAGTGTCCACCTTTGCCGAGCCCTAACCTCAGTTGGCGGGACTATCACGCAGCCACCAAGCACAGCGTGGAATCGCTGAGGCGAAGCTCGCAGGGGCTCGACTGGGCGAATATGCCCGATCCGTTCCGCCACTACGAGGGCGTCCCGGTGCTCGACTTGCCCGCCGATCCGCCCGTCCCCCGGGCGCCGGCGATTGAAGTTCTGAACGGCCTTTCCGGTGGAACGCGGGCATCCGATGGAGCGGCGTTTCTTTCGCAGCTTTTGTTCTACTCCGCTTCGATCAGCGCGTCCAAGCTTGTTCCTTCCACCGGATACCGCTACGCCCTGCGCGTGAATCCCTCTTCCGGGAATCTGCATCCCACCGAATTCCACTTCCTGACGCGCGGCGTCCAGGATTGGCCCGATGGGTTGTATCATTACCGGCCGTCGTCGCACATGGCCGAGCAGCGGGCGCTGGGCGCACGCGAAATTACATTGGGCCGGAGTGATGCGCCGATCGTGTTTGTCCTGACGAGCATTGCGTGGCGCGAGGCGTGGAAATATGGTGAGCGCGCTTATCGATACTGCCTGCACGACATTGGACACGCCTGGCAGTCACTGGCGCTGGCGGCCCGGGCCATGGGATGCGAAGCAGTCGAGATTCGCGAGTTCCCGGACGATGAAGTGGCGCGCGACTGCCGGTTAAATGCGGACGAATGGCCGATGTTGATAATCGAGATACGCGGCAGGCCGGTTCCGCTGCGTGAGCCCGACCTCTGCGAGACAGTTTGGTACGGCGGTCAAGCGAATCAACTGTCAGCGGAAACGATCGAGTATCCGTTGATTGAGGCGATTCACAACGCGACGAAAGTCATCCGCCCGGGAGTCTCCACCCAGCCTTCTCGCGAAGGCCGCGGCCAGATCAAACTGGGGGAGCCAGCGTCATCCGAGCGCACCTTTGGAGCCGTGGTTCGCACGCGCCGTTCCGCGCTCGACTTTGTTGGCGGACCTCCGTCGATATCGCTGGCTCAACTCTCGGCCATCCTGCCGGCCGAGGGTTCGCATTTCATCCAGCTCTATTTGTATGCGCATCGTGTGGATGGCCTGGCCCCCGGCGTTTACAGGTTGTGGCCGGGACACGCGGAAGTGGAACAGATCCAGCCGGGCGACCAGCGCGTGGCGGCCGCCGGTTTAAGCCTGGGGCAGGCTCTGGCGGGCAATGCGTGCGCGGCATTCTCGATGATCGGCGACCTGGAGAGCGCTTTCCGCGCGCACGGCGACCGTGGCTATCGCTATGTGCATTTCGAAGCGGGAGCCATTGGACAGAGGCTCTATCTGGCTGCGCATGCCCTGGGCCTGGGCGCCACCGGCATCGGCGCATTCTACGATGATGAAGTGCATCGATACCTCAATATCACGCCGGAGCAAGGGCAAGTGGTGTATCACTTCGCGATCGGTTATCCGGTGATGGACACGCGCTTGAACGCATGACAATGGTGGGAATTCTGGTGCATGGCGACAATCACTTCATCGTGCGCGGTCCGCGGCCGGACGAAAAACAGGCGCGCGCCCTGGTTCGACACTGGTCTGTGATTCAAATTGGCGCTTCGCCGCGTTCTGAGCTCGACGGCTGGCAAATCGTCACGCGAGAGTTTCGAGAAAACCTGGAATGGGCGGTGATGGTGGCGGGACACGGTGAGACATCGCCCGCCGTGGCGTCGCTTCTCAAAGAGCTGGCGGCACGCGGCATCAGCCCGGATTGCTATGCTGGGAAATAATCGCTTGGCCGCTTGAAATCGCCCCTTGACCATCAAACCTGAGAACCGTTTTTGGATCTGGATCTACGCGTTCGCGGCTTTCATCCTGCTGGTGGCCATGGGCGTTTTTGGATGGCTGGCGTGGAGTTCGCGAGAGGAACCAGGCGTCGGCCGCGTGGCCGGAACGCGTCCGCAGAGCAGCGAGGCGAATGCGCTTCCGGATGAACAATATGAACTGCTGGCCGCGTTTGAAGCGCCCCCTTATAGACCCGGTCCCGACGCGCCGAAGGCATTTCAACTTGCCATGGTCCGCTACGCGAAACATGAGTACCCGGCTGCGGCGGCG
>DATHNM010000029.1:0-7444 GCA_035486095.1 Bryobacteraceae bacterium
CAGACACAAGTGATGGCCGGCTGCGGCCAAGCTACAATAATCTAGACTTTTCAGGAGGCTCCGCATGTCCGAAAAAACGGGCGACACCCGCCGCAGCTTGTTGCAACAGGCCGCCCTGGTCACCGGCGCCGCCGCGTTGGCGGCAGCGAAAGTTCGCGCCCAAACCGCCCAAACAACTAGTGATGAGCCGGCCTGGAAGCGCCTGTTCCCGGCAGGCTTTCGCAACGAGCGGATCAAGACGTCGGGTGCCGAGATTAATACAGTTATCGGCGGATCTGGTCCGCCGGTGCTGCTGTTTCACGGGGCGCCGCAATCGTTGATCACCTGGCGGCTGATCGCGCCGGACCTGGCCAAGGACTACACGCTGGTGATGTGCGATCTGCGCGGTTACGGCGATTCGAGCAAGCCCGAGGACGGCGTGAACCACGCCAACCATTCCAAGCGAGCCATGGCGCTGGACGGCGTGGAGGTAATGCAACATCTGGGCTATCAGCAGTTCCGGATGGTGGGGCACGATCGCGGCGGGCGCGTGGGCAGGCGGATGGCGCTGGACCATCCTGACCGTGTCCAGAAGCTCGCGGTGATGGATATCGTCCCGGCGCATTATCTCTATTCGCACGTCAGCATAGAATTCGTCCAAGCCTATTTTCATTGGTTCAATTACCTGCGCAAGCCGCCCGGGCCGGAGGACGAGCTCAAAGCGACCAACCAGGCCATGCTGGCGCGAGCCACTGACGACGTGCAGCGCGAATATCTGCGAACCTCCGCGACAGCGGAAAATATTCACGCCATGTGTGAGGACTATCGCGCGTCGGCGTCCATTGATCTGGGCTATGACGCAGAAGACATCAAGGCCGGCAAAAAGATCCAGTGCCCACTGCTGACTCTGTGGGCCGCCAAGGGCGCCATGGGCCAGTTGTACGACGTGCTTTCCATCTGGAAAGAAGAAGGCGTCAACGTCAGCGGAAAAGGCTTGCCCGGCAACCACTCGCTACAGGAAAGCGCGCCCAAGGAAACGCTGGCCGAATTGCAGCAGTTCCTGCGGGGATAGCGTTCAGCTATTTTTTGGATCCAGCCGCTGCACGCAGCTCCTGGTTTTCTTTTTCCAGTTCCTGCAAACGGCGCTCGAAGGGCGCCAGCTCTTCCTGGATCTGTTCCTCGGTGAAACGCGGCGTAATGTGCTGGGGACAGTTCCAATCGAACGCCTCCACATGGATCACATACGCGCGTTCGATTACCGCCTTGTTGCTTGGGTCGCGCAGGCGTTCGATCCACCTGGCCGCCGGCTCGCCCTCGAAAATCTCGGCCCGGCCAAGAATCTTCAGGCGCGCCTGCGCCGGATAGTCGATCATGATCAGGGCCACCCGGTTATCGGTGGCGATGTTTCCGGTGCTGACAAATTGCTTGTTGCCGCGAAAGTCAGCATAGGCGATGGTTTGGCTATCGATGACTTTGAGAAATCCTTTGGGTCCGCCGCGATGCTGGATATAGGGCCACCCGGTTTCCCCAACCGTGGCCATGTAAAAGCTGTCGCGTTCGGCGATGAAGGCAACTTCCTCCGGGCCTAAACGGTCCGGTGCAGCGCCTGCCGCCTCCATCCGCGCGTATTGGCGGCGGCTGCCATATTTTTCCTGAAGCGCCTTGATAACCGGAGTGAATACCAGCGATCCAAAGTTGTGTGCCATGGATAATCACCTTTTTGAACAGTGATTCATTTTAACCAGTCCGCCGATCAAGCGACGCACGTGCCCGCTTCCGCATCATGGATTCGAATGAGACGCGCGGCACATTGATCAGCTTGCGCATTTCGGCACTGCGGAGCAAACGTTGGGTTGCGCTCGGCATGCGTGAAGCAGCGCGGTCGAAGGCACCCGACGATGCCGCGTACATGCCGGCGATGGCGCGGTAGTAACCCTGTTGGCCTTTTAGCTTTTGACAGCCAATTACCAGCGCGGCCAGCACTTCATCACTCTCTTCCAGCCCCGCGACAACCGAACCCCAATCGTCCAGGAAAGGGCACAGCGGCAGCAGCGTGGCCGGCGAGCGGCGAAGCGCCTTCACCGGGCGTAGCGGGTAGTGCCGATGGCCCTCCGCCGAAAGCCCTGTGTCCTGATACATGCGAACTGCCAGATCGAAGCGGCCGCGCGTGCTGAGATGTTCCATCAGCGGCAACATCACCGGTGTTTTTTTCCAGAAGCCCATGCCTTGCGTCAGGTCACCGCGATTGTGGGACAGCGTCATGGCCAGACGCAGCAAGTCGAGTTCGCCGTCGCGTTCGGCCGCGGTCTGATCGAAGACTGCCTGCTCGCGATCGATTTCGGCTTCGATGGCGGCCTGCGCTTCTTCCGCGGATGCGTTGTCGCCTAGCTCCAGCATGCGACCCAACCCACCCGCGATGGCGCTCCAGTGCTCTCCATTATGGCCGCTCACACCGCGCACCGCACGGGTTGAGATTCCCTGCTCTGTCCACGCTCGGGCGCCGAGGGCAAAACGTAGCATCGGCTTCAGCACTTCCACGTCAGACGTTTCGCGCCACGCCATGCCGCGAATTTTCGTGTCTACATCGGTGGGGACGTAGGTGGCGACGGTGGCGTGATGACACGCCAGGCAAAGCGCGAAGTAATCTTGCAGCTGCTCGCCGTGCTGGAGATCACCGCGGCGAATGTTTTCCCAACTCGACAGGATGCGGAGGAATCCGTCCGGCGTGGCGCCCATTTCGATTAGCCGTCCAGGTTCCGACGCTGGAATACGATCCCGAAGATAGGGAGCGGTGTTGTAGACCTGGAACAGCAGCGTTTCCGGAGAGATCCATTGGGCCCAGGCCTCCCGGGGCGTGGTGGGTGATTCAGACAATTTACTAGTATGACGCGGGGGCGATCAGGCCACGCCGGCGCAGGTCGGGAAAAATGATGTTGCGGAGGCTGGGCGCAAGCAGCGCGGCGTCATCCTGCGGACCGAACCAGAACAAGTCTTTTATTTCGGCGTGCGCGACGGGCGCGCCCTGCAGGTCGCCCGCATACAGTTCGATTCTTACCGTCTTGGCATCCTCTCCGGCCGCTGGGCTTTCGTAGACGCCCAAGTGGTGCAGGTTCGAAATTTCCACCTCGCCCAATTCTTCGCGGCACTCGCGCCTCAGACAGTCTTCGGCGGTCTCTCCCGGCTCCAAGGTGCCGCCGGGAAGAATCAGCAGCGCAGTGGTGTGCTTCTTACGGCACAGCAGAACGCGCCCTTCGCTCACATGCAGTAAACCCGCTTTGTGATAATCCGCCATCTACTGCAATATAGGGAACTGCTCAAAGTCCTCGGCGACGAAGAGGCTTCCTTCCGTGACGCCCGCGGGAGCATATCGCTTCAGTTCAGCGCCTAACTGGCTGGCATTAATTCTACCGCCGAGAAACGCCTGGAACGCGGCAGTGACATGTTGCAGCTCGGACGCGCATTCGTGCACGAATTCCAAACGAAAGTGGCGAATACCCGCTTGGCGCCAAGCTTCTATGTGCGCGCTGGCCTGCTGGGCTTCGGCGCCGAACACCGTATTCCGGCAGCCAACATCGGCGATTACGGGATGCGCGCGACCTTGTGGATCTCGCAAAGCTACTCGATGTTGTTCGCATGGCCGGCCACAATCCCGGTACGTGGTGCCGCTGGAAAGGAAGCGGCAGAAGACGCAATGCTCGGTGTGAAAAACGGGCAGATGCTGATAGGCGATGGCTTCCAGCCGGTCTGGGCCAATGGTTCCCGCCAGCGCGGAAATCTGCGCGGCGTTCAGATCGTGCGTTGGGGTGAGACGCTGCAGGCCCAATTCCAGATACGCTTCGGCGGTTAAGGTATTGGCGGTATTGAGGCTGAAATCGCCTATTAGCGGCCGGTCGGCGCTGTGTTTGAGAGTGTTGAGAATACCGGAGCTGCGAATCAGAATTGGGCATTGAAGGCCGATCAAGAAGTCCACGATGCGGCTTTCTCCGGGCTTCAGGATGCGCGGGCTGGCTACACGCACTTCGATACCGGCAGCCTTCACGCGCTCGACGGAAGGGCGCAGTCCGTAGAGATCCAGATAGTCCAAGGTGATGCTGTCGGGGCGGGCGGTAATCGCGGCTTCCATCTGCTCCTGGCTGCGGACCAGCAGGTGGAGTTGAGCCGCAGCCGCTACGGGCGGGAGCATTTCGCGCTGCAGCTCGGGCGTGGAATGAATCGCTCGGACTAAGGGGCGCGCTTGGATCTCTTCGAGCTTTTCGACAGCCTCACGCCGCATTCGATTCAACAGCGACACGGGCACGAAAACAGAGCCGGTGATTTCAGCGTTTAGTTCGGCGAGTTCATAGGGCGTATTGCCGAGCCGGCCGAGCTGTTCCCTGAGTGTCTCTTCAGTGAGCCCACGATTCTGCGCAGCGTTCAGCACGGCCGGCGATTCCACCGCAACGGAAAGGCCGCCTGGCAAGGTCCAGCGAGTGTGCAGCCGCTGGTTTTCTGCAGCGCTCGCATAAACCGTGAGCGGCTGCTTTGAGACCGGCGCCGCCGGGTCCAGGAACGGCCGCACGGCCCGATCCAGTTCGGGATCGTGCGTGCGCCAGACCAGATCGCCTGGGCGAATGCGGCGGCAGTGCACTGCGTTATTGGCGAAGCTCAGTTCCAGCGTGCCGTCCAGCTGTGGCGCCACGTGGTAGACGCGTCCACCTTCTTCATCTTCCTGCGGGCTACGCCAATCGGCCGCGTCGAACACCACACCATCACCGGCTTTCAGCGGAGCAATTTCGTGCGACGCCGACGGCCGCACGGAAACGCCGGCATCATGCACGGCGGTTACCGTGCCGATATGCACGCCGCGATGGCGTGGGCTGCGGCCGTTCACCACTTTCTGATGATTCACGCCGGTGATGAAATACGGACCCAGGCCGCGCGAGTAGACCTGCTCCAGCTCCAACTCCTGGCGCGGCGTGACAGATAATTCCCGGCCAGCCCACGCGTCATCCACAGCCTGGCGGTAAGCCCGAGTGGTTAATGCCACGTAATCGGCGCCTTTGTAGCGGCCCTCAATTTTCAGGCATCTCACTCCGGTGGCAATGATCTGCGGCAGGTGCTGCAATGCCGACAGGTCGCCGGGAGAAAGCAGATAGCGCGCGTCCGCGAGCGGCTTGCGGACTCCATCCACCAACATCTCGTACGGAAGCCGACAGGCCTGGGCGCACTGGCCTCTATTGGCGCTGCGTCCGCCCCATGCCTCGGACGAAAAACATTGGCCGGAGTAGGCCACACACAAGGCACCGTGCACGAAGATTTCGAGATCGGCCTGGGTCTTCGCCTGGATTGCGGCCACCTCATCCAGGGATAACTCACGAGCCAACGTGACGCGCTGGGCGCCTTGCGACAGTGCGAACTCCACCCCTTCGGCACTGGTGATGCTGGTCTGCGTGGAGGCATGCAGTTCCAGTTCGGGAGCGATTTGGTGAGCCAGTTTGAGCACGCCGATATCCTGCACGATGAGTGCGTCCACCCCGGCTTCGGCAATGGAACCGATCAGGCGCGCGGCTTCAGCAAGTTCGTGTTCGAAGACCAGTGTGTTAAAAGTGAGGCACCCCCGAACGCCACGGCGGTGCAGGGTACGCATCACTTCCGGGAGCTCGCTCAGATCAAAGCCCACCTTCGCGCGGGCGCTGAAGTGCTTGAGGCCGAAGTAGCAGGAATCCGCGCCGGCTTCGATGGCCGCGTTGAGCTGCGGCCAGTGCCCAACCGGGCTCATCACTTCGGGTTTCCTGGGGAACTGCATGGACTTCTTAACTCAAATCAGAATTGGTATTCCGCGGGCGTGATGCCCTTGGCGCGAAGATACATCTCCGCCGACGCGCGATGGTGCGTAGTGTGATCCAGCATGGCCATGAGCAATTCCAGCCCGGTCATGCTGCCCTCTTCGCTCTTGTAGGTTTTCGAGATCTGATCGGGTGTCAGCTTCGACACTCGTGCGCTGGCGTCGTCGAAGGATTTGGTGATGAACGCGATTACATCCTTCTTGTGCAGCGACGCGGGCTTAGCCGGCTTCGGCTCTTCAGCGGAGAAGGGCGAGATAAAGACCGACAGTGATTGCGATAGGTGGACCATCTGCTCGGCAAAACTCATCTGGGGCGGCGTGAGCTTGAAATCGTAGGTTGCTTCCGGCATTTGCTCAGCCACCTTCAGGGTAAAATCGCGCGAGGTCTTCAAATGTTTCAAGACGATTGCTTTAACGTCGGTTTGGGCGACTACGGGCATCGTGGCGGCGGAAAGCAGCGCGAGGAGGAGTCCGTAGGGACGCGTTTTCTTGAAGGGCATAGCTAAAGTATCTCATCCGGCGGTCTCGATCTGACAACGCCTGGTTAAACGCGTGCCGTCGAAGGAATGGGTTTTTGATTGACAGCGCTCGATTTCACGCCGCATAATTGAAACTCCCTCCTCGTCCGAGATAATCGTTGCCCGCGTGGTCATCACCAAGCCACAGGTTCGATGATTCACCTGGTCAAGTTCATAGCCTTAGTGCCGCTGCTGTGCTTCAGCGTCCGCGCCGCCTCTTGGAACGGGGTGTTGCGCGATGCCGCCGGCCATCCCATTGCGCAGGCAACCGTAATGCTGAGCCATGACTCGCGACTCGTGCTGCAGAGCGCGACGGACGCGCAGGGCAGATTTCAGTTCGACGATATCTCAGAAGGGCACTATTCGATCCTGGTGCAGTGGATGGGCCGATCCGCGTCGACCGCCGTCGACGTCGCCGGCGAGCGCTTCGAGACCTCGCTCGATCTGACGGACACCAACGTCCTTTCGCTGCACGCGGCCGAGACCGGCGCCACCGGCGGCGAACATCTTTCGAGCGACAAAGTGGCCGGGCTGCCTCTGAACAAACGCGACTTCAGCCAATTGCTGTTGCTGGCCGCGGGTGCTCAAACCGATACCAACGGGGCTGCGAATTTCACGCAGCAATTCGCGGTGAACGGCCAGCGGGGAACCAATGCCATGTTCGCCATGGACGGCATCACGAGCAGCGATCCTGAATTGGGCGGCGCCACCTTCTCCAATTTCAACGTGGACGCCATTGATGAAATCCGGTCCGATTCAGGCGTTTTGCCGGCATCCGACGGGCAAGGAGCGGCTAGCTTTACCGACATCATCACCAAATCCGGCGGCAATCAGATGCATGGCGCGGTCTTTGAATTCTTGCGCAACGCCGCGTTCGATGCACGCAATTTTTTCGATCGCCGCTCCATAGCCGATCCCGGGCGCATCCCGCCTTTCAAGCGCAATGAATTCGGGTTCACCAACGGAGGCCCGGTGGTTGTGCCCGGTTTGTACGACGGCCGCGGCAAGACTTACTACTTTGCGGAATACCAGGGCTTCCGTCAAATCTTGAGCAGCACGCAGATTATCTCGGTACCCACCGCCGACGAGCGGCGCGGTCTGGACACCACCACTTTTCCTGGTG
>DATHNM010000030.1:0-2143 GCA_035486095.1 Bryobacteraceae bacterium
GGACACGCTGATCACCGGCCTGCCGCATGGCGGCGGTCAGCATCCCCAGTGGCAAGATCCTCACCTGGGCCTGATCTGCGGCAACCTGACGCCGCCTGGCGTGGATCGGCCTTCGCTGCTCACCCATCGCGAAGTCCAGACCATTTTTCATGAATTCGGGCATCTGCTGCATCATTGCCTGAGCCGCGTGGAACTGCGCGGTTTCGCTGGCGTGAACGTCGCTTGGGATTTTGTGGAGCTGCCGTCGCAGATCATGGAGAACTGGACCTGGGAACGCGACGCTCTGGATTTGTTTGCACGGCACTACCAGACCGGCGCGCCCATCCCATCCGAACTTCTCGAAAAAATGCGCCGCGCGCGCAATTTCCGCGCAGCCAATACCCAGATGCGCCAGTTGGGATTCGGGCTGGTGGACCTGGCGCTGCATCGCGACATTGCGCCCGGTTCCAAGATAGACCTGCTGGCATTCGCACGAGACACGCTGCAACCGTTTTCACCAGCCAGGCTGCCGGAGCATTACGCCATGATCGTCAGCTTCACACACCTGTTCTCCAGTCCGGTGGGCTATGGGGCCGGCTACTACTCCTACAAGTGGGCCGAGGTGCTGGATGCCGACGCCTTCACCCGCTTCCGCCAAGACGGCATCTTCAGCCGCGAAGTGGGCCAGCGTTTCAGAGACCGCATCCTTTCCCGCGGCGATAGCGAAGATGCGGCCGATCTGTATCGCAGTTTCATGGGGCGCGATCCGGATCCCAACGCGCTGCTGGAGCGCTCCGGCCTGTTGCTCCAACACTAGCATTGCTCCAACACTAGCAAGAGACGCGGATTTTCGACGCGCCGTCAAGTATTGGCATTCACATGAGTGGAACAGGCAACGCAAACTGTGTGAGCCACAAGCTCTTTGCGCCCACCGCCGATTTGGTTCCCAACGTGCTGCAATGAATATGCCATGCGATCTTCCATCCGGCTCGGCAAACTATTCGGCATTGAAATCGGCCTGCATTACAGTTGGTTTCTGATCGCCCTGCTCATCACCATGTCGCTCGGCTCGCAGTTCCAGGAGAGCCATCCGGAATGGGGATCGAACGTCATTTGGTCGCTCTCCCTGCTAACCGCTATGCTGTTTTTTGTCACGCTGCTGGCGCATGAAATGTCGCATGCCATGGTGGCCCGGGCGCGCGGCTTGACCACCAAAGCCATCACGCTGTTCGCGCTAGGCGGCGTGGCCCAGATCGAAAAGGAACCGGAAGACGCCAAGACCGAATTTCTGGTGGGAATCGTCGGGCCGCTTTCAAGCGCGGTGATTGGCTGTCTTTCGCTCGCTATTGCCTGGGCGCTGGGATGGCACATCGGCGCGTCCCCCGCTACGCCCTTGAACGCGATGTTCGTCTGGCTGGGCTATATCAACCTGTCGCTGGCCGCCTTCAACATGATTCCCGGATATCCGCTGGACGGCGGCCGGATTCTGCGCTCCATCCTGTGGCTCACATCGCGCGACGCGCTAAGGGCCACCCAGCGCGCCGCCGCCATCGGCAAGGTGATAGCGCTGCTGTTCATCGCTTTCGGAATCTTCCGTTTCTTCGGCGGCGCCGGCTTCGGCGGACTCTGGATCGCATTCATCGGATGGTTCCTGCTGCAGGCGGCCACCGCCAGCGCCAGTTCCGTGGCGCTGACGTCGGGTTTGAAGGGCGTGCGCGTGAGCGATGTGATGACCGCGGATTGCGTCATGCTGGATGGCAACATGAACGTAGAGCAGTTTGTAGAAACTTACCTGCTGCGCTCCGGCAAGCGCTGCTTCGTGGTGCAGCAGAACGGCGAAGTGGCGGGGTTGGTGACAGCACACGAAATCAAAGAGCTGGAACGTGCGCGCTGGCCTTACACTACGTTGTCGGATATCATGCGGCCGCTGGATCAACTGCACACCGTGGCCCCCACCACTTCCGTGATGGAGGCGCTCGAAACCATGGGCCGGGATGACGTCAATCAGCTTCCGGTGGTGAGCGGCAATCATCTGGACGGAATCATCACGCGCGCCAACGTCTTGCAATTTCTGCAGACCCGGACTGAATTGGGGCACTGAACACCGCGCTCCTGAAAGCCTTTTCGCTGGCATTTCGTCTACACGGCGCAGAAGCGCTGCTCA
>DATHNM010000031.1:0-2187 GCA_035486095.1 Bryobacteraceae bacterium
CATCGCATCTCGCTTTCCGGATTCTCGGCGAACGTGTTGGTTGTCCCGCTGCTCGCGCTGGTGGTTCCCATCGGCTTCGTCGCGATCTTTACCGGCGGGCATTTCATGGCCATGTTGGCCGAGTGGCTGCTAGTTGCCGGGCAGAAAGTGGCGGACTGGCATTTGCGTTTTGAACCGGCCTGGCGCGTGGCTGATCCGCCAATGTGGCTGGCTCTCGGATTTTCAGCCTCGCTGGTTGCTTTTGCATTGTCACTAAAGCGGTCGCGCGCCACGCGCTGGGCGTCCGGCATCGCTGTTCTGGCACTGTTCATGCTCCTCTTCTGGCATCCATTTCCTCCTCACCTGTGGACCGGCCAGTTGGAACTCACCGCCATCGACGTGGGCCAGGGCGATGGCCTTCTGGTCGCGTTTCCGGATGGCAAGCTGATGCTGGTGGATGGCGGAGGCATCCTCACGTTCGGGCATCAGGCCAAGTCCAAAATGGATATCGGCGAAGATGTCGTTTCGCCCTATCTTTGGACGCGTTCCATCCGCAAGGTGGACGTGGTTGTGCTCACACATGCCCACGACGATCATGCCGGCGGACTGCCCGCTCTCATCGAAAATTTTCAACCCGCCGAACTTTGGACCGGAGCCACCCCCCCGAGCCCCGCATGGACACAGGTGCAAGCGAAAGCCCACGCCCAGAAAGTGAAAATCACGGCGATGCAAAGCGGCCGCAGCTTCGATTTTGGCGGGACGCGTATTGAGATCCTCTCGCCACCGTCTGATTACGTGGCACCGGCAAGTCCCAAGAATAATGACTCGCTGGCCATGCGCATCATCTTTCACGAACGCTCCTTTCTGCTGACGGGCGACATGGAGAGGCCCATGGAAATGCGCGCGCTCAGCAGCGGGCGGCCGCTAGCCGCCGATGTTCTGAAAGTTGGCCACCATGGCAGCAATACATCCAGCACCGGGGAGTTCCTGGACGCAGTGTCACCTATCTTTGCGGTAATCTCAGACGGCTTTGAAAACTCATTCCACCATCCTCATCCGCAGGTGTTGGAACGGCTGGCCGCGCATCGCGCCGGGGCGTTGCGCACCGATTTCGATGGGCTCATCACCATCCGGACGGATGGCCGGCGAATCTGGGTAGAAACCTATCGTCCACTCACACGTCATTAATGCACGGCCGCAAACCGAAATGAACGGTCCAAACCAATGCACGGCCCAAACCGAGCCGAGACCGGAAGGGAACGTTACGAGCGTTCCTGGTAGCGCTCCCTGCCGGTCGCGGCTCCGAACAAAATATTGATACCATGGTATCGTCAGAGGTCTTCACAAAAATGCGCATTCCCCGCTGGTGCCTGCGGTTCGCTCTACTGACTCTTTTCTACAGCCCGATATATTCCCATCTTGCGGCTCAATCCGAAGCAGAAGTGAACGCAAGCATCAAGAAGTTCACCCAAATCTACGAAGCCGTGGAGACCAACTTCGCCGACAAAGTGGATCCGGACCGCTCGGTTTACAAAGGCGCGATTCCGGGCATGCTGCGCACGCTGGATCCGCACTCGAATTTCTTCGATCCCAAGGCGTATCAGCTCCTGCGCGAAGGCCAGGCCGGACACTATTACGGCGTCGGGATGTGGGTGGGCGCGCCCCAGGGCAAGGTAATCGTGATGTGGCCGTTTGAAGGGTCGCCGGCGTTCCGCGCCGGATTGCGGCCCGGCGATCAGATTATCGCCGTGAACGACACGAACACAGAGTCCGCCACTGTGCCGCAGGTCTCCACCATGCTGAAAGGGCCGCGCGGAACTCCGGTCACCGTCACCGCACGGCGGACGGGAAGCCCGGAACCGCTGCACTTTTCTTTATCCCGCGACAATGTTCCGCGCGATAGCGTAAGCACATTTTGGCTCCGGCCTGGCATTGCGTATATGAAGATAGAGGCCTTCAACGAAACCACCAGTCACGAGGTGGATCAGGCGCTGGCGCATTTCCCGGAAAGCCAGATCGAAGGCTTGGTTCTGGATCTGCGCGAGAACGGAGGCGGCCTGGTGCAGGAATGTGTCAATGTGGCCGATCACTTCCTGCGCAAGGGCCAACTGGTAGTGTCGCATCACGGCCGCGCGTCGGCCGAAACCAAGTTCGTCGCCAAACATGGTGAGCGCGGGCACGAATATCCCATGGTGGTGCTGGTAGACC
>DATHNM010000032.1:0-7018 GCA_035486095.1 Bryobacteraceae bacterium
GACCAGCTTGAAGTAGTCCAGGTCGATGAGCAGCAGCGATACCGGACCATAGCGCAACCCCCGGTTAACCTCCTGGTTCAGGTTCTCGTCGAACTTGCGCCGGTTGTACAGGCCGGTGAGAGGATCGGTGATCGCCATATCAAGCAGTTTCAGGTTGGCTTCTTCCAGGCTCTTTTTGTACGAAACCAGGATCTCGGTGCGCTGCCGGACCAGCAATTCGAAAGCGCGATCAAGCGAGTCGCCGGCGCCGGACGCATTGGCGGCAAAGACCACGGTGGAGGGAATCTGTACGCTGGCCAATTGCGTGCGTTCGTCCCGTTTCAGGACTGCCTCATAGGCTTTTTGAACCGCGAAATAACCCAACTGATAACGGTTCTCATCGATCACCGCCGAAACGACGCCGCGTTCCAGAAAAGGCCGTATTTGCTCGGTATTGCTGAACCCGATACAGGGCTTCCGGTCACCCGGTTTTTCTCCCAGCTGTTCAAGAACGGTGGCCAGCGAGAGCACATCGTCGTTCCCCACAAAGTACCCGGCTGCCGGGCCCCACGCTTCGAGCAACTGGGGCGTCAGTCCGCTGAGAGACTCCCCTTTGAAGACACACAGCGCTTCCTCGATGCGCTCGGCGTAGGGAATCAGGGCATCACGAAAGCCCTGATAGCGCTGCGCCAGGTGGAACTCGTCGAGCGAGCCCGGGAACGATAAAACACGGCCCGGCCCATGGATCATCTTGGCCAACACTTCGGCCGCCAACGCGCCGGCCTGCTGCAGATCGGGCCGCACAAATGCCGCACGCCGGCTGCCGGGAGCATCACCATGAAATGTGATCACCGGCGTGCCGCGCAGCACATGCTGGTCTATCAGGTCGTTCAACGCCGTTGCGTGAACCGGCAAAAGACCAATGGCGTCCGGCCGGCTGTCGAACAGCGCCTCCAGAATCTTGCGCTGTTCGCCCACGTTGTCGTTCTGCGCGCTGTCGTTTTGAGTGGTAAGGTTCTGAACCTCGACGCCGAAAGAAGACAGATCGAACGTGGCTTCCCAAACCCCCTGCCATAGCCGGTCGAAGAAATCTTCAGGCTGCAGCGGAGCAATGATAGCAATGGTAACGTTGTCCCGCATCGCAGGCCTTCTCTTGTGTTATCGAACCGCTGGGCGGATTCTTTAGCAATAAGAGCCGATCGCTATTGCTGCGGGTCTGGCGATGCGATTGCCGTGCCGTCTTCGTTCACCGCCACGCGCCGATGACGCGTGGTGGGGGTGCTGGCATCTGTGGATGAAGCGGATGAATTGGACGAAGCGGATGAACTGGACGAAGCGGAACCGGCGCTGTCGCTGGGTGCGCGAGTAACCTGCACCGGCGCCGAATCACGGCTGCCCGTAGACGATCCGCCATTTGAAGATTGGAACGTGCGGCGATAGCGAACTTCGGCGTCAGAGAAACGCGAGCGGGCTTCGGGAGCCAGATCCACTGCAATATCGCGCTCCTGGCCGGGCTGCACGCCTTCGGGCAGGCTGAAATATAAGGTATAGCGGCGGCGCAGACGCTCCAGCGTATCCTCCAGCGCCGAAGCTTCGTTAACGGACAGGCTGTCGCCGCCGGAATCGCGGGCGATCTCAGACGTCCCGGCCGATTTGGTGCGCTCTCCTCCCATTCCGCCGCCGCCCGGATAGCGGTTGCCGCCACCGCCGCGCGGTCCGAAGATGATGCCGCCCAGCGGTCCTCCCAGCCCTCCACCGCCCAATCCGCCGGGGCGTTGTCCGCCTCCTCGATTGCCGCGATTCTGCATGGCGTCGGGAGCGATCAGCGCGCACATCACGGTATCGGCACGCGCCAATGCCCGCCCCACAGCCTCGTCGTCACGCTCGTATTCGGTTTGATCGTCTGTCAGGATGACAATGGCCCGGCGGGCATCGCGGCGTCCCTCCCGGCGCATGTAGTCGGCTGCGTCCAGCATGGCGCGCGTGATATCGGTTCCACCGTTGAACCGCTCGTCGCGCAACAGCCGGTCGAATTCGCGCTGCACCTCCTGGTGGCTGCTGTTAAAGGCCAGCCGGACGCGCGTATAACGATCGAACACCATAATGCCCATGCGATCGTCCTTGCCCAGTTCGGTCAGCGCCTGGCCGGATGCATCGGCGATGCGCTGCACATGCGGCCGCATGCTGCCGCTCACGTCCAGCAGAAACAGCACATCCAGGGGCATGTTGTCGCTGGCGAAATTGCGGATCGGCACCACGCGGCCATCCTCGCGCAGGACAAAGTCGCCGGCGTGCAGATGAATGATGGCGCGATTGCTGGAGTCCACCACTTGGGCGTCGATACGCACCAGGGAAACATCGCTGCGAAACACCACGTCATCGTCCGCAGCCAACGGGCTGATGGCGAGGGTAAGGACCAGGGGAAGGAGATAAACAGCGCGGAACATGCCGGGCGTCCTCTGCAGACTGTGGAACGTCTACTTGAATAGTAACGTACGCCGTGTGTGTGGCGTTTCAGCCATCTGGTTACGGATTTAAGGGCGCCGGTTGCCCGCCATCCAGGTCCCGAACGCCCAATTCCAATGCCACGCAGGCGGCCACCAGCACCTGGCCGGAGCGTTGCAGCCCCGGGTCACGCTCCGGCTGGCTCCGGTGACCATGGCGACTGGCATGTGGTTAGTTTAGTGCGAGACTGGAAGCAGATGTATATGCGATTCTCGTGCGCGCTTCTAGGTCTGGCTTTAATGGCGCAGCAGAAGCCCAAATTCGAGATCACCGAAGTGCGAGCCACCGGCTGTGTTCACCGCGTAGCCGATAGCCAATGCCTGTTGCTGGAAACGCTGGACGGCAGCACTACCTACAGCTTTATGGTCGCACCCAAGCCGGATATCGATACGGTGATTACCATTCAAGGCAAAGCGCATCAAGGCCGCAGTGCGTGTAAGGGAGGCATACCGGTTGATATCGTCGATTGGGAGCCAACCGGTCAAATGTGTGCCGCGCCGCAGCCCAAGAAATAAGAGTCAGGAAGCGGTCTTTACAGCAGGCGGAAATTGACTTCGATCTGCGCCTGCACCGGAACGGGTTTGCCGTCCTTTTTGCCAGGGCTGAACTTCCATTTTTCGACCGCTTCCACGGCCTTTTGGTCCAGACCCAGGCCCAGCGGGCGAAGAATTTTGATGTCGCGAGGGTTGCCTTTTTCATCGACAACTACAAACAGCAGAACCGTGCCCTGGAACTTGGCTTTGCGCGCTTCTTCGGAATATTCCGGTTCCACCTTATAAAGGATGCTGGGTGGCGATACGCCGCCGCCGATCCGATAGGCGCCGCCGCCCATACCACCGCCCGATCCGGGACCAAATCCTGGTCCTGATCCAGGTCCAACACCGCCGCCACGCCCGCTACCCATGCCCCCGCCCGAACCAAAGCCGTTCGATGCCAACCCGGATTTCGACAGCGGGTCGCCCAAATTGGGTGAATCCACCTTGGGAATATTGGTGTCTGGCGGCATGATCAGCGTTGGATCCATGACCAGCTTGGGATTGTCCGGCGGCTTTACCATGGGAGGCACAAACTGGCGATTCGCCAGTTTCGGCAATTTGCCTTTGCTCACCGGTGTGGGAGAACGGTCGCCACCACCGCCGCCGCCATGCATGGCGTCTTTCTTCACCGTCGGTTTGTAGGGAGCGATATCGGGAGCGATCAGTTCAATCTGCTGCTTCACCACCTGCTGTACCACTTTGTTGGTCCCCAGCAAAAACAGCAGCGCGATAACGCCCACGTGAACCAGGAACGAGGTCATGCCCGCCCGTCTGCCCTGGCCGCCGTAGAATCCCCAGATTTCCTTGACTGCCACCGGTTTGGAGGTTAGCTCCAACGGAGGTAGCTTGGGCGGGTTGATCAGTTCTTTGATGTTGCGGACGAGAGAGCGAAAGAAGGGCTCATCTACATCCGAGGGCAACAAGAAGTTGACTTCCGGATCGGGATTGACTGGAGGGCGTGCCCCCGGATAGGCCATTGGTTCGTCGTGAGCAGACATATCTTCTACTGCGCCTCAATCACGCTCAGTTGGTAGACGTTTCCATGCTACACAAAAGTTGCACTGTACTCATTGCTAATTCTAGCACTTCCCACTTCTCAAGCGAATATCTATGAAAAATGGGAGCAGCTGAATTAGCCTTACTCCGTACCGTCCTCCTACACTGGGAAAGGTAGGATATGCCGGAAGATTCTCTCGTAACTGCTGAAGCTCCCTTGGTAATTTACGATGGACGCTGCGGTTTCTGCCGAATCTGGATCGATTACTGGAAGGTGCTTACCGGCGGACGCGTCGCCTATGCCCCGTCACAAGAGGTGGGCAGCCTTTATCCTCAGATTCCGGCAAAGAACTTCAGTGAATCCGTGCAGTTAGTGCTGCCGGATGGCGCGGTGTTCAGCGGCGCGCGGGCGGTATTTACGACGTTAAGTTATGCGCCTGGGGCGGCCTGGGTGGCCAGGACGCTGTTGTGGACCTACCTGCACATTCCGGGTTTTGCGCTGCTCACTGAGGCAGCGTACCGCCTGATTGCCCGGCACCGCACCCTCTTTTACCACCTGACGCGGCTAACCTTCGGCAAACGAGTCCTGCCCTTGAAATTTGCCCGAACGGAATGGCTTTTCCTGCGGCTGCTGGCGCTCATCTATATGATTGCTTTCGCCTCCCTGACCGTACAGATCACCGGATTGATCGGCTCAGGGGGCATTCTGCCGCTGGGAGGATATCTGCGGGCTGTTTCAAAAACCCTTGGAACGCGAGGCTATTGGGACATGCCGACCATTTTCTGGCTGGCGCATGGCGATGGATTTCTCAAGGCGGCTTCCATCGCCGGCGCCGCACTTGGGATCGTATTGTTGCTGGGAATACTAAAAGGGTTCTGGGAACGGCTGCTGCTGGCCGCGTTATACCTCCTGTATTTGTCATTCTGTACCGCCGGCCAGGATTTCCTGTCGTTCCAGTGGGATTCGCTGCTGCTTGAAACCGGGTTCCTGGCGATTTTCCTCGGCAACTCCAGATTCGTGGTGCTGCTGTTTCGCTGGCTGCTGTTCCGGCTGATGTTTCTCTCCGGCGTCGTGAAGCTCACCAGCCACGATCCGGTATGGCGCGACTGGACCGCGCTTGCGTTTCACTACCTGACCCAGCCCTTGCCCACTCCCCTGGCTTGGTACATGTATCAGCTGCCTTTGGGATTCCAGCGCTTTTCCACCGCTTTCACCTTGTTCGTTGAGCTGGCCATACCGCTCTTATTCTTCGGACCCCGCCGCTGGCGCTTCTTCGCAGCGGGCGCGGCATTCTTTCTGCAGGTGATGATTTTTCTCACCGGCAACTACACGTTTTTTAATTTGCTCACGATGTCACTGTGCGTATTTCTGTTTGACGACCGTGCGCTGGAGAAATTCCCATTACCGGCGCGGACTGCGCGAACCAGCAGCGCCGCTGTTTGGGCCGTGTCGATGATCATTCTGACATTGAGCGTTTCCGCCATTCACGAGACGTATTTCGAAACGTCGCCAGAGCCCGAGAATGCGCTGCAGCGAATGGCGGGGCCGTTTCAGATTGCGAACACCTACGGCCTCTTCGCATCCATGACCACGGCGCGGCCAGAGATCATAGTGCAAGGTTCGAGCAACGGCGTCAACTGGCTCGATTACGAATTCCCGTATAAGCCGGGCGATCTGCGCCAATCGCCGCGCTGGGTGGCGCCGTATCAGCCCCGACTGGACTGGCAGATGTGGTTCGCGGCTCTTTCCGACTACCGCGCCACGCCCTGGTTCACTAATTTCATGGTTCGGCTGCTCGAGGGCTCGCCGGATGTCCTGGGATTGCTTAAGAAAAATCCATTTCCCGACGCGCCACCGAGGTATGTGCGAGCGGAACTGTTCGACTATTCATTTACCAACTTCGCAACGCGCCGGGTCACCGGGAATTGGTGGACGCGCACGCCGCATGGATCGTATTTTCCCCAGATTTCGCTGCAGGATGTTACGCCACTAAAATGACTCTCCGACCAGCTGTTCACTTTTCGTCCACAGCGCCTCGGCGTTGTCTGGATCCAGTGCATAGCCGCGAACTCCTTCGCTGATGGCGCTGATTGCCGCGGCGTCCGGCACCAACTCACCCACGTGGCAATCTTCGCAATAACGGCCACCGATTTCGCCGGCCGGAGCAACCACAGCGGCCCACACCGAAGTTGCGGCTCCCTGAGGGATGGTCTTCCATTGAAAGGGAGCCTTGCCCTGCGCCGCCAGCTGCTGATTTATCTGATCGATCATCGCCACCAAATGGCTCGGATCCATATAACGGCCCAACTCGGTCCGAATGCCTCCCGGATGTACGGCCGCGGCGCGTACGCCACGCTCGCGATGCCGCCGGTCGAACGCAACCGCGAAAAGGATATTCGCCGTTTTTGACCGGCCGTAAGCCAGGAAAGGATCGTAGGGCGTCCGCTCAAAGTTGGGATCCTCGAGGTCGACGTTGGCGAAGCGGTGACCGGCGGAAGACAGGTTGATCAGCCGCCCTCCGGCGCCGATCAGCGGCGCAATCCGGTTGACCAGGACAAAATGGCCCAGGTGATTGGTGCCGAACTGTGTTTCGAAGCCGTCGGCGGTGTGTCCAAGTGGTGTGGCCATCACCCCCGCGTTTGCAATCACGACATCGAAGGGTTTCCCGGCCTTCAGCAGCGCGTCGGCACAGGCCCGCACGCTTTTCAAATTGGCCAGGTCCAGCGCAATCAGTTCCAAGCTTCCATCCTGTGCCGCGGCGTCTTTACGGATCTGGGCGGTGGCAACTTCGGCCTTTTCCAAATCCCGCGCCGCACCCACCACCTGGGCGCCGTGCGCTGCCAGGGAGCGTGCAGTCTCTACCCCAATCCCCGCCGAAACACCGGTCACCAGGATTCGCTTGCCCCGCAGATTAACCCCGGACAAAACATCTTCCGTGGTAGAAGTCGCGCCAAACGTGTTCGCCATTCTTTTCCTCCAAACGCCCTGATCGCAGATAAAC
>DATHNM010000033.1:0-2194 GCA_035486095.1 Bryobacteraceae bacterium
GCCTGTTGACGAAAAACGGCAACGCCTATAGCAACACCCCCACCACCCGGGTGTTTCTGGTGCCCGGAAGTCCTGGGGATCTGTCCACGGCCATTCGCTATAACCGCGATATTTACGGCGCGTGGGGTAAGCTGGCCGACCTGGCAAAAACCGGCAAGCCGGTGGAGCGCCCCGAGATTCATTTGGGCGAGGACGCCGAACGCACCCGAACATTCGTGATGTCGATGCATGGCCGCGCCATGGGGATTGGCCGCGGCGTTATTCCGCTGCTGGATCTGGCGGGCCGCAAGAAACTGCTCGACGTGGGCGGCGGGCCCGGCACTTTTTCGGTGCTGATCTCGCAAGCCTTCCCGGATCTGCAGTGCACCGTGCTCGATCTGCCAGAAGTGGTCAAGGTTGCGGCTGAATTAATAGAACGGCAAGGCGCTTCGGCGCGCGTACATGTTCTGGCGGGCGATTATCACAACGCTATTTTTCCCGGCGAATTCGACGCCGTGAATTTCTTCGGCATGCTGCATCAGGAATCGCCCGACGATATCCGTAAACTTGCGCGCAAGGCGTTCGACGCTTTGAAACCGGGCGGCATCGTGCATGTTATGGACATGATGACGGATCCTACGCATACCGCTCCGCAGTTCTCCGCCCTGTTCGCGGTGACCATGGCGCTGACCACGGATAATGGCTGGGTGTTTTCGTCGGATGAATTAAAAGGCTGGCTGGAAGAGGCCGGCTTTGTCGATTTCGAAGTGAATCCGCTCCCCGCTCCGCTTCCACACTGGCTGGCTAAAGCGCGCAGACCCTGAGCGTACGCCACATTCGTCCCCGGAAAAAATGCTTTTCCGGAGAACAATCGTTGGTGTATACTCCCAGAAAGTTTCAATCCAAAACTACGGTTCGACCAGGAGGTAAGTACCGTTTTATGCGTTTTATGCGTAATGGGTCTATCTGTGCAGCGGCTTGTTTTGCGGGCCTGCTTGCTCTTTTTCCAGCTGCGGCGCAAACGCAGCCCGACGCCGCCGCGACTTCGCAGGGCGCGGTGCCGCGCTTGATCCGGTTCAACGGCTCGCTGGATGAATCCGCCGCTAAGGCGGGCGGTCTGGTGGGAGTTGAGTTTGCCATTTACAAAGAAGAGAGCGGCGGCGTTGCCCTTTGGTCTGAGATTCAGAATGTCGAACTGGACGCCAGTGCTCATTTTTCCGTGCTGCTGGGCAGCACCAAGAACGGCGGTGTGCCGCCCGATATTCTGGGAATGGGTGAGCAGCGCTGGCTGAGTGTTACGCCGGTGGGCGGCACGGCATTACCGCGGGCGCTTCTGGTTAGCGTGCCGTACGCATTGCGCGCCGAAGAAGCGATGCGGATCGCGGGTGTCCCGGCTGCTGAAATCGTGCGCAAAGGCGACCTCACGGATTCGGTGCGCGAAGCGATGCACAGCATACAATCCGACGGAACCAACGGCCATGTCATTCCAAGCGCCTCTCCCAACGCCACCAGCGGACCAACCACCTTCTCCGGCAGCACCGCGAACCAGATCGTGCTGGTTCAACAGACCGGAGCCGGCAAGGCGATTGTGGCCACGTCGGCCACCGCGCTGGGAGTGGTGGCCACGGGCGGCAACGGCGGCGTTTATGGATCGGCCACCGCAACCAAGGGAGTGGGAGTGCAAGGCGTGGCCACATCCACCGCCGGGGGAGCATCCATTGGCGTGCTGGGAAGCTCGTCGAGTTCCGCGGGAACCGGAGTATCGGGAACAGGATCGGCATTCGGCGTAACCGGAACCGCAGCCAATGCGGGCGGCGTCGGCGTGAAGGGAACTTCCACCGACACCTCCAGCATCACGGGCAACGATTTTGGCGTGCAGGGCATCGCGAGCGACTCCACCGGAGCCGGCGTGAACGGAACCAACAAGGCTCTCACGGGCAATGCCTTCGGCGTTACTGGAAACAGTTCCAGCACCAGCGCCAATGCCGCTGCCATAAACGGATTTGAGGGCGCCGCGAGCGGGCAGGTGTACGGCGTGAACGGCGGCACGAACAGCACCAGCAATGGAGCGGCCGGCGTGAACGGCTTCAATGGCGCCATCAGCGGGGCTGTGTTCGGCGTGAACGGAAACACATCCAGCCCCACACAGAACGCGGCGGGCGTGAACGGTTATGAAGGCGCAACAACCGGCGCGGTTTTTGGTGTCAACGGAAAT
>DATHNM010000034.1:0-4074 GCA_035486095.1 Bryobacteraceae bacterium
CCGCCATTTCGGGCATCAGCCCTGGTGCCAATGCTGCAAGCGCCTCTCCGCTGGCATTTTCGCTGAGCAGCCAATCGCGAAAATCGCCAATCGTAAGATGCGCCACCGGGGCGAACGCCGCGGCATCCAGGCCGTCCACAATCAGCCGTGTCACTTCATCCGAATCATAGGGGATAACCGGCTCAGACAGAAAGGCTTTCAGCGGGACGTCCGCCAGGGCCATTTGAGCAGCCACGCGCTCCTCGGCGCTTAAGGCGGAGAGTCCCGCCAGATCATCGCCGGACCGCTGGGGCGACGCCTTGGCCAGGACTCCTCTTAGATCCTCAAAGTGATAGATAACATTGCCGATTGTGGTTCGGTATCCGCTCAAGGCCGGTGAATCCAGTGTAACCGGCCATAAACCTGGATGAAATCCCGCCGCATGTTCGTCTTAGGTTCGGTGCTCAGCCCGCCAGCGGCGCTATACTATTAGTTTCAGGAGCGGATCATGAACACGTACTGGAAGTTCGGTGCCATTGTCGCTGTCATCGTAGGTGTGCTGGCATGGCTCGCAATGGGCGGAGTCACCGAAAGCAAGACTTACTACAAAGAAATCAAGGAAGTCACGCAGATGGGCAATCGGGCCCAGAACGAAAAGCTGCGCGTGAACGGTTACGTGGAACAGGGCTCCATCGTGCGTGACGGCGCCTCTGTCAGTTTCGTCCTGCATCAGACTCCCGGAATGCTCCAGAAAGACCCGGTGCGGCTGGCGGTGGTGTACAGCGGGATCGATCCGCTGCCGGATACGTTCAAGGACAACGCGCAGGCTCTCGCAGACGGAAGATTAGGTCAGGACGGCGTATTTCATGCCAGCAAAGTGCAAGCAAAATGCGCGTCCAAGTACGAAGCCAAGCCCCAAATGAAAACGGACGCAAAACCTGCCATGAATCAGGCCCGAAGCTGATTCTGCTCGCGCTCCGTTTCGAGGACTGAACAAGCTCGCCATGGAAAATATCGGCGCTCTCTCGATTTTGCTCGCCTTCTGTTTCGCCGTCTACGCTGTCGTTGCGTCGGTGACCGGCAGACTGAAGAAAAACTCCTTCCTGATCGTCAGCGGCCAACGCGCGGTCTATTCAGTCTGGCTATTGCTCACTGTGGCGGCCGGCCTGCTCATTTATTCTCTGCTCACGGGCGATTTCCGCTTGGCCTATGTCGCGGCCCATACCGATTCGTCCATGTCGAAAATCTACAAGTTCACGGCATGGTGGGGCGGCCAGGAAGGCTCCCTGCTCTTGTGGTCGTGGCTGCTCTCCACCTATTCGGCCGTCGTGGTTTTCATGAACCGGCGCAAGTTCCGCGACATGATGCCCTGGGTGACGGCTGTTCTGATGGCCACCGAGACATTCTTCCTGATCTTGATCTCATTTGTACTGAGCCCCTTTGGCGTACTGCAGGCCGGACGCGGGAACATCGTCGAAGGCGTGGGCCAGGGTCTGAATCCACTGCTGCAGTATTGGACCATGGTGATCCATCCGCCCATGTTGTACCTGGGCTACGTGGGATTCACCGTGCCGTTCGCGTTTGCGATGGGTTCGCTGATCACCAAGCAACCGGGCGACTCATGGATTCATACCACCAGGCGTTGGACCATCGTGACGTGGTTGTTCCAGAGCGCGGGTATTCTGCTGGGCCAAGGCTGGGCATACGCAGTGCTGGGATGGGGCGGATACTGGGCCTGGGATCCGGTGGAGAACGCATCGCTGCTGCCCTGGATCACCGCTACGGCGTTTCTGCACTCGGTGATGATGCAGGAAAAGAAGGGCATGATGAAGGTCTGGAACATGGTTCTGATCTCGGGCACCTTCTTCCTGTGCATCTTCGGAACATTCCTGACGCGCTCGGGCGTGGTCAGTTCGGTGCATGCCTTTGCACAGTCGCCCATCGGCAAGTATTTCGTGATGTTCCTGGCCGTGGGTATCGCGGCCACGGTGATTCTGATTTTGGAGCGCTTGAAATATCTGAAATCGGAAGCGCGGCTGGAAAGCGTTGTGTCGCGCGAATCCAGCTTCATGTTCAATAACCTGATTCTGGTGGCCAGCTGCTTCGCGGTGTTGTGGGGCACCATGTTCCCGGTGATCTCAGAAGCCGTGACCGGCGAAAAGATCAGCGTGGATGCGCCGTTCTTCAACCGCATTAATATCCCCATCGGGCTCGCTTTGATGCTGCTCACAGGCATCGGCCCGCTCATCGCCTGGCGTAGAAGCTCGCTCGAAAGCCTGAAGCGCGCGTTCCTGATCCCCACCATTGCCGGGGTGGCGCTGATGGCGCTGCTTGCCGGTTTCGGCGCCTATGAACACCCCTACGCGTTGGTGTCGTTCGGCTTGTGTATGTTCGTGACTGCCACCATCGTAACCGAGTTCTGGAAAGGCTCTTCGGCCATTCGCGCCAAGAACGGTATCGGGTTCATCCCGGCGGCTATTGAGCTGACACATCGCAACACGCGGCGCTACGGCGGATATCTGGTCCACATGGGCATCGTGTTCATGTTCATCGGCTATACCGGGGCGGCGTTCAATCAGGACATCACCAAGGAAGTGGCGCCCGGCGCCAGCACCGACGTGGGCCACTACCATCTGCGCATCGCGAACATCGAGTCTGGTGAGAACGACACTTATGCCTGGCAGCGGCTGGCTGTGGACGTATCGCGCAATGGAAAATCGTTGGGAGCGCGCTATCCTGAACGGCGCCTTTATAAGGCCAGTCAGCAGCCAACGTCGGAAGTATCCATCCGCCGCGCTCTGAACGAAGATTTCTATATCAACTTCGCCGGGCTCTCGGCCGACAATAAGCGCGCTGTGATCCAGGCTTATGTTTTTCCCTTGGTGTCCTGGATCTGGATCGGATTTTGGGTGCTCGCGTTCGGCACCATCGTCTGCCTGATTCCCAACAAAGTGCGTCTGTCGTACGCCCGAACGCAGGTAGTAGGAGTTGCCGAGAAACATGCGACGGTTGAGAATTAGTCTTCCTGTTCTGAGTCTGCTGGTGCTGGGTTTGTTGGCCGGCGGATGCCTTGCCCAATCGGCTGAGGAACTGGAAAGCGCTGCGGTGAACCGCGTCGCCGACCGGTTAAACTGCCCGTGCGGCTGCAAGACCAACATGGCTTGCCGCATGGATCCTTATCCTTGCCGCACCTGTTGGGAGAACAAGAAGAAGATCCTCAAAATGGAGCAGGCCGGCATGTCGGACCAGGCCATTCTGGCTTCCTTCGCCAGTGAAATGGGGCCGAATACCGTGGTGGTTCCGCCCGGCATCCTGGGTTCGCTCTCGTTCTACACCGCTGCCGCCCTGGGGCTGATCCTGGTAGTGTTCGTGATCCGTAAATTGAGCCGCAAGGATGTCGCGGTTGCCTCGGGCGGAGTGCCGCACGATCCTCTGTTAGATCGCTATCACGATCAAATCGAGAAGGAAGTGGAAAAGCTCGATTGATGGTTCTTTCCGCAGCCGTTGTCCTTGTCATGGGGACCCTTCTGTTCACCTTGTTCGTGCGCTCGCAAGACGTGCCGGAGGCGCCCGCCGTATCGCCCACCCTGCACCTGGAAGAGCGCAAGGCGCAGATCTACGAAAACTTGCGCGATCTTCAGTTTGAGTTTCGCCTGGGTAAGTTGTCGGACGAGGATTATCAAAAGACAAAAATCGATTTGCAGCGCGAACTGGCGAAAGTGCTGGCGGAGATCGATGCGGTGCAGCCCGTGGCCGATCAGAAAAAAGCTGCCGCGGCGGTGGGACAGTCGAAAGCCAAGGCCGACGGCAAAAACTGTCCGCATTGTGGCGCAAAATTTCCGCAGCCTTTGAAATTCTGCGGCGAATGCGGAAAGGCCATGGCGTCCTGATGCGCGCCGTCTTTGGTTTGTTGCTGGCGCTGGCGCCCGCCTTCGCGGCCGTCGACGGCACAATCGTTAACGGCACCACCGGTAAGCCGGAGCCTAACACCCCGGTGCTGCTGATCCAGCCCACTCAGGCCGGAATGCAGACCCTGGGCACCACCAAGACAGATGCCGAGGGAAAATTCAGTTTCGACAATAACGACGAGCAGGG
>DATHNM010000035.1:0-4076 GCA_035486095.1 Bryobacteraceae bacterium
TCAGGAAAACGAATGCGGATGGTGTACGCACGGCCATTCACCACCACCGGCGCGGAGGCCGGCTCGCCTTGCAGAATCGCGCTGGTATCCAGCTCTACTTCTTCGGGCGAAAATCCGGAGCGCGCGGCCACCGTGGGATCGACGTGAAATTCCATGGCGGGCCCGCTGATGGTATTTTCAATTCCGTTCTGTACATCCACCACGCCTTTGATCTTCTTTATGGCGTCGCCCACGCGCGGACCCCACTGCCGCAGCAGGTCCGCGTTTTCGGAAAACATTTTGATCACCACCGGTTCGGGCGCGCTGGTCAGGTCCCCAATCATGTCCTGCAACAACTGCACGAACTCAACGTCCAGCGTGGGCACCTCCGTCGTTATGCGCTTGCGCACATCGGCGATCACATCGTCAATGGGTCGCGATCGATCGCGCTTCAGCTTCACCGTGAAATCGCCGGTGTTGGCTTCCGTGACCGTAGCCAGGCCGAGTTGCAGCCCCGTGCGGCGCGACGTGTTTTCCACTTCCGGCGTGTCCTGAAGTATCTTCTGCACTTGATTCAATAACCGGTCTGTATCGGCAAGAGATGAGCCGGCCGGCGCGATGTAATCCAAAATGAACCCGCCCTCGTCCATGGCAGGCAGCAGATCCGAACCCAGCGCGTTGTAGCAGAAGTAAGATGCGCCTACCAGCAACAGGCAGAAGATGCCCGTGGCCCAAGGCCGCTCCAGGGCCACTCGCAGCACGCGCCCGTACCATTGAATCCCGCGCTCCGACGATGTGTGCTGGCGCGGCTTTCGCAGAAAATAGCGGCTCAGCGCAGGCGTCCAGGTGAGCGCCAGGGCAAGCGAGGTGAGCAGCGCCATGCCGATTGTAACGGCCAGCGCGCGGAAGAACGTTCCGGTGACGCCGGTGATGGAAATCAGCGGCAGAAACACGACAATAGGTGTGAGCGTGGAGCCCAACAGCGGCACGCGAATCTCGCGCATGGCGCTGCGTATGGCGTCGGCGCGGCTCTGGCCCGCGTCGCGGTGCATGACAATGTTTTCCACCACCACGATGGCGTCGTCGATCACCAGTCCCACGGCCGCTGCCAGCCCGCCCAGTGTCATCAGATTAAAGCTCTGATTCAGCACGCGCAGCGCGATGAACGTGATGGCGATGGTGGCGGGAATCACCAGGCCGGCGACCAGGGAACTTCCCCAGTCCCGCAAAAAGAGCACCAGAATAATCGCGGCCAGAACCAATCCAATCAGGATGGCGTCGCGGACGCTTTGGATGGACTCTCTTACCAGGTCAGACTGATCGTAGAACGGCGTCAACGTTACGCCCTTGGGCAGGGACTTGCGGATGCGGTCGATCTCGGAGTGAACCTCATCGGCCACCTGCACCGTGTTGCTGTCCGGCTGCCGATTGATGTTCAGCAGAACGGCCGGGCTTCCGCCCGCACGCACGATGGTGTACACCGGTTTCACCGAAGATTGCACGGTGCCCAGGTCGCCAATGCGGACGGGGATGCCGGCCGGCGTGGTTTTCACCACGATATTCGCGATATCTGACGCGTCGTGCACCTGGCCGCTCACCAGGCTAAGTACTAATTGATGATTGGTCTCCACCAATCCGGGGGAATCGATCAGGTTGCTGCGCCGAACAGCGTCCAGCAGTCCGGGAACGGTGACGGACGTTTGCAGCAGCTTCGCGGGGTCCGGCTGGATCTCGAACTCGGGCTCCTGGCCACCCTGCACCACGACCGTGGAGACGCCGCTCAGGCGATTCAGCCGCGGCTTAATCTCATAGTTCGCCATTTCCCATAGCCTGGTTTGGGGAACGTCAGTGGAAGTGAGGCTGTAGCCCAGAATTGGAAATGCGGCAAAGGTCAGGCGATTGGAAGTGACGGCGGCGGTGGCCGGCAATGACGATTGCACGCGCGCCAAAGCGGCGTTCACCAGTTCCAGCGTCTGAAACATGTCGGCTTTCCAGGAGAAGAAAAGATCCACTTCCACCGCGCCGCGGCTGGTGATGGATTGGATGCGATCCAATCCGGGAACACTGTTGAGCGCCTGTTCGATAGGCCGCGTTACCGTGACCAGCATTTGATCGATGGGCGCGACGCCGTTGTCAACGCCCACCACGATGCGGGGAAAGTTCGTTTCCGGAAATACCGCGATTGGAATATTGAAGGCCAGGTAGACTCCGGCGCCCACCATCGTCAGGATGACGAAGATGATGGACTTGCCGTAGCGCGCAGTCCAGTGTTCTGTCTCAGGGGCCGGAGGATTCATTTGTCGTCTTTGTCGGCAGCCGGCGCAGCGGCGATACGAACCTTGGCTCCGTCATCCAGGCCCACTCCGCCGCCGGTGATCACCTTTTCGCCCGCTTCCAATCCCTTCAGCACCTGAACTTTGTCAGGCTCGCGCGCTCCCAGTTCCACCTTCTTCTCGTGCGCGACGGAATCCC
Organism: Bryobacteraceae bacterium; assembly: GCA_035486095.1. Lineage (GTDB taxonomy): Bacteria > Acidobacteriota > Terriglobia > Bryobacterales > Bryobacteraceae > Palsa-89. The sequence continues at coordinate 2,452 of DATHNM010000035.1, forward strand.
CGCCCACCACCATTACCTGCACGCCGCCCTCGTCGGATGGCAGCAGCGCGCTGCTAGGGATGACAATCGCGTTGGGAATGGTTTCGGCCAGGATGGAGACGCGGACCGTGGCGCCAGGCTTCAGTTTTTCTCCTGGATTGTCAGCCTCCACCCAGACCTCTACCGTGGTGCTGTTCGGATCCACCGACGGGCTCACCACCGTAACCTTTCCGTTGACCTGGATTCCGGCCTCGGTTTGCGCGATCACGCCCGTATCGCCCACCTTCACTGAGGCAGCCTGTGCAACCGGAACATTGGCGCGCGCGATAACCCGCGAGACGTTCACCACCGTAAGCAGCGGACTGCCGGCTGCGGCCATCTCACCGGCATAGAGCGGCCGGTCCGCAATCACACCCGCGATGGGGCTGCGGATTTCCGAATAGGAAAGCTGGGCCAAAGCCGCATCGTAACGGGCTTTGGCGGCCTGCGCCTGTGCTTCGGCGCCCTTGGTTTGCTCCGGCTGGCTGACGCGGTCCAGTGCCTGCAGATGCTGCGCGGCGAGATTGTACTGGCTGCGAGCTTGCACAAAAGCGACGTTCGCCTCATCCACTAAACGCCGGGCCAGCGCGCCCTGCTCGAACAGCTGCTTGCGGCTTTCGTAGACTTTTTGCGCGGCGTCCAGGGCTTCCTTGCTGGAGGTCACATCCTGCCGCGCTTTATTCGCGTCTTCGGGAATCTGCGCGCCGTTGGTGTTTCTTTGCGCGGCCAGCGCCTGTTCATAAACCTGCCGGGCTTCAGCCACCGCGGCCTCAAGATCGCGATTTTCCAGCGTGGCCAGCACTTGATCTTTCGCCACATGATCGCCGCGCTTGATGTTGAACGCCTTGATGGGGGCGCTGATCTTGGGCGTTACCCCGGCCTGGTCCAGAGGATAAAGGATGCCGTCGGCAGCCACCATGCGGCGAATTGAGTCACGCTGGACCTCGGTGACCTGAACCGGCGCCACCGGTTCCGTCTCGGCCTCTTTGGGCTTGGAACAGGCGGCCAGGGCAGCCAGTGCAATCAAGATGAAGATCATCCGCATGAATCAAAAGTTTCCCGTCAGAGTTTGGAGATTAGCGATTGCGATCCGGTAGCGCGAGAGCCCGTCGTCCACCGCGTTGCGAGCGGCCGCCAGCGTGCTCTGTGCGTCCACCACTTCGAGCGCGCTGGCCTCGCCAGACTGGTAGCGCAAGTTCGTAAGACGCAGGCTTTCTATCGAAAGCGTTAGAGAACCGCGCAACGAATTCAACTGAGATTGGGCCAGCTGGGCTTCGGCATAAAACGAATTCAGGTTGGCCAATAACTGGCGCTCCGCCAGACTGAGCTCGATTTTGGCTTGCTGCTGCCTTAGCTGCGCCTGGCGCACTTTGCTTTGCGCCGCGCCCCAGGTCCACAGCGGGATGTTCACGCCGGCTTGCACCACCGACCCCAGATTGTTGTCGTGCTCGCGATTGTAAAGGGCCAGCTGGTTGGCTTGCAGACCATAAAAGTAATCGAAGAATGGCGCGGGCAAATAGCCGGAACGAGCCAGCGAGACGTCCGCGGATTCCTGCCTCAGCGTCGCTTGCGCGATGTGCAGCTCGGGACTTTTCGCCTGGGCCTGC
>DATHNM010000036.1:0-5072 GCA_035486095.1 Bryobacteraceae bacterium
CATTCCCGCTTGGCCGAACTATCCGAGACCTCCGATCCCATGTTGCGGAGCGGCGCGGCGTGGGCCATGGGCGAAACCGGGGATCTGGAATTTGGCGAGGCGCTGGAAAAACTGATGCAAGATGAAAATTCCCACGTGAGCGCCATGGCCCACAAGAGCAGGAAGAAACTGAGGGCTCCTGAAATTGTGGTTGCAGCGCAGCCCATTGCCCCTCCCGCGGACGGTTCCAGTCCCGAGGATCCCGCTTCCAATGTTCCTTCGAACAACCCGATCCAACGGCCCGGTTGGTTGTCGGGTACCGGGCGAACCTAAGCCCTGTGGCAAAATCAAGTGAGATGCTTACCCGGCGTACATTTGTTACAACCAGTGTCGGCGCCGGTCTGGCCACGCTGACGAATTGCGCCCGGCACGATAAAGCCACCGGGTTTTCGGGCTACGCCTTCATCGCCAACCAGGAGGGTGGCGCCATAGCGGCGGTGGATCTGGAAGTGTTCGCGGTGGCGCGGCACATTCGCGTGGATGGGTCGCCCACTGCCGTGCTGGCCAATTCGCGCACCGCGCGGGTCTACGCGCTCACACCCGGCAACGGCTCAGTCCACGAGATTCGCACCGACAATCTCACCTTTTCGCGCAAGCTGCAAGTGGCTGGAACGGCGCTAGAAATGCGGCTCTCGCCGGCCAGGGATGCCTTGTATGTGCTGTGCCAAAAGCCCAGGCAACTGGTGCGCCTCACGCTGCAGCCTCTGCAGGTGGCCTGGGCGCTTCCCCTACCCGACGATCCGGCCGATTTCGATATCTCGCCCGACGGCCGTACTGCCGCCATCAGCTCCGGCGCCGGAGGTTCCATCACCTTCGTCGATCTCGCAAACCGGAGCAGTTTTCCGCCGCTACGCACCACCGGCGAAATCGGGCTGGTGCGATTTCAACCCTTGCATGACGCTTCTCGCGCCCAATCGGATTCGCGCCAACTGATCGCTGCCAACGTTAGCCAGCGCATGTTGTCCGTTTTTGACGTGCCCAGCCGGCGCCTGATCGTAAATCTGCCGCTGGCCGTGCGTCCAGACAACCTGTGCTTCAATGCCGACGGCGGGCAGGTATTTGTCACCGGCGAAGGAATGGACGCAGTGGTAGTGGTTTATCCTTACTACACCCCGCAGATTGGACAAACGGTGCTGGCCGGGCACAGCCCCGGTGCGATGGCTGCCTCTGCGTCTCCCGGATATCTTTTCGTGGCCAATCCAAAATCGGCCGGCGTTAGCATCCTCGATATCGAAACCAGCAAGGTATTGGCAGTGACGCCGGTGGGCACCGAGCCTTCCTGCATCGCGATCACGCCCGACGATCAATATGCGCTGGTGCTGAACCAGGCATCCGGCGACATGGCGGTGATTCGCATCAAAAGCGTAACCGGCTCCGCGCACTGGAAAAAGGGTCCGCTATTCATGTTGATTCCGGTGGGATCGAAACCGGTGAGCGCGGCTGTGGTCCGGGTCTAAGATCGCTGGAACGTCAGTTCTTCAAGCAACGGCGGCCGGCGGTAAAAGTCGGTGTAGCGTATCCATTGGGGACGCACCACAAAGTATGCGATTCCCGGCCAGCTCAGCCGATCCGGCCCGTCCGGCCACGCCGCGAAATAGATCTGTTGATAGCGCGCCAGGTCCAAGCCGGTGGGCTGAAATGCTTGCCCCTCACATTGGACTGTCACTTCACCCTCCCAGCCGATTACAAACGACGCGGCCGGATTCGCGCGAAGATCGCCATACTTGCGCGAACTGCTCACTGTATCGAAGACGATTTCCAGCTCGGGCGAAACAGCGATGCCCACCAGGGCAGACCGCGGCATACCTTGCGAAGACAAATAGCCGAGCACCCCCAGCTTGTGGGCCGACATGAAGCCGAATATTTCCTCTTTGGTCATACCCCAGCCCCTCCCCAGGCCGCATGCACAATCGCCAACACAGCTATGGCAGCCGTTTCCGCACGCAGAATCTGGGGCCCCAGCGAAACCGGACACCATCCTGCCCGTGCCATTTGTTCGCGCTCCCGATCGGTCCAGCCGCCTTCCGGTCCCACCAGAACCGCAACAACATCCCCTGGCTGCCGATGCGCGGGTAGTGCCGAAAGCAGGAGCGGCGCTTCAGCTTCTTCCAGCACATAACGGTAAGTGGCTGCCGTTCGGAGCGCTTCCCCCAAACCAACCGCCGCGTCAATTTCGGGTAACCGGGCCCGCCGGGACTGTTCACTCGCTTCCCGGACAATCCGGTTCCAGCGCGTGCTGCGTTTGGCCGCCGCCTGCTCCAGGCCTCTCTCGCTGCGCTCGGCCTCGACCGGCACCACCCGTTCCACTCCCAGTTCGGTAGCCTTCTCGAGCAGCCACTCAAAGCGTTCGAAGCGGATTAACGAAGCCAGAATCGTGGTGCGTACCGCGGGCTGAACCGCCGGCACTTTTTCGCGCACCGCGAACGACACCAGATCCTTGCGCGCGCTTTCTACTTCCGCCAGATAGACATGTTGATTGTCGGAAATCTCAAACTGCTGCCCCGGTTCAACACGCAGCACCCGCGTCAAATGATGGGCATCGGGACCGATGATCCGCGCGTGCCCCGATTGCACGGAATCGACGAAGAAGCGGCGGCGCGCCATGAACCTACTGTACGCCGGTGTTCATCGAAATATCTGGTACGCTGCCCTTAGTACCTGAATGTAGACTTGGAGCTTTTTCAGCAGCTCCGCGGAGTGAAGTTTGCAGCGAACTCGAAGACCCGACAGGTGGTATCTTGCCGGCGCTTTATTGATCCTGATAGTGGTTACTGTTTTCTCTTATCAGGATTGGACAGCCTTTCAGCGCAGCGCGCCGCAAGTGCAGCACAGCCGCGCGCTTCTTCAGCAGATAGAGCAGACGCTGTCTTCCATCAAAGACGCCGAGACCGGCCAGCGCGGGTTCGTCATCACCGGCAATCCCGAATATCTGGAGGTCTATAGCGCTGCAGTTGCCGCCTTGCCGGGACAACTGAACGAACTGCGAGCCTTGGCCGCGAACGACCCGGCACAGCGCGTCCGGGTGGCGACACTGAACGATTTGATCGCGGAGAAACTCAGCGAGCTGAAAGAAACCGTGGCATTGCGCCAGAACGAAGGGTTCAAGGCCGCGCTCAGCGAAGTGGAAACCAACCGTGGCAAGCACACCATGGACGATATTCGCAAAATTGGCGCGGATTTGCAGAACGAAGTTTACACTGGTCTGACGCAGGGTATCCGGGAACGCCAGCAACAGGGAGATCGCACGCGTGTGACCACCGCGTTCGGGGCGGCGGTGCTCTTTGCGTTTCTTCTGCTGGCCACGTTCGATATCGGGCGCGCCACCGCCGAACGCGATCGGCTGATCGTCGACCTGGGAGTTGCCAACGACCGCACCACCGCCAGCCGCGATCTGCTGCATACCACTCTCACCAGCATCGGCGACGCGGTTATCGCGACGGATGAGGCCGGACGAGTGACCTTCATGAACGGAGTGGCCGAACAACTGACCGGCTGGACGCAGGCGCAGGCTCAGGGAATGCCTCTGCAAAACGTATTGGCCATCGTCAATGAAGAAACGCGCCGGCCGGTGGAAAGTCCGGTCGACAAAGCTTTGCGCGAAGGCGTCATCGTCGGTCTGGCCAATCATACCGTGCTGATTTCGCGCGATGGCGGCGAGCTGCCCATAGACGACAGCGCGGCGCCCATTCGCAACGCCCAAGGCAAAGTGATCGGCGTGGTGCTGGTCTTCCGCGACGTCACCGAACGCCAGAAATCGGAACAGCAATTGCACCGCCTGAACCACGACCTCAGGCGCACCAATCAGGACCTGCAGCAGTTCTCCTATGCCGCGTCTCACGATCTGAAAGAACCGCTGCGAACGGTCACCAACTATCTGCAGCTCATCCGCAGCCGGTATTCGGGAAAGACGCTGGATGAAGAGGCCGGACAGCTCTTTGATGTGGCGGTGGCGGGTGCCCAGCGAATGCACGCGTTGGTGGAAGCTCTGCTGGAATATTCGCGCTCCGGCGAAGTAAGCGATGGCACCCTGGAGCCCGTGCCCGTGGATAAAGTGGTTGGCGAGGTAATCACCAACCTGCAAAGTTCCATCGCTGAAACCGGCGCCGATGTCTCGCTAGGCCCGCTACCGGTGGTGACGGCCAATCCGCTGTACCTGACCCAGGTGTTCGAGAACCTGGTGGGCAACGCCCTGAAGTATCGTTCCGAACGGCCTCCGCAGATATCGATCACGGCAGCGGAGGGACCGGCCGACTGGGTTTTTTGCGTGGAAGACAACGGCATTGGAATTCCCGCGGAATATCAAGCGCAGATTTTCGGCATCTTCAAACGCCTGCATGGCGACGAATATCCGGGCACCGGCATCGGCTTGGCCACCTGCAAAAAGATCGTGGACCGGCATGGTGGAACCATCTGGGTGGAATCGGAGCCGGGCAGAGGCTCGCGCTTCTCATTTACCCTCCCCAGAAACGCGGCTCCCGTTCCCCATGTGAAGTCCGCCGGCGATGGCGCATAATAACCCTGAGACATGATCGCCTTCCTGCGCGGTAAGCTGCTCGAGAAGCATCCCAATCAGGTCATCGTGGATACGGCCGGAGTGGGTTACGATGTCATGATTCCCATTTCGACTTTTTCCGCGCTGCCCGACACGGGCTCCGAAATCGCGCTCCGCATTCACACCCACGTGCGCGAAGATGCGCTCGCCTTGTTCGGCTTTTTGACAGCCCAGGAAAAGGCGCTGTTTGAAAAACTGATCTCGGTAAGCGGGATCGGCCCCACGCTCGCCATTAAAGTGCTGTCCGGTCTTGCCACTCCGGCCATCATCGACGCGATTCGCGGTGGACAAGTGGAGCAACTGGTGCGCATCCCCGGAGTGGGCAAGAAAACCGCCGAGCGAATGGTGCTGGAGCTGAAAGACAAACTGGAAGGCGTGGGAACATTCGCGGCGCCAGGCCTGCCCGACCGGTCTGCCCCCAGCCTAAGCGCTCTGGAGCAAGACGTCCTCTCCGCCCTGCTAAACCTGGGCTGCAACCGCG